>JBBRZT010000035.1:0-19447 GCA_038236395.1 Candidatus Acidiferrales bacterium
GAAACCCGCTGCGATTTCGACAGCAAGACCAAAAAACTCACGGACCGCAAAACCGGCAAGCGTGTCGCGGCCATCGTTCCCGTGCATCTCTACGGGCAAACCGCGGACATGGATCCCATCATGGCGCTGGCCGCTAAGTACAACGTAGTGGTCATCGAGGATGCCTGCCAGGCGCATGGCGCGGAATATTTTTCGAAGAAAGATAATGTCTGGAAAAAGGCCGGCTCCATGGGCCTGGCTTCCGCCTTCAGCTTTTATCCGGGCAAAAACCTGGGAGCCTGCGGAGAAGCTGGCGCCACTACCACGAACGACGAAGCCATGGCCAAGCGCATGAAGATGATCCGCGACCACGGCCAAGCCAAAAAGTATTACCACGATATCGAAGGCTATAACGGCCGCCTGGATTCGATTCAGGCAGGATGGCTGTCCGTTAAATTGCCCCATTTAGCGGGCTGGAACAAATCCCGCCGCGAACTTGCGCATCGCTATCACGAATTATTTGCCGAGGCAAAAGACTCCATGGTTCTTCCGCGCGAAGCTGCGTGGACAAAGGGCGTCTATCACTTGTATGTTGTGCGCGTTTCCGATCGCGAAGCGTTGCAGGCCCACCTTGCCGAGGCAGGAATCGGAACCGGCATTCATTACCCGATTCCGCTGCATCTGCAAAAGGCTTACCAGCACCTGAATTACAAAAAGGGCGACTTCCCGGTTACCGAGCGCGTTGCTGCGGAGATTGTCTCCTTGCCGATGTTTCCGCAACTCAAGAAAGATCAGCTTGCTTCCGTGGCCAGCAGCGTCATGGAATTTGTAAACTCTAAAGTCGGCGCCACTCGATAACGCGCTGGATTTAGCCCGTCGTTGAACTGTTGCCGCAATCCACGTGCGCAAAACACGTGACCCGATGTCTTCCACCGAATTATTCATGCCTAGAATCGATCGCTTAGCTTCTATCTATCTGTCGCACCCGCTTGCGCGGGTCATCGGGGCGGTGTCGTCGGCACGAGTGCCGATCCTCATGTACCACAGCATTTCCGATAATCTTTTCGGAAAGTCTCATCCCTACTACCAGATCAACACTTCGCCGCAGGTTTTCGCCAGGCAGATGCGCTGGATGCGCTCCAATGGCTATCGCACGCTGGATCTGACGCAGATGTGGACGGCCATGGAAACGGGGCAAGACCTGTCGAAAACCGTGGTGATCACTTTCGATGACGGCTACCGCGATTTTTACACCGATGCTTTCGACGCCATGCGTCAATGCAATTTCACCGCGACGATCTTTCTGGCCACCGACCGTATCAAGGATTCCTCGGTGCGCATCGAGGGGGTCGACTATCTGACCTGGGCGGAAGTTAAGGAATTGCATGCCGCAGGGATCCGCTTCGGCTCCCATACCGTAACGCATCCGGATTTACGTTCTCTGGGACCGGATCAGATCGAGTATGAGGTGGGATGCTCCAAAGAAACGATTGAACAAAAAATTGGCGCGCCAGTAGAGTCCTTCTCTTACCCGTTCGCGTTCCCAGAAGAAAACAAAAACTTCACGCAATTCCTGGTGGGCATTCTGGAGAACCAGGGATTCGAGAACGGTGTCTCCACCATCATTGGGCGTGCGTCCAAGAGTGATAATCACTTTTATCTGCCTCGCCTTCCGGTCAACAGTTGGGACGACGCTAGCTTGCTGCGTGCCAAGCTCGAAGGCGGATACGACTGGCTGCACTGGCCGCAATGGCTCTACAAGTACGCGCATCACAATATGTCTCTGATGCAACGGGCCAGCATGGCCGGGTCGGAAAGCTGGAAGTAAACCGCTGTTGGGGCTTACGAAACCGTCGGGATCGAAGCCAATGCTCTACGGGCGAATTAGCTAAGCTACTAGTGTCTAGAGTACAGGTCACCCTCCCTGACCCTTAATTGACCCGGAGTTCAGTTGTGGACCCTACGGGCCACTGCTAGCCTGACTATGGGGATGCGCTTCCACGCAGAAGAGGGACTTGTGAAAAATTCGACTTGTGATTCAAAAAGAATGACTATTTCCGATCAATCTGCATGTGCGATTGCAGAAAGAGAAACTCCAGCCAAAGGGCAACCTGGCGGCCAGTGGCGGGTTATTTCCTACTTGCGCCCCTGCTTACTTGCAACGATAGGAATCTTCTTGTGCGTTTCGGGCGGATGGGCTGCAGCATCGGATGTGTACGTCACTCAAAACGGAGCAGGCGGCCAGAATGGCACCAGCCTGGCGAATTCCTTTCCCATCGGCGCCTTATCCAGCTCAAGCAATTGCGGCAGCGGCTTTAACCAGATCGGGCCGGATACAGTTGTTCACATTAACGCAGACAACAGCGGTACAGGAACAGCCAATTTCCCCGCCAATGGCACGATGTTTTCTTTTCAGTGTGACGGAACTAGCGGTCACCCTATCACGCTGCAGTTTCAGGGCGGTGATGTTTGGCAAGCACCCTACTTCTCGGCCAGCGCGGCAATCCAGATTTCAAACCGCTCATTCGTGACCATTGACCTTGGTGGAGCTACGATTCAGGACACTCTGAATGGAACTCCTGGATTCACGTGTCCCGGTGGGCCGTGCACATCCCAGAAATTGAGCGTTTTGATCCAGGCGTTGCATTGTAATAGCTGCGAGATCCGCAACGGAACCCTCGCCAACGTCTACGTTCACCAACAGTGCGAGGGCAATTCCAATTGTGACGGTTCTGGCGATACCAGTCAGAACGCCATCCAGTTCGGAGGACCAAATTTCAAAGCCCACGACCTGACCATGCACGATGTCACCTGGGCCATGCTCGAGAACGCGTCGGTAGGCGACGATAACATTCAAATCTATAACAACGATATTTATCACATGGACCACGGCATAGCTTGCGGCGCGGGGCCTAGCGTGACGGTAGGACACCTCTACATCCACGACAACCATTTTCACGACATGGCTATTTTTGACACCGGCGTGCTGGACGCCAACCATCACGATGGGATCCACTGCTTTAGTTCGCTTAATACCGGCAAGATTCAGAATATATATATCTACAATAACCTCTTCGACGGCAATCAAGGCCAATGCTGTGTGACCGCCTGGGTGTTTTTGGAAGGCGGGACGGGCAGTGGCGCAACGCCCTGGACTGATAAGACCGGCACAGCTTATATATTTAACAATGTCTTTGTTGGATCGCTGGATATCGGCAACGGCCAGCTTTCGGTCAATGCGGGCACCGGACACAAGATATACAACAATGTGATCATGCAAACCGGACCTCAACAATCAGGCGGCAAATGTTTCAACGCCAGGGGTGCAGCCGGTACAGAGGCGATAACGTTCGTGAACAACGCTGTGCAGGGATGCGCTCAAGCGTATAGCTTCGACAACGCTGTCTCCATCACTGCGATGAATAATAATGCCTATGGCAATCTCACCGGCCAGGGGAACGAGGTATTTAACTGGACCGGCCACACCAACGGCAATGTCAATAGCCTTTCGGCCTGGCGGTCGGTCTGCAACTGCGATGCGAATTCCGTCGGCGGAACGTCAGGAACGTTGTCGCTATCAAATACGGGTATTCCGCAAACGGGCTCCCTGGTGATTGGCAGTGGAACAAATTTGACTAGTGCTGGCATCTCTGGGCTGAACCTCGACAAGGCTGGTAACCCTCGGCCGTCGACAGGGGCCTGGGACGTAGGCGCTTACTCGTCCGGCGTGGTTAGTAACCTGCCGGTGCCTCCTGATGGCTTAAAAGCAGTGGTGAATTAGATCTCACGCGTTGACCCCCAGGGACATCCGTCGATCGCGATAGCTGGCTCACGACGTTCGTGGCATAGCCTGTTCGAGGAAATGTCCGGCCGGCCCGGCCACTTCAGCTGCCGTGGCACAACAATTAGCGTTTAATCCGTGAATCACAGTCCTATGCTCGCCGCCAACTCAATAACATTTGTGTCCACGGTGAACAACCGTAAGATATTTGAGAGAAACTTTCTTGCTTCTCCGTGCTTCAGCGAGAATCACCCGTACCAGATTATCGTTCAGGAAGGATTTGGTTCCGCTGCCAACGCCTATAACGATGCCATCGAGCGCAGCACGAATGATCTGATCGTGTTTGCGCACCAAGACATGGTCTTTCCGAGAAATTGGGTCCAGTACCTGGAACGAGCGATCGAGATTCTGGATCAATCCGATCCCCATTGGGGAGTGCTCGGATGTTATGGCGAAACCCTCGACGACCGAGGCCGAGGCCATGTTTTTTCTTCCGGCCTCATGCTGGGTGCATCCTTTGATCGGCCCGCTGCGGTCCAAACACTGGATGAAATCGTATTGATCATTAGAAAATCGACGCAGCTCAAGTTTGATGAGCGTTTGCCGCATTTCCACTTTTATGGCGCCGAAATATGCATGGCGGCGACAAAAGCCGGACGCACGAACTATGCCATCCCGGCATTTTGCGTGCACAACTCGCAAATGAACCTGGTTCTTCCCAAAGAGTTCTACGAGTCCTATCGAGTTTTCAAGAGAATTTGGAAAGCGTACCTGCCCATACAAACAACCTGCATAAGAGTTACAAACTCCGACATGCCCATGTACCGAAAAAGACTTAGAGAAATCTATCTTCGGTATATCCGTCGGAAGGTAGTGGAAACAGTTAGAGTGGACGATGGCCTAAAACTCCTGAAGAGTTTGGATAAGGCGCCGGCCATTGAGACAGTTCCAGCGGAGCAAGGACACGGTCAGGTATGCCGGTAGTCTTACAACTCCACGAAAGAGTTAAGGGTTTTGCGAGCGCTGCGTTCTCGAGCGACAGCCTGAAGGCCAGGTTTTTTCGCGGTTCGGCGTGGCTAGCCGCGGGAAGCCTCACCGAGCAATCCTTCCGGTTTGGAAGAAACATGATTTTGGCGCGACTGCTGGCGCCAGAAGCTTTCGGAACAATGGCCATCATAAGTTCCGCCAGTTCAGTCATCCATACCTTAACCGATATCGGAGTCAAAGAAGCGATCATCCAAAATCCTCGCGGCACCGAAGGTCATTACGCCAGCGCCGCGTGGTGGCTCGCGCTCGGCAGGGCAGTTTCCATCTGCGCAGTAATTGTATTAGTGGCCCCGTGGGTCGGAAAATTCTATGGCAGCCCCGAGTTGGGTCCCCTGTTGCGGGTATCCGCTATCGGCGTGATTTTTGATGGCGCGTTGAGTTCTCGGGCGTACGTGGCGATGAAGGAGATGAAGTTCGGCAAGTGGGCTGCCATCAATCACGGCGGAGGAATATGCGGAGTCATTATAACCGTGGTATTGAGCTTTTTTCTTCGCGATGTCTGGGCTTTGGTGCTTGGATTTGTTTTTGAGAGCGGCTGCCGATGCCTGTTTTCCTTTATTCTTTGCCCCTATGTTCCCTCCCTAAGCTGGGACAGAGAAGCCTTGCGCGATTTGTTGCGTTTCTCCCGGGGCCTGTTCGGACTTTCATTCTTGAATCTGATTTTCGCCCGAACGGATGTTTTTGTACTGGCCAAACTCTACCCGGCCGCCAATCTCGGTTTGTACATCATGGCTATTTACCTGGTTCAGACTCCCACTAATTTCCTTACAAATCTGTTGGGACAAACTCTGCTGCCGACCTATTCGCAGATTCAGGAAAACAAAGACCGGATTAATCGCATTCTTTCACAGGTGACCACCGTGCTTATCCTGGCCGGAGCGCCTCTTCTGGTTTTTGTGTATTTTTGCGGGCACTCCTTGCTCACCCTGGTCTACGGAGCCCGCTACGGTGCGGGCGCCGCCGCGCTGACATTGGCTTCGGCGGTGGCGTTGATCAATATAGTGAATGCCCAGATTACGCTGGTGTTCTATTCCAAGGGATTGCCGCAATTACATCGGAGCTGCGTGTTGATCATGGCGCTGATGATGATCGTTCTCATTTACCCACTTTCGAAGTCTTTCGGACTCGCTGGCGGCCAATTGGCTTGCCTTATTTCCGTTGTGGTCGGTTACCTGTTTCAGGTCGTACGCTTGCGGCGATTGACGGAAATTGACACACCCAGATATCTCAAGGGTTTTGTGACAGGATCGGCGGTCTCGCTGACGGTCTTCGCGGTTTGTCTTGGCGCTCAGTATTTTCCGGCATTGGCCCAGCCCTTGCCGAACGTCATTATCGGGCTACTGGGTTGTGCCCTGGCTTATAGCCTGATTGGGACGATCATGTTCTTTAATCGGGAAAGTTTGACGGTATGAACTTTGCTAAATATTTGGTTACGCCGCGAATGGATGTTGCGCGCACCTGTGCCGATCGTTTGTAAGCGTTGAAACTTAGCCAACAATTCTGGCGCGAAGCCACCACAGTGACGAGTGCGAATAAAGAATTCGGCCCGCCTTAGCGCCGCTTGGGAAGGGTAATTTTTCAACAGAGTGACTGTGAAAATCTTGCATAAAACGGAGAAGTGTTGAGTTCACATCCAGCCGTTCCGACATTGTGTGCGGTATGTGGTCATGCCGACTCGGAGCATTGGCTCCAGGGGCCGGACAGATTTCATGGCCGCAAAGAGATCTACCAGCTGGAGCGCTGCTCATCCTGCCTGACAGTGCGGTTGGAACGGCCGCCCGAGCCGGCGCAGATGTATTTACATTATGGTCCTGAGTACGACCGGTTCATCGGCCGTGCCGGTGACAGCCCCGAGCGTTGGAATGACCGACGTCAGGCGATCAGCAATTACAAGACGGGCGGAGCGCTCCTCGATCTCGGTTGTAGCTCTGGAGCATTTCTGGAGACTCTGAAGGGCGCGTCGTGGACGTTATCGGGAATTGAAATGTCCGAAGGCGCGGCAAAACAAGCTGGCGCGAGAAGCGGCGCCGAAGTGTTTGTGGGCGACATTCTCGATGCCCCATTTGCGCCGAGCAGTTTTGACGTGATCACCTGCTTCGACGTACTCGAACATGTTTATGAGCCGCGGAAAGTCATGGAAAAGGTGCGCCAATGGCTCAAACCGGGCGGAATTTTTTACACCTTGGTGCCGAACATCGAATGCGGAGAAGCGCGCATATTCAAGTCGTATTGGTACGGTCTGGAATTGCCACGCCATCTCTCCCATTTTTCCCCCAGATCGTTGCGCCATCTAGCCGAGTCAGTCGGCCTGACCGTTGCTTCATTGGAGACCCATCGAAACTCCGCAATGGAGAACAGCCTGCACTACATGGGGGACACCGCGCTTGATAGAATTGGATTTCCCAGAGCGCCGCTGGCGACCGCAAAAATGCCAGGCATTCCATGGAAGGTAACCCGCAAACTTTTGCGCTGGACCGTTTTCCTTGCTTTCTATCACTTGACGCCTGCTTTCGGCCCGGGCGAAAGCATTCACGCAGTCTTCCAGGCCCCGCGCATTCCGGAGAGCTCCAGTTAGCATTGAGAACGATAGTTTTTCTTGTGCACGAACCAACGGTGCGAATTTGCTTATTCTTATCCATAACTAAATGACTCCTGAGATTCCGGCATTCGGCGGAGGCATGGCCACGTCCGCGATCCATCCGTTGGTTTTAGCAGCGGCGATCCTGGCGGGTATCCTGATTGTGGTCCTGCCGCGCAAATTCATAGTTTTTCCGTTTTTGCTGGTCACGTTCTTTGTGCCCTGGAACCAGCAGATTTACGTGGCTGGCGTGCACCTGTTTGTCCCCAGGGTCCTCATCCTCATCGGATTGCTGCGAACGATTTTTATCAAACCGAACTCTCAGCCGAGCAGGCTCGCCGGCGGATTCAACCCGGTTGATACCGCTTTTCTGCTGTGGGCTACATTTCGATCAGTGGCGTTCGTTATTCTTTTTCACGGCGACTCGGGCGCCATCATCAACCAAGGCGGATTTCTATGGGACTTGATCGGCGGATATATCCTTCTTCGAATGCTCATTCAAAATGAAGACGACATTACCCGGGTGGTCAAAATCTTTGCGTTTATTACCATGGTTTTTGGCATAACGATGTTGAACGAAAAACTTCGCAATCAGAATATTTTTGGGTATTTGGGCAGTTTCTCGGTCGTACCCGAGATGCGTGAAGGCTCCATCCGGGCGCGAGGAGCGCTAGCTCATCCGATCCTGGCTGGAGTTTTCGGAGTCACACTGGTGCCATTGTTCTGGTGGCTATGGCACAGCGGAAAGGCCAAAGTCTCCGCGGCGCTGGGTTTCATCGGGTCGACATCAATGATGATCACCTGCGCATCCAGCACGCCGCTATTCTCCTATCTTGCCGCATTTGTTGGGTTGGCGTTCTGGCCGCTCCGAAGAAAAATGCGACTATTCCGCTGGGGTATCGTTGCAGGTCTGATATCGCTGCACCTGGTGATGAAAGCTCCGGTGTGGATGCTCATTTCGCGTGTCGACCTGATCGCCGGTAATTCCGGATATCACCGGGCCATGCTCATCGATCAATGTATTCGGCATTTTACCGATTGGTGGCTGGTCGGCACGAATGCCGCTGGCACCTGGGGCTGGGACATGTGGGATTTGAGCAATCAATTTGTTGCCGAAGCGGAAAGTGGCGGCTTGTTTACCTTTGTCTGCTTCGTTTTGGTAATTTCGCTCAGCTTTAGCAGAATCGGCAAATGCAGAAAACTGGTAGAGGGCGATCCCCAGCAGGAATGGTTCATGTGGTTTCTGGGCATTACGCTCTTCACCCACGTCGTCAGCTATTTCGGAATCAGTTATTTCGACAACACCAAAATAATGTGGTGCGCCTTTTTGTCGATTGTAGCGGCGGCCACGTCGCCGATTCTGGCAGAAGCGAAAGCCAAAGAACCCGCTGAGCCGGAAATAATTCGACGCCCAGGCGCCAAGCTGGCCCTGGAGCCTTCCCGGATGCCCGGCACCGCCAGAAACAGTTTGCGGCAGTGATGTGTTCGAATCATTCTCAACGGTGATTCATTACTTCTCAGGTTTCTAAACCCAGCATTCAGCGACGTACCTACTAATGGCCTCTCCAAACATCAAGTACGTCATCATCACTCCGGCGCGAGACGAAGAAGATAACCTTGCCAGCACCATCGAAAGCGTCGCGGCGCAAACTATACGGCCGGCGGAATGGATCATCGTCAATGACGGCTCCAAGGATAGAACCGGCCAGATCATCGATGAATACGCCGCCAGGTATCCGTGGATACGAGCCTGCCACCGCGCCAATCGCGGTTTCCGCAAATCCGGCGGTGGCGTTGTTGACGCTTTCAACGACGGCTATGCGTTGCTCACCATCAGAGATTTCGACTTCATCGTCAAACTCGACGCCGATCTGTCCTTCGAACCTGACTATTTCGAAAAGTGTTTCGACAATTTCGAAGACGAGCCGTCCCTGGGTGTAGGCGGCGGAGTGATTTGCTACATCGAGAATGGGCAAAAATCTTTTGAGCAGAATCCCGCGTTCCACGTGCGCGGCGCGACGAAGATTTACAAGCGTGCGTGCTGGAATGCCATCGGTGGATTCTGGCCTGCTCCCGGCTGGGATACCATGGATGAAGTCAAAGCCAGTATGCTGGGTTGGACCACTCGAAGTTTCCCTGATTTGCATCTTCTCCATCATCGCTATACCGGCGCGGCCGATGGCGTCTGGGGAAACCTGGTCAAGAATGGCCGAGCAAACTACATCTGCGGATATCACCCGCTCTTTATGTTGAGCAAGTGCGCGTACCGACTGGTGCAGCGGCCGTACGTCATCGGTTCCGCGGCGTTGCTTTACGGCTTCTTAACCGGCTATCTGCGCCGCATTCCGCAGGTGAATGAGCCAAAAACCATTCGCTATCTTCGCCAGCAGCAAATCGCACGCCTGCTCGGCAGGAAGACCATCTGGGAATAACGACCGACTTTTTCGCCAGCGCGCTGAAACTCAATTCTTGATCTCGCCATGGACCTGTCGATCATTTTCGTAAACTGGAACTCGCTGAACTACTTACGCGAGTGCGTGCCCAGCATTTACAAGTACACGACGGACCTGAGCTTTGAAATCATCGTTGTCGATAACGCTTCGCCGGAAGGCCGGATAGAAGAACTGCAACAGGAATTCCCGGACGTTCGGATCATCAAGAGCGCCACCAATCTGGGTTTCGCCGGTGCCAACAATCTGGGTTTCCGCCATGCTACCGGAACATCTGTGTTGTTCTTGAACCCCGATACTAAGCTGACCGGCCCTTCCATCCGGATCATGCTTGATCAATTCAAGTCGCTGCCCGACGCCGGAATTGTCGGGTGCAAACTGCTTAACAGCGACTCGTCGATTCAGTTGAGCTGCATTCAAACGTTTCCGACCATCCTCAACCAGTTGCTGGATATCGAGTATCTCCAGATAAAATGGCCGAGCTGCTATTTGTGGAACATCGCACCGCTCTTTTCCAACGACGCAAAACCTGCTTCCGTAGAAGTAATCTCCGGCGCCTGCATGCTGATGAGCAGCGACGTTTTCAAACGGTCAGGCATGTTCAGCGAAGAGTACTTCATGTATGCCGAAGACCTGGACCTTTGCTATAAGGTGACGCGCCTCGGATTACACAACTACTACGTCGGCCAAGCTGAAATAATTCATTATGGCGGCGCCAGCAGCAGTCAGACCAAAGTCAATCACTGGTCCACCACCATGAAACTGAAGGCCGTTCAGAAATTCTGTACCAAGATGCACGGCCCCTTTTACGGCGCGATGTACCGCGCCATGATGGGGGGCGCGGCGCTCGGCAGGCTGGTCACGCTGACATTGCTGCGGCCCCTGGGGATCAGCGATTCCAAAAAGCTTGCGATTCGACGCGCCAGTTCCAAGTGGAATGCAGTTTTGAGATGGTCGTGTGGATTCGATAGCGCAAGATCTTGAACCAGGCTTAGCTACAAAACCTGTGAGGGCCCCGTGTGCGGTATCTGCGGAAAACTAAACTTTGATCCTGGAGCCAGTGTCCCCGGAGAATTGCTGAAGTCCATGGCCGACGCCATCGCTCATCGTGGACCCGATGACGAAGGCTACCATCTCTCCGGCCAGATTGGCCTGGGCTTTCGGCGCCTGTCCATTATCGATTTAAGCGGCGGGCACCAGCCACTTTCCAATGAAGACGGCACCGTCTGGATCGTCTTCAATGGCGAAATTTATAATTACCAGGAGCTCCGCGAATATCTGATCAGCAAGGGCCATATTTTCCGCACCAAATCCGATACCGAAACCATCGTCCATCTTTACGAGGAGTTCGGCGAAAAATGTGTCGAGAAATTGCGAGGAATGTTTGGATTCGCTATCTGGGACGGCAAAAACCGCAAACTCCTCTTGGCCAGGGATCGCGTAGGAATTAAGCCGCTTTATTATGCGGTCACCGGTCACAGCCTGGTTTTTGGCTCAGAAATGAAAGCGATTTTGGCTGACGCGGAAGTCAAACGGGAACTCCTGCCCTCCACCATCGATCGATTTCTCACCTTCGATTACGTGCCAGGCGAAGAAACGCTGCTCAAGAACGTGTTTAAGCTTCCGCCTGGATCCATTCTGGTGCATCAGAACGGCAAGCAGCAGATCAAGCAGTATTGGGACCTGCGTTTTTCGCAGGGCGCCATCAGTTTCGATGATGCCGAAGCGCAGCTTTTGCAGCTTCTGGAAGAATCCGTACAACTGCATATGATCAGCGACGTTCCCGTGGGATTTTTGTTAAGTGGCGGCGTCGATTCCACCGCTATGTTGAGCCTCGCCCGGGGAAAAACAGACCGGCCCATCAGCAGTTACACAGTGGGATTTTCGAATTCCGGTTTCGCGGATGAGCGGCCGTACGCCCGCATGGCCGCGGAACAATTCGGCTCCGAACATCACGAAATCACCATCAGCAGCAAGGAATTTGTCGATTTCCTGCCGCGCTACATCTGGCACATGGAGGAACCTGTTTGCGAGCCTCCGGCGATAGCGCTCTATTACGTTTCAAAATTGGCCAGACAGTACGTCAAGGTGCTGCTGTCTGGTGAAGGCGGAGACGAAGCGTTCGCCGGATATCCCAACTATCGGAGCATGCTGTGGATTGAACGACTGAAGCGCATGGCTGGTCCTCTGGATGGCGCCATGACCGGAATCCTGGCGCTTCTGAATAAGGTCGTGGGATCACCAAGGCTCGACAAGTTTCTCCCTATGTTGAGTACGCCATTTGATTCCTATTATTACAGCCGCACGTCCACGCCATTTCGCTTCTTCAATGCCCACTACAAAGAAATCTATTCATCTGACTTTGCTCAATCCGTGGACAAACAACATTCTCTTCTGCCGGTAACTCAATTGCTCCAGCACAGTGAAGGGCAAGACCTAGTGAGCCGGATGCTGTACGTCGATACCAAGACCTGGCTGCCCGACGACCTGCTGGTAAAGGCCGATAAGATGACCATGGCAAATTCAGTTGAGCTTCGCGTTCCCCTTCTCGATCACCAGGTGCTGGAATTTGCCGCTTCGCTCCCTTCTGATTTCAAAGTTCACGGCTTTCAGACCAAATACATTGCCAAGAAATCCGTGAGCCGGGTCGTTCCGAAGACGATTCTTGACCGGAAAAAGGCCGGGTTTCCTGTGCCGTACGAGTCATGGATCAGGAGCGAGCTCAAGGATTGGGTTCAGGATGTCTTATTGGACAGCGAAACGTTGTCTCGAGGTTATTTCAAGAAGGAAGCGGTTGAGCGGCTGCTGAAGAACAATTTGGAATCAGGCAATTATCCTAAGGAAGTCTTCTCGTTGGCGGTGCTGGAGCTGTGGCACAGGGAATTTCTGAATGCCGCGCCGGTTTCCAGTCCGGCCAGCCTGCATCCCGTCCCGGTTTCATAGCAAGGGTTTGGGTCTCTTGCCGTCAACAAGCCGAAAATCGAATCTTTGAAGCCATACAAGCAATCATGAGTGTTGAAAAAAAACAGGTACGTGTTCTTTACAGTTTCCCGCATAAACTCGGTGCCGCCCGAATTTGTTATACCGCGTGGGAGCAGGTCCGTGGACTTGCTAAAGCCGGCGCGGAAGTACTGGTGCACACCGGGGTTTTGCACCGGGCGATTCCGGAACAAGTGACCGTTGTTCCCACTCTAGCCAAGGGACGCCTGCGAATCCCCTACAAACTTGTGGGCATGGTGCGGGCTTGCGCGATACACGATGCGATCGTCGCTCGCCGGTTGAAGCACCTGGCTAAAGAAATCGACATCGTGCACGCGTGGCCAGTCGGTTCGCTTCGTACCCTGGAGGCTGCCAAAAAGCTGGGAATTCCTGCCGTGCTGGAGAGGCCCAACGCGAATACCCGTTTCGCTTACGAAGTAGTTCGGAAAGAATGCGAGCGCATCGGTGTGGCGCTGCCGAAGGGCCACGAACACGAGTACAACGAAGAAATCCTGAAAATTGAGGAAGCGGAATATCAGGCTGCGTACAAATTACTCTGCCCCTCGGAATTTGTGGTGCAGACTTTTCTCGACCAGGGTTTTCAACGCGATAAGCTGGTGCGTCACATCTACGGCTACGACGAAAAACGGTTTTTCCCGAATCCCGTGAAACCAGAACCCCAGTGCGGCTTGACCGCTATTTTTGTCGGTGTCTGCGCCGTTCGCAAGGGGCTCCATTTTGCCCTAGAAGCCTGGCTGCAATCGCGCGCTCACGAAACCGGAACATTCCTGATCGCTGGAGAATTCATCCCGGCCTACGAAGAAAAATTGAAGCCCATGCTTTCGCATCCCAGCGTTCGCGTACTTGGCCACCGCGAAGATATTCCTCAACTCATGCGCGACAGCGATGTCATGGTTTTGCCAAGCATCGAAGAAGGATTCGGGCTAGTCTGCACAGAAGCGCTGGGAAGCGGAAGTGTTCCGCTGGTCTCTGACGCGTGCACCGATCTCTGCCGCCACATGGAGAATTCTCTGGTTCACAAAGTAGCCGACGTGGCTGCGATCACCGAACACTTCAACATGCTGCACGACGATCGCAACCTGCTGCAGAGGCTTCGCGATGGCGCTCTTGCCTCTGCTCCGGCATGTACCTGGGACCAGGCCGGAGTGCGCCTCCTGGAAGCGTATCGAACGGTTTTGAATTGAAACCGCCCGCCGGTTGCACACCAGACAACATTTTCAGAACTCTTATGGCCTGTTCATGATTACCGAAGCACAGCCCATCAGCGCGAATCAGATCGTCCACCAGGTGGACCCTGTCCAGGACCCGCGTTGGCCAGAATTTCTCGCCGGTAATTGCAACTCGAGCGTGTTTCAAACCGTGGGCTGGCTGCGCACCCTGCAAAGCACGTATGGATATGAGCCGCTGGTGTACACGAGGGCGGCGTCCGGCGAAGCTCTGACAAACGCCATTGTTTTTTGCCGCGTCAAAAGCTGGCTTACCGGCCAGCGTCTCGTCTCGCTCCCATTTTCCGACCACTGCGAGCCGCTCGTCGATAGCGTTCCGGAACTGGAGTCGCTGCTGGCACCCGCACAGGCCGAATTGAAGGAAGGTAAAATCAAGTACATCGACATCCGGCCGCTGAGTCTGAAGTTCAGCGCGGGCGTCGATAACTCTGACACCTATTTTATTCACTTCCTGAATTTGCGGCCTCCCGCGGAGGCCATCTACAAATCGTTTCACGGCGATTCCATCCGCCGCAAGATCCAAAGGGCTGAACGCGAAAAAGTAACGCTGGATGTTGGTTCTTCAGAGCAATTGCTGACCGAGTTTTATGACTTGCACGTGATTACCCGCCAGCGTCAGCATGTTCCTCCGCATCCGTTGACATGGTTTCGCAACGTACTCAAATGCCTGGGCAATGACGCCCAGATTCGTGTGGCCCGGAAAGACGGCCGCGCCATTGCCTCCATTCTCAGCCTCGCGCACAAACAAAAAATGGTTTACAAATACGGCTGCTCGGACGCGCACTCTCACAATTTGGGCGGAATGCAATTTCTTTTCTGGGACCTGATCCGCGACGCCAAAGCGCGAGGATTTGTCGAGCTCGATTTTGGACGCTCTGAATGCTCCAACGCCGGACTCGTGACCTTCAAGGACCGCTGGGGAACAGAGCGGCGCCAGATGACGTATTTGCGTTACCCTTCGCGCGCAGCCGCTCCGGAACAGGGCTCATCGAAACTCATGAACGTCGGCAAGAAGGTATTTGAGCACTGCCCGCAAAGTGTGTTGCGTTTGGCTGGAAATCTCTTGTATCCCCACATGGGCTGAGCAAGCCTGATCCCGGCTTGTGGCGAATTGCGCAATAGGGTTCAGATTGCGCACTACCAAAAGATGGGGGTTATCATCAGCGTTATCATACTAAGTACGATATGAAAGAAACGTTTTTAGCTCATTTTCGTTGCCCAGACTCGATGGCTTCGTTCCTCCTCAATGGAACGTCGCAAAATGAATCGGGCTACTTTCGCTTTGGCGAAGGCGTGGATTGTTATGGACATTCCACAACTGGTACGCCCTCTCCCAACTATCGCATCCACCTGGACGACGTTTCCTCCGCGGTAAGCGTGAATGGAACGCAGATCACTCTTCCGTTTGACCCCGACGAGGTCGCCAACAACCTCCGGTGCGAGTGGTATACCGGGCAAATGCGCGCGGAGCAGACTCACTTTGGCGGTAACGCAGTCATCCGCGCGATGTACTACTTGGGCAGGCCGGCGTTTCCAGTGCACTTCCGAAGAATCTTGCAGCGCATACGGTTGCAAGGCGGCACGCACACACCCTTTCCTCACTGGCCGGTAGATCGTTCTGTAGACCGCCTCTTCGAGGAACTGATGAAACTCGTGCTGAAATCACGGGCCAGTGCGCCCGTGCCGTTTATCTGGTTTTGGCCGGAAGGCGCCCCCGCAGCGGCCATCGTCACCCACGACGTGGAAACCGAATTGGGCCGGGATTTCTGTTCGCAATTGATGGACATGGACGATGAATTTGGAATCAAGTCCTCGTTCCAGATCGTGCCCGAAAAGCGCTATGAGGTGTCCCAGGCATTCCTTGATGATATACGCCGGCGCGGCTTTGAAGTGAATGTCCACGATCTTTACCACGACGGAAATCTTTTCCGGAACCGCGAGGAATTCCTGCTCCAGGCAGAAAAGATAAACAAATATGTTAAGAAATTCGAAGCCGAAGGCTTCCGCTCCGGCGCCCTGTACCGCAATCTACGCTGGTATGACGCCTTCAAATTCTCCTATGACATGTCGGTTCCCAATGTCGGCCATCTGGATGCTCAAACGGGCGGGTGTTGCACCATCATGCCCTACTTCGTCGGCAAGATTTTGGAAATCCCGGTTACGGCCACGCAGGATTATTCGCTTTTTCACATTTTGGGTTCCTTTTCCACTACGTTGTGGGAAGAGCAATGCCGGATGATCCTCGCCGGTCACGGACTCATCAACGTAATCGTTCATCCCGACTACATCATCAATAAAAAATCGAATAATACCTACCGGCGCTTGCTCGGACATCTGGCTTATCTGCGGGAGAAATTGTTTGTGTGGACCACCCTTCCCGGCGAGATTAACAAATGGTGGAGGACCCGCTCCGAACTCAGCCTGGTCCCCGACGGCCAGGGATGGCGCATCGAAGGTGAAGGCAGTGAACGCGCGCGCATCGCGTACGCTCACTTGATCGAGGGGCGCTTGAAGTACTCTTTCGAGGCCGCGCCTCAATCGCGGGCTAACGCCGGCGAACCGGAATCTGTCGCCAGCACCGGACCCACCCGGCAAGACGGCGGAATGCAACGCTTGCCTAATTCGTTTACTCGCAGCTCAAACATATCGCCCAACTTTTTGTCTCTTAAACCCAGGCCGGCGCCATGCCCATAGCTGCCGCGAAAAAATCTCCCACTGTCAGGCGCGCCGGACCGAACCCGCCATCTAGCGCGACTGGGAGGCCGCTGCGCGTTTGCATGATTGCGTATTCCTTTTACGAAACCGACAACCGGGTGATGCGATACGCGGAGACTCTGGCGCGGCGAGGCGATCACGTGGACGTCTTGGCTCTACAGCGCGATCGGTTGCCGCGTGAAGAGGTTCTGGATGGTGTTTATGTTTCCCGCCTGCAGCGCCGTGAAGTGAACGAGAAGGGAAAATTTTCTTATCTTGGTCGCATTGCCCAGTTCTTGATTCGGGCCATGTTCCACGTGTCGGCAAGGCATCTTCGCCAGAAATATGACCTGATTCATGTCCACTCGGTGCCCGACTTCCTGGTTTTTGCGGCTTGGCTGCCGCGCATTTCAGGCACTCCGGTGGTTCTTGATATTCACGATATCCTTCCCGAATTTTATAACAGCAAATTCGGCACCCGTCCCGATTCGCTGGCTTTCCGATTTCTTCAGCGAGTGGAAAAAGTTTCCGGACGCTTCTCGCGTCATGTCATCGTCGCCAACCACATATGGCAGGAACGGCTGCTGTCCCGCTCCATAGAGCCCGGCAAATGCACCGTGGTGCTTAATTCGCCGGATAGATCTATCTTCACCAAGGGCGGCGGTACTCCGGCCGGAGACGGACGCTTCTCGCTCCTCTATCCCGGAAGCATCAATTGGCACCAGGGGCTGGATGTGGCCATCGGCGCGTTCGGGAAAATCAGCGGCCAGGTGCCTCATGTCGATTTTCATATTTATGGTGAAGGTCCCTTGAAGCAAGACCTCCTTTCCCTGGTGCAACGGTTGAATCTTGAAGGCCGCGTATTCTTTCACAAACCGATTGCCTTGCGTGAAATGGCCAAGATAATTCGGACTGCCGATCTTGGCGTAATTCCCAAACGAAAGGACAACTTCGGAAATGAAGCGTTCAGCACCAAGATCCTTGAATTCATGGCCGTAGGAGTCCCGGTGGTCGTGTCGGACACCATGGTGGACAAATATTATTTTGACGATTCCATTGTTAGATTTTTCCAGGCCGGAGATGAAGAAGATCTGGCGCGCTGCCTACTTGAATTGATTCGAAATCCGGAAAGCCGCCGCCTGCAGGCCGAGGAAGCCTCAAGGTTCATTGACGAGAATGATTGGACCAGCAAACAGCACGAGTACCTTGAGCTGGTCGATGGCATCGTCGCCAGTCAAGCTTCCCAATAACTAGCCGTTGTTCCGTAAGCCCATTTTTCGGACAACGGCCGCTGATTATTACCGGCGCAACCGCCGAACATTCATTACTATTATAGAGAGGTTGGGAGCGGCTCATGAAAGGTGTAGTCCTGGCAGGCGGAAAGGGTTCCCGGCTGTATCCCCTTACCCGCGTCACAAACAAGCATTTGTTGCCGGTTTACGATCGGCCGATGATTTTTTACCCCATCCAGACTCTTGTGGATGCCGGTATTCGAGACATCATCATCGTCACCGGCGGTCAAAATTCCGGCGACTTTCTCCGCTTGCTTTCCAACGGCAAGGATTTCAACCTGCACCGCATCCACTACACCTACCAGGAAGGCGAAGGCGGCATTGCGGACGCGCTGCGCCTTGCGGAACCCTTCGTGGAGGGAGAAAAAATCTGTGTCGTGCTCGGCGACAACATCATCGAGAACAACATCATCGGCTCGAAAAATGCCTTCGAGAAGCAATCCCATGGCGCACATATCATCCTGACAGAAGTGGAAGATCCGGAGCGCTTCGGCTGCCCCGAAATCGTGGATGGCAAGATTCTGGGTATCGAAGAAAAGCCCAAAGCTCCCAAGTCCAACTTCGCAGTTACCGGCATTTACTTCTATGACGCCACCGTTTTCGAAAAAATCGGCAAAACTAAAGTCAGCTGGCGAAACGAGCTGGAAATTACCGACGTGAACAATATGTATCTTGCGGAAAAAACTTTGACGCACAGCCTGCTCGACGGCTGGTGGACAGATGCCGGTACATTCGAATCTTTGCTACACGCCACGAACCTGGTCGCGGCCACCGGGGCAAATAAAACCCCCGGACGTGGACCTGCCCCGCGGCATACCCGGGATTCTGAATAAGCGCTGCAGAAGCCGCTTCGCATTTTCGCACCTCAATACACCAGCAATACACAACGGGAGGAACAAGTGAAAGTCTTGGTTACCGGCGGGGCCGGCTTTATTGGTTCGAACTTCGTGCGCCATCTGCTCCTTGCACGGCGCGATGTTGACATCATTAACTTCGACAGCCTCACTTATGCCGGCAATCCGGAGAGCCTGGCGGACATCGCCGATAATCCCAGGTATAAGTTCGTGCGCGGCGACATCACCGATAAGCAAGCCGTCCACAAAGTATTTGAAGAAGGCCTCGACGCTCTGGTTAATTTCGCCGCCGAAACTCACGTCGATCGCAGCATTGAAGACGCTTCGCCTTTCCTGCGCACCAACATTCTGGGCGTGCAATGCCTGCTGGATGCCGCAAAACAGTTCAAGCTGTCCAAATTCGTGCAGATCAGCACCGATGAAGTTTATGGCAGCGCGCCTGCCGGGGGCAGTTTCACCGAAGAGACGATTCTGGATCCGCGAAGCCCCTACGCCGCCAGCAAGGCCTCCGCGGATCATCTCGTTTCCGCCTACGCCAACACGCAC
>JBBRZT010000036.1:0-19418 GCA_038236395.1 Candidatus Acidiferrales bacterium
AAGCAGAAATCCCCAACGCGCGGCAGCGCGCCGCGTCGCCGATGTGCCCTGCCGACGTCAGCATCATCACCGTTGCGTGCTGCAGGCCGGAGGCCTTCTTCATTTCTTCCACCAGCGCAAATCCGTCCATGCCCGGCATGTTTGCATCCAGCAGGATCAGTCGGAAAGGACGGCCCGCGTCATTGGCCGCGTGCAACTCTTTCAAAGCCGCCGCAGCGTCCTCGACCGCAATCGAAACCATGCCCCACCGATTGCAGGCTCCCGTCAGTATCTGGCGATTCGTATAGTTGTCGTCCACAATCAGTGCCGGCAGCCCCTTCAATTGCTCGGCCTGCAAAGGAGCGACACTCAGCATTCTTTTTTCTTGAGCTTGCAACATCACCGTGAAATGAAACGCACTCCCTTGCTTCAGAACACTCTCCACCCAGATTCGCCCCGACATCATCCCGACCAGTTTCGTGCAAATCGCCAGCCCCAGTCCGGATCCGCCGTATTTTCGCGCCATCGAGCCATCCACCTGCGAAAATGCTTCGAATATCGTTTCTTGTTTATCCGCGGGAATGCCCACGCCGGTATCCCTCACTGTGAATCGCAGTTCGACAGACCGGCCGCTCGACGGCCCGGCCTCCACCGACACCACTATTTCGCCGCGTTCCGTAAATTTGATGGAATTGCCCGCGAGGTTTACGATGATCTGCCGCAACCGCCCGGGATCGCCGATCACCCCTTCCGGAACGTCGGGATCCACGTCATACATCAGTTCCAATCCCTTCTGATGCGCCCGATACCCGAGCGTCGCCATGGTCTCGCCCAGACTCTCCCGAAAATCGAAAGGAATCGCTTCCAGTTCCAGTTTACCCGCTTCGATTTTTGAAAAGTCCAGGATGTCGTTGATCACCGTCAGCAGCGACTCGGCCGAAAATTTAACCAGCCCCAGGCTGTCGCGCTGCTCCGCCGTTAATTCCGTATCCAGCACCAGTTCGGTCATACCCAGAATGCCGTTCATCGGCGTTCGGATTTCGTGGCTCATGGTTGCCAGAAAAGTGCTCTTCGCCTCATTCGCCGCTTCCGCCGCTTCCTTCGATCCCTGCAACGCTCGCGTAGCCTGGCGCACTCGCCGACCCAGCATCGCCGCCCATATCAGCGCCGTCAGCACCGCCAGCACCATAATCGCCACCAGCGTCAGCGTCCTTTTCAAGTTCCACCACGGCGGCTCGCGAACTACCACGACATCCTCGAACGAACGCAACCCGATGCGAAACCGCACCGGTTGATGGTTCTCGTCCACCTCGATGGTGCAGATCCCCGTGAGTTGCAGGACGCTGCCCTCGCGCAGCGCGCTGAATGCCGCCGGTATTTCCGCATCGCGCAGCCGGCCCTCGAATACTGTGCTGCCGTCTTGCAACAGTAGCGTCTGCTCTCCGGGATTTAGAGACTTGCCCGTCAGTTTTCCCGTCACGCGGATGAGATTGGCGTCGTAGCTACGGAACAAAATGTCTCGGGCGAAGCTGCCTTTCAACCCTTCCGTTGGTGAAAGCGTAAGCGGCTGCGGGATCGCGCCGGTTCCCGTCTTGCGAAAGATGGAGTCGTGCAATGCCGGCTCGTATACACCCACTGCCGGAAATCCGACCACATCCACTTCATCGCCCGGTGCGATTCCCGCCTTGATTTGCTGGGTCTGCGCGTAGATGGAACTATTCTCATTTTGCACAAAAATTGCCCGGCCCGGCCGGTACAGCGTGACCACCCCGTGGATCCGCACTCGATGGCCCAGATTCCCCTCCAAATTGAATCTCAACAGGTCCGCAATCGCGTGAATGTGAATATTGAATGCGTCCGCCGGAGCCGGCCTCAGAATTTCCATTTCCGATGGGTACGGAATGTTGATGATCACTCCGGTCAGCTGATTCCTGGAATTAAATTGCGCTCCGCACGTGCCCCGCAGGCGAACCTTGGCGTCCACGAGCTTGGGAAGAATCTCTTGGGTATAGAACGGCATTCGGCCGGTTACCGGCCCGTCTTCTGTCATTACTTCCAGGTATAAGCGATGCCCCTGCTTAAATACTTTGTGAACGATGCCGTCCACTTCTACTCGCTGGCTGTCCAACTTTGTGGAAGCCAGTTGTGCGAACGAAGCCCGTCGAGCAGGTGGCAGCGCGGCTCGCCCAATCACCTTTATCCGGGGGTTGCCGATCTGCGGCGCGAAGTCCGGCGCTTCGGTTACTCCCTGCACCTCCACGACATCGCCGGCTCTGATTGCCGTGGTTGGTTTCACAACCTCAAGGCTCACCCAGATTCCGCCCGACGAATCCTGCACAAATAAATCCGGCTCCTCCGGATCGTAGTAGGTGATTACCCCGGTCAATTGCACCGCGTGACCCTCTTTAGCCTGCTCTATCGTCATAGTTCGGATATCGGCCGCAGTGGTAATCAGGGGAGGAGCAGGCTTGGAGGAAAGGTCGTGGGCCGCAGCCGACTGCCATGAAGTGAAAGCCATTGCCGCAGCGAAGGTGAAAGCGAATGCGAGCGCCAGGCGCGTGATTGCCCGCGCCACGCGCGACAGAAACGATTCAGAAAAGAGTGTCTTCCCCCGGATCATTCAATGAAGGTCATGGCGTCTTCGCCCGCAAGCCTGTATGCGCCAATGGTAGGTCACGACACACACGCCTCCTCGGGCCATTGTGAATCGCTGCACGGCGCTGTCCAAAGACCCACTGGAATTCCGCTCACATCTGTGAGCAAACGAAGCCTTACCTATGGCCCCGCCACCACTCGCCCCCAATTTGCCAAGCAAGGTGTACCAATCTGGACCTCAGGCCCAAAATGGCTAATGGTTTCCAAAATCGAGTCGCTGGCAATTCACTGGTCGCTTCTATAAGCTGGCGTCATTCTGAACAGGAGGGTCTATGCGTTCCTGGTTAATTAGCGGCGTTTTGTTCGCAGCACTCTTGCCCGTCAGTCCTCGTGCGCTCTCTCAATCAATCGAAGTTAACCGGCAAAACCGCACCGTCGAGGTCACCGTAACGGAAACCGTGCGTGCCGAACCTGACCAGGCAAAGGTCACGGTCGGTTGCCTTTCCTACGGAGAAACTCACGACAAGGCTTATCAAGCCAATCTCGAGACAGCTAACAAAGTCATCAAAGCCATCCTGGTCGCCGGCATATCAAAGGATCAAATTGAGAGCGATGCTTTGGAACTCAGTGAAAGCAACTCCGGTGACACTTCCGCCAAGTCATCCACCATAAGCAAGCTGCGGCAATATAAGGCTCATCAAAGCTGGAAAGTTCGCGTTGCAGCGTCGGAAGCGCAAAAGTTGATAGACATCGCCGTTCAGGCCGGAGCTAACGGCGTCGAAAGTGTAAGTTGGGAAGTTGCCGATGAAGAATCTCTGCAAGCGAAAGCTCGCACGGCGGCGATGGAGAAGGCCCGCAAAACTGCGGGTGAGTTGGCTGAATCTGCCGGCGCAAAACTAGGCGACTTATTTTTCGCCAGTAACACAAGCAACCTGATGTTTATCTCCGCGGCGCTCGGTCCATCAAGGGTTGCAACGCTAAGCGTAGACGGCAGCGGCTTTCCGGCGCCAGCTTTCTCGCTGAAACTTTTCCCCGAAAAAGTCGAAAAGCAAGCCAGCGTCCGCGCCGTATTCGCCATCAATTGACCGCCGCACCTTGGCGCACCGCGAAATCAGTCATTCGGGACCAGCGCTTTGCGCCGGGTCATGATCCTGCCGTTCATTTGATCTTGGCAACTATCTCAGCCAAAAACTCTAACCCGTCATTCCGAACCCGCCGCCTTTTGGTGGGTGAGGAATCTGCTGTTTGAAAACGTAGGAGCAGCCCATCGGATTTGCCCTAACCCTCGCCGCCCCCTTCTTCCAATTCCTGCGAAAAATCCTGCGCCAACAACTCCTCAGCCTCGCGCGCGTCCTTCTCCTTCACCCAAAGTTTTATTCCACCCAACAGGTTGGACCATAACCAGTCGATCCTGACGGTATTCTCATCTGCCAGAAAGCATTCGATGCCCGCTGATTCCAAAGCGCTCTTCGCCGTCAGCGCGTCGGGCAAATACAAAAATCTCCGAAGAGTCACAATTTTAGAATCGGGCTCCCCTGCGCTCACCACCAATTTTGGGGGTTCCATCGTCAATCCTCGCCGCAAAAACTCCGCTTGAAGAATCCCCCGCGCGTCTTCAGTCAGGGACAGTGCGTCTTGCGAGAGTTCGCTCAGCTCCATGTCGCTCATGCCCGCGTACACCTCGGCCAATCGCGTTCGTTCCCGCCCGTGATCAATCTGCGTCATCGCCGTACAGCGCTCTCAACGCGCTGACCAGATTTTCAATTCGCTTCCGGTCCCGCTGGTCATCATGAGTCGCCCGTCCGCTACAAATTCTCCGCCATTGGGCACCATCCCGCTTTCCAGAATGCGTTGCCGCGGCGTTTGCGTGGCCAGGTCCCAGATCAAAACTGGAGCCGGCGTATGTGAATTGTCGGCGTTGAAATACGCCGCAGCCAGCCACTTTCCATCCTTGGACGGAGAAAGCGCCAGCAGCGCATCATTTTGCTTGGGAAACGTCCGCAGCACTTTTCCTGTGGCCGGATCAATCGCCGTAATGGTCTTGTCGCCTCCGCCGGTGAAAATTTGTTTGCCGTCGGCTGAGTAAGCGATGGTCAGCGGTTCCACAAGTAAATCTTCAGCGGTGCTCCGCAGGGTACCCGTGCGCGCGTCGTACACGCGAATATTGGTGTCGCCGTCCGCACTGGCCAGCCATTTACTATCGGGCGAGAAAACCGACGCGGAGCTTCCACTGAATGGCGCTCGCACCTTGACGATTTGTTTTCCAGAGGTCAGATCCCATACTTCAAGAGCTTCTTCCGATGGCGCCGCTGCCAGTAGTTTCGTATCCGCGGAAAACACCATGTCGTGAACGAAGCTTGGGGTTGCGAATTCCAACTTGAGCTTTCCGGATGGAATTTCCCAGATTCTTACCCGGCCACTGACTCCGCCCAGCGCCAGCAGTTCGCCGCTGCCTGAAAAACGGGCAGCGGAAATCATATCTCCGCTCAAATCGAACGTGTGCGACAGCGTTCCAGTACGCGCATCCCACACCCGCACCTTTTCGTCGCCGCACACCGCCGCCACGAAATCGCCCGTCGGCGAAATCGCCGTGTACTTCACTACCACGTCCTGCAGCGGAATCGTCCTCTCCAGATGTGGACCTTGCGCCGCCAGTACTTGTGCTGAACATGCCCCCGTCGCTAGCAACGCGATCGCCATCCCCAATAGGCCGGGCCTCATTACAACCGCTCCAGGCACAGCTCGAACTTTACCGCCGCATGAATATCTTTGGGATCGCCCACCAACATGACCGGACGAACCACCTCGCGGCTGTGAATCAATGGATCGCGATTGAAATTCTTATCTGGATCGCCCTCGAACACCGGGTCGGTCGCAAAATAAAGCTGCGTGACCAGTGTTTTGTGGCCCGGCGCGCTCACCACGTAATGAATGTGCTGGCAGACCCGGTCGGGGTAATGCCCCGGCATCATAGTTTCAAATTTGTAGCCGTTCGAACCATTCGGGGAAAGCTTCGCGCGATATCTGTAAACCATCCAGGTCGTAGTGTCCCAGATGATCCGCCTGCCAGATCTCGATTGTGGCGTTCGAAAGTTTCTCTCCCGTGGTATCCAGTATCTCTCCGGAAACGGAAAGCGGCATGCCGGGATCTCCCGGCGCGCGTAACATCGACCCTTCAGGAGCGCGCTTTTTGTAAAACGGGCCCAGCTCACCAGGCGGCGTCGGCTTGCGCACTTCATTCTCTTGAAACGCCAGCAGCATCGCCGCGCTGGCATTTGATCCAACCAGAGTCAACGAACCAAGCGCCAGGCACTTTTGCAATATTTCACGACGGTTAAATTCACTATGATCGCTCACACGGGCCCCCTCACTGCGTGACCGTACGATACTCCGCCGCCACATAATTCCCTAGCCTTTGGTTTCCAATAGTTGATTTTGCGGTTTATAAAAACTGAGGAGAAGACTTGCTAACGTCAATACCTAAACGCCCCAGCCATACCGCTCAGCATGCTCCAGAGTGCGCAGCATCTCTTCGCGCAAAATCTCCGTAAACACCGAGCCGCCCACCGCGCGCGCTCCCGACTCCGCAATATCCGGCGTGCGATATCCACTTCCCAGTACTCGCAGCAGCGATTGCTCCACCCATTCCGCTTCCAGCGACAATCCAAACGCGTCGCGCAGCATCATCGTCGCGCTCAAAATCGATCCAATCGGATTCGCCGCATCCGAACCCACCAGTGACGGAGCCGACCCGTGAATCGGCTCAAACAATGGCGCGCTCGATCCAAAACTCGCCGAGGGCACAAGGCCAATCGATCCCACCAGCGCCGCGGCCGCATCGCTCAAAATATCGCCGAACATGTTGGTGCTCAGCAGCACATCGAATTGCGTCGGCCGCAGCGTCAGCTGCATCGCCGCATTGTCCACGTACATGTGTTCCAGCTTCACGTAGGGATAAACCGTGCCCATGGCCGTCACCGTGCGCCGCCACAGTTGTGAGCTGGTCAGCACGTTGGCTTTGTCCACCGAGCACAGCCGCCGCGAGCGGCTCTCCGCACGCCCAAACGCAAACGCGGCGATGCGCTCGATCTCCGGCGTCGAATAAGACTCCGTATCCCACGCGCGCTCCGCGCCTTTTTCCACCGCGCTGCCGCGCTCGCCAAAGTACATGCCCCCGGCCAGCTCGCGCACAATCTCGATATCCAACTCGCCCAGTCGCTCCGGCTTCAGCGGCGAAATCGCGCGCAGCGGCTCCCACACTTTCACGGGACGCACATTCACGTACAGCCCCAGCCCACGCCGCAGCTCCAGCAATCCGCTCTCAGGACGCTTCCCCACCGGCAGCGCATCCCATTTCGCTCCGCCCACCGCGCCCAGAAAAACCGCATCCGCTTTGCGGCAGGCATCCAGCGTCTCGGCCGGCAGCGGCACACCCGCCGCGTCAATCGCCGCGCCGCCAATCGGATATTCCCGCATCTCAAACTGATGCGAAAACTCGTGCGCGCACTCGCGCAAAACGGTCGCCGCAGCCTTCGTGACTTCCGGCCCGATGCCGTCTCCCGGCAGCAATGCAATTGTTTTTTTCATGGAAAATTCCGGCTTAACCGCCGCTTCTTCCGGTACCAGCCGCAGCGCCGACGCCGCCTCAGACCGCGCTGGACGCGTCCGCGGTCACCGCCGCCGGACGCCGCCGCAAAACTTCATGCGCGATGGCCACCAGGTCGCGCGGCCGGACATTTTTCGATTTGTCCGCCAACGCGTTCACCCGCTGGTAAACTTCCGCCAACTCCGCATCGCTCGGCTCATATCCTAAATCGCGCAGGCTCATGCGCAATGCGTTTCGTCCCGAATGTTTCCCCAGTACCATCATCCGCGAAGGCACGCCCACCGATTCCGGCGACATAATCTCGTACGTCAGCGGATTCTTGATGATCCCGTCCTGGTGAATCCCCGCCTCGTGCGCGAATGCGTTCGCGCCGACTACCGCTTTGTTGGGGGCCACCTGCGCGCCGGTAATTTCTGTCAGCATCCGGCTGGTCGGAAACAAATGCTCCAGCTTCAAATTGGTGGTCACGCCGAAACTTTCCTTGCGCACCGCCAGCGCCACCGCAATTTCTTCCAGCGCGGCGTTCCCAGCGCGTTCCCCAATTCCATTAATGGTGCACTCGATCTGTCGCACGCCCGCGCGCACCGCCGCCAGCGAATTCGCCACCGCCATCCCCAAATCGTCGTGGCAATGCGCGCTCAGCGTAATTCCCTGCGCATCGCCCAGGCATGCGCGCACTTTCTGGAACATCTCGCCGTACTCTTCCGGCACCGCGTAGCCCACTGTGTCCGGTAAATTCAAAATCGTCGCTCCGGCTTTCACCGCCACCCGGCAAACTTCGCACAAAAAATCAATATCCGTCCGCCCCGCATCCTCCGCCGAAAATTCCACTTCCCCGACGCTGTTGCGCCCCAGCTTCACCATCGCGGCAATCGCTTCCAGCGCCTGCTCGCGGGTCATGTGCAGCTTCACCTGCAAGTGCAGATCCGAGGTCGCCAGGAAAATATGCAGCCGCGGACTCGCCGCCGGTTCCAACGCTTCAATCGCGGCGTTCACATCGTCTTTCCGCGCCCGCGCCAGCGCCGCAATCGGCACCGTGCGAACTTCCTGAGCCACTTTGCGCACCGCTTCCAGGTCGCCCCGCGACGATATCGGGAATCCCGCCTCAATCACGTCCACGCCCAGCGCCGCCAGTTGGTGGGCCAGACGAATCTTCTCCGCCGTATTCATGGAAAAGCCCGGCGACTGCTCGCCGTCACGCAGGGTGGTGTCGAATATCCGCACTACATCCATAGAGAGACCCCTGCGTAAGTAACGCACCCGCGGCAGCCTCTAGTCAAATTTATCTTTATTCTGCATTTGATAAACCTGCCTTATACTGCCTTCGAGGCCTCAAATATGGATCTCGGCGAACTTCAGGTCTTTCTCACCGTTGCCAAAGAAGGCAGCTTCTCGCGCGCCGCCGAACGCCTCTATCGCACCCAACCCGCAGTCAGCCTGGCGATTCGCAAGCTCGAAGACGGCCTCGGCCAGCCGCTTTTCGTCCGCGGCTCCCGTCCCGTGCGTATGACCGACGCCGGCACCCTGCTGAAAGACTACGCCGAGCGCCTCATCAACCTCCGCGACGAAGTCAAAAAAGGACTCACCGAGCTCGAAGGCCTCGAGCGCGGCGAACTTTCTCTCGGCGTCAACGAAAGCTCCATCCACGCTCTCCTCCCCGCGCTCGCCATCTTTCGCGAAAAACATCCTGGCGTGCAGGTCCGCGTCCATCGCATGTTTTCCCGCGACATCCCCCACGAAGTCCTCAACTACCGCCTAGACCTCGGCGCCGTCTCCTACGTCCCGCGCGACCCGCAACTGCAAGCCACCGAAATCCTGAAAGATGAACTCGTCCTCGTCGTCCCGCCCAAACACTCCCTGGCCCGCAAGCGCGAAGTCGACATCGCCGACCTCGGCAAAGAAACATTCATTGCCCACATCGTCGAATCCCCTTTTCGCCGACGCGTCATCGAACTCTTCGCCCGCAATCACACCGAGCTCAACATGCCCATCGAGATGCCCACCATCGAAAGCATCAAGCGCTTCGTCCAAATGGGCATGGGCGTAGCCATCGTGCCGCGCATGTGCGTGCGCTGGGAAATCGAGCACGGCTGGATGAAAGAAGTAAAAGTAAAACAGCTCAATCTCCCGCGCCACGTCTACCTGGTAGGCCGCCGCGGCGCCCGCCTCCCCCACGCCGCCGCCGAACTAATGCGCATCCTCCGCGACACCCCCGACTCCTCCGCGTAATTTCCGCGCGCGTTCTTTTTTCTCTCACATCTAAGTTATGCTATGCCGGGCATCGCAGCCGCCCTGCCACCATGACCACTGGCCTCACCATTCTCGCCATCGGCTTCCTGCTTGGCATGCGCCACGCTACCGATCCCGACCACGTCATCGCTGTCTCCACCATCGTCAGCCGCGAACGCTCCATCCCGAAAGCCGCGCTCATCGGCATTCTCTGGGGCTGCGGCCACACCATTACCATCGTCGCGGTAGGCGCGGCCATCATCACCTTCGGCTTGGCCATTCCCGCCCGAGTCGGCCTCACCATGGAGTTTTCCGTCGGCCTCATGCTCATCCTGCTCGGAATTTTGAATCTCACCGGCGCGATGAAGTGGCTCACCGATAAATTTTCGCCCGCCCATCCCAAAGTCACCGGCGAGCACGCCCATGTACACGAACACGACTCCAAGCTCCATCTCCACTGGCACGCCCACGGACCCGCCGGCGAACACCATGCCGCAAGCCTCGCCACGCCGGCTCGCATCCGCGCACCGTTCGCGCATCTCGGCGTCTTCCACACCCTGCGCCCGCTATTCGTGGGACTCGTACACGGACTCGCAGGCTCCGCCGCCGTAGCGCTGCTGGTCCTCAGCACCATCCGCGACCCTCGCTGGGCCATCCTCTATCTGTTGGTTTTTGGAGTGGGAACGATCGCGGGCATGATGCTCATCACCGCCGCCATCGCTCTGCCCTTTTCTTTCGCAGGCTACAAATTCGCGTGGCTCAATCGCGGCCTGATCACCGCCTCCGGTTTAGTGAGCCTGGCTTTCGGCCTGTTCATCTGCTACCACATCGGACTGGTCGACGGCCTCTTCTCCGGCCATCCCAACTGGACCCCCAGCTGATTATTTCTCCGCGCTGACCGCCTCTTCCACCGTCGCATACGCCGGAATCAATTTCGTCAGCCCCGACACCTGCAGCACCGCCAACCCCTGCTTCGTCAAACTGGCCAGCGCCATTTTCTTCCCCCCATGCTGGCGCGTCACAAACAGCGACACCAGCGCCCCCACTCCCGACGAATCCAGAAACGTCACGCCACTCATATCCAGCACCAGGTGCGACGCCGCCTCCTGCCGCATCGTCTGAATAAACGCATTCACCGTCTCCAGGCTCAACTTCCCGTTTAACTTCGTAACCAGGTCGCCGTTCTGCCCGCCCGGCACCTTTTCCATCTCAAGTCTAGCTGTCTCCATAAGTTGCGGAGCCTACCGCAAAATCCCCCACCCCAATATTAATATTCTGTAAAACCGCACCGGCTTTCCCGCCAGCCATCTCAGCAAAACCAAAGTTGTCATCCCGACCGCCGCCTTTCGGCGGTGAGGGACCTGCTGTTTGATGCGGCGCCTCGCACTCGCCGAAGCGCCAACGTATTTTCGTTTGCTATCTATACTTATAAGTAATATACCATTGACGTAATCACAATTCACGCCTACTCTACCCCCGTCCACCGAACGGGCGCCTCCAAACCGCGCGCCAGAAAACTGAGGGCTCCCCTGCACACCCTCCCACCACTCGCGGCCCCGCCTCATTCGAATGCGCGCCCCATCATCTTCGCCTTCGCCGCACTTCTCCTCGCCACCTCCACCCACGCCCAGCTCCAGCAACCTTTCGTCTACACCACCGGCGGCGCTATCGCCACCCGCAGCGACACCACCGGCTCCCTCACCGTCACGCCCGCTTCTCCGCTCCAGATCCTCGGCTTCCCAGTCGTCATCGACGCCAAAGCCCGCTTCCTCTTCGCCGCCGGCAACGACAGCGTCCACATGTATCAAGTCGACTCCGCCACCGGCTCCTACACCGAAGTCGCCGGCTCCCCTTTCGCCTCGGCCTTCACCAACGGCCCCACCCTCCTCGCCACTGAACCCACCGGCACCTACCTCGCGGTCGTCAACTCCACAGGCCTCAACGCCGGAGAAAGCAGCGTCGAATCCTTCCAGATCGACGCCGTCAATCAGGCGCTCATCCCCGTTCCCGGCTCTCTCATCGAGCTCGTCTCCACTCCGGTCGGTGCCGCCGCCAATCCCACCCTCGGCTCCTTCCACGTCTACCTGGGACCAAACCCCTCCTCCCCGAATCCCTTCTATCAGCTGGACGGCGACCTCCTCTCCTTCACCATCGACCCAACCACCGGCCTGCTCGGCAACGACGACGGCTCCGCCGGCTCCACAAATCACGGCCGCTCTTTCGGCGCCGACCCTCTGGGCCGTTTCGTAGTCACAGGCCAGGGCCAATTCAGCGGCCTCCTGCAAGTTACTGCCGCCGACGGCACCGAAGGCAACCTCAGTCTCGGCTCAGGAATTTTCCCCCAGGAAATTTTCGTAGGCCCCGGCCAGCACTTCGTCTACGCCACCATCTTCGCCGCACCTAACAGCGTCGTGCACATCTACATCGTCGACCCGGTCGCCTGGATGCTCACCGAAGCCCCCAGCTCTCCGCTCCCCGGTTTCACTTCCATTGGAAACCTGGTCGCTGACCCTACCGGTCCGTTCATCTATCGCAGCACCGCACCCAATCAAGTCCGCGTTTACTCCGTCGATCCATCCACCGGATATTTCTCGGAAGTCGCCAGTTCCCCTTTCACCGCGCCCGGCTTCGGCTTGCCGGTAGCTTTCAGCCTCGACGCAAGCTCGATCCAGCCGATCACGGGACCCGTCGCCACGCTCACTCCACCAACTCTCTCTCTCGGCAGCGTGCAAGTCGGCACTCCCAGCACCGCGCAAACCTTGATGCTCTCCAGCACCGGCGACCAAGCCCTCAGCGTGAACGCCATCGGCATCACCGGCGCAAACGCCACGGAATTCGCCGAGTCCGACACCTGCGGCGCACCCACGGCATTGGTACCCGCTCACTCCTGCTTCATCTCCATCGTCTTCACTCCCGCCGCAGCCGGCTCCCGCGCTGCCAATCTTTCCATCACTGATAACGCGAGCGGCAGCCCGCAATCCGTTCCGCTCAGCGGCACAGGCACCGCGCCTCCCCCTCCCGCTCCCGCCATCACCTTCATGCCCGGCACCCTGAATTTCCCCTCGCTATCGCAAAACGCCACCAGTTCCCCGCTCAGCGTCACGGTCACCAATTCCGGCAACGCGGCTCTCACAATTTCCTCGATAATCCTCGGCGGCAACAATCCCGCCGATTTCAGCAGCCCCACCGGCAATTGCATCGGCGCCGCGATCGCGCCCAACGCCAGTTGCACGGTCACCGAAACGTTTACGCCTGTCGCCGCGGGCGCGCGCCAGGCCACTCTTTCTTTCGCCGACAACGCCGCCGGCAGCCCCCACTTCGTCACCCTCAACGGCATCGGCATCGCTTCGCCCACAGATGGCCCCGTGCTGAAATTCGTTCCCACCTCGGTCACTTTTCCCATCATTACTCAAGGACTCGCCAGCACTCCCATCTCCATCACCATCTCCAACACCGGCACATCCCCGTTGCACATCTCCAGCATTTCTGCAGGCGGCAACAGTCCCATCGATTTCACCAACTCCCTCGGCGCGTGCGCCACGGCCACCATCGCCGCCAATGCCAGTTGCACCGCGAGCATTACTTTTTCCCCGGTCTTCTCGGGACCCCGCAGCGAAACTCTCTCCGTCACCGATGACGCGCCTAATTCCCCGCAGGTTCTGAACATTTTCGCCAATGCCGCTCCCGCATTCGCACTTACCGGCACGCTCTCGGCTTCGGTCACCGCCGGCCAAACCGCCTCCTTCAATCTGCAGCTCACTCCCGGCACGGACTTCAACGGCACCCTCTCCCTCGTCTGCTCAGGCGCGCCGCTCCATGCCACCTGCATGGCGCCTTCGTCCGTAGTTCTCAACACCGGCGTTCCCTCTTCCCTCACGGTCGCCGTTCCCACAAAAACCAACGCTATCGCGCTTCCCACCAATACAAGGCGCACTTCGCCGCGCACTCCGGCGTCTGAAATCATTCCCGGACTGGTGTGTATCCTTGCGTTTTTTATTTGGTTCTTGGTTTTGTATCGCGACGCAGCCGGTCGGCCGCGCTCGCGCGGTCCAAATCTACATCAGCGAAAAGCTGTCTACGCCATGTCCGTGGTGTTGGTTTTCCTACCGTTGATGTTTGTCGTCAATGGCTGCGGCGGTGGCGCATCCAGCACTCCTGCCCCGCAAAGCAGCTCGCTGGTAACTCCCAGCGGCACTTATTCGCTTGTACTCACACCTTCGGCCATGAACGCCGCCGGCAAGCCCCTACAGCTCGCTCCCATTCAACTCACCCTGGTCGTCAACTAGAAACCATCCCATAAATAGCTTTGTGGGTCGCGGCTTTAGCCGCGACATCAATAGTCCGAGAAGACTTGGGCTTTAGCCCCTGAAGATAGGTTCTAGTCTTGTCCCTGCGCGATTCTCGCCGCCACCCGAATATCCTTGGTCTCCAGAACCCGCTTCGCATATCCGTGCCGCGCAACTTCCAGCATCGCCAGTCCCACTTGCTGCGTCGTCAGCACCGAATTCGGAAACATCAACTTCAGCACCGGCAGGAGCGGCTTCCCGATCGTATAAAACACGTTGTAAAGCCTGGTCTTCGATTTCACCCCAAACAACGGCTGGATAATCCCCGGCCGAAACATGTACGCCACGAACGGCAGTCTCAGCAGCGCATTTTCCGTTTTCCCTTTTACCCGCGCCCACATGCTTCCGCCGCGCTCGGAACTGTCCGTGCCCGCGCCGGACACATAAATAAATATCATCCGCGGGTTCAGCCGGCTCAAAATCTCACCCGCCGCCAGCGTCATTCCGTAAGTTACCCGCTCGTAATCCGCTTCCTTCATCCCGCTGGACGTCACGCCCAGGCAGAAAAACCACGCATCAAATCCGGCCAGTTGCTGCGCGATGGCGTCGTAGTGCCACAAATCCCCGTGCACCACTTCACGTAATTTGGGATTCTGCCCGCCACTGGCGCTTCTGCCGACCGTCTCCACCAGTTCCACATCATCGGCAAGCAGGCACTCACGCAATACGCCCTGCCCAACCATCCCGGTCGCGCCAAATAACAGGACCTTCATCGCGCGATTTATTTCGCAGCCGAAATTCGATACACGACTCCCGCGGTGTCGTCCGACACCAGCAGCGAGCCGTCCGGCGCCACCGCCACACCCACCGGCCGGCCGTACACTTCGCTCTTCGTGGGATCAGGAACCAATCCCGTCAGAAATGGCACCGGGTCGCCGCTCGCTTTTCCATTTTTGAACGGCACAAACACCACTTGGTAGCCCGCCCGCGGTGTGCGATTCCATGACCCGTGTTCCGCCAGGAACACTCCGCCGCGATAACTCTCTGGAAACTGCGTTCCCGTGTAAAAGGCAAATTGCAGCGGCGCGCGGTGCGCTCCCAGCAATACGTCCGGCACAATCGCTTTCGCCGTCAGCTCCGGCTTCTGCGGCTTCACCCGCGGATCGGGATTATTTCCAATGTAACTGTAAGGCCAGCCATAAAATCCCCCATCTTTGACCGACGTAAGATAATCCGGCGGCAAATCGTTGCCCAATCCGTCGCGTTCATTCACGCTGGTCCACAAAACTCCGCTGCTCGGCTCGATGGCTAGTCCGGTTGGATTTCGAGTCCCCGTGGCGTACAACCGCGCATTTGTCCCGTCCAGATCGCAAACGGTAATCGCCGCGCGCCGCGTATCGCTCTCGACACTCACGTTCGACTCTGACCCGATTCCCACCAGCAAATGCTTACCATCCGGAAGCAGCGCCAGCGATCTGGTGGAGTGTCCTCCGGTGGGCAGATCCATCAAATGCTCCGCTTCACCCTGCCGCTTGGAAGTCTTCGCGTCATATTTGAAGCGCAGCAACGCATTGGTATCCCCGACATAAACGTAATCGTCCTGAAAAACGATGCCGAACGGTTCTTTTAATCCGCTGACAAATACTTCATTTTCCTGCGCGCTGCCGGTGCGCTGAGGATCCCGGAGCACCACCACCTTGCCTGCCGCCGTGTCCGCCAAAAAAATATCTCCGTTCGGCGCCACTTGCATCCATCGCGGTCCCTTGAAGTCCGCAGCGTATACATTGATTTTGAATCCCGCGGGCACCGTGGGCATAAACCCCTTCGGCGGCTTGGCCTCTTCCGCGCCATTATTCACCGACTTCGATGCAAACGGCGCCGGCAGCTCCACCTTCTTCCCCTCCGTAACCTGCGCGCGTCCCGCCGGCACAAGCAACAGCAACAACAGGCCGCCCACAGCGGTTGCAAATGCGCTCACCAGAAAAGAACCCCGTACTTTGTTCATGTCCATTTTCCTTCTCATTCTTGATTTCTCCTGAAGTCTCCGTTCATTCCAACTGATCTTGGCAACGAATGACGAATAAAACTGCCATTCCGAACCCGCGGTTCTTCCAGCGGGTGAGGGATCTGCTGTTTCTTCGCTGCCTCCCTGCGGCTTCCTTGCCGCTTACTCAGGTTCTCTCGCCGCCCCTCTCCACCACACCCGACACAACCTCCGCCTCTAGGATGCTCCTCCGCGCGCGCAAGTTCCATACCACTCCAACGCCCGCGCGCATCCAATCATTACAGCAAAACGTACTAATACCGAGGACCACACCATGCCCACCCCGCACATCGGCCGCACCATCGCCATCACCCTCATCGTCGCTTTCTTCGCCTGGACCGCCATCCGCACACTCGGAGCTCGTCCGGCTGAAACTCCCAACGCCGCTCTCTTTCCCAAGCCTACGGTCGACGCCACTCTCGCGACCTCCCCGAAGGAAGACACTGCCGTCTTTTCCGGAGGCTGCTTCTGGGGCGTGCAAGGCGTCTTCGAACACGTCAAGGGCGTAAAATCCGCCACCTCCGGTTATTCCGGCGGCCACCTGAAAAATCCCGCGTACGAAGTCGTCAGTATGGGCGTTACCGGCCACGCCGAGTCCGTGCAGGTCAAATACGACCCGTCGCAAATCACATACGGCCAACTTTTGATGGTTTTCTTTTCCGTCGCCCACGATCCCACCCAGCTCAATCGCCAGGGCCCGGACTCCGGCTCGCAATACCGCTCCGCCCTTTTCTATTCGAACGATGAACAAAAGCGCATCGCCACGGATTACATCGCCCAGCTCAATTCCGCCGCAGTCTACTCCCGCCCCATCGTCACCCAGGTCGCTCCGTTCCAAGCGTTTTACCGCGCCGAGGACTATCACCAGGACTACTTGAAGAACAATCCCAACAACCCCTACATCGTCTACAACGACCTCCCCAAAATCGCGCGCCTGAAAAAAGAATTCCCAATCCTCTATCGCTCCGAATAAGGTATTTTGTTACTCGTCACGATATGTTATAATTGAGTTATCGACGAGTCCGCTGCTCATACCTCCGTTGCTCACACGTCGATTTTACGTGTGAGGATTTTGGTACTGTACGAGCAACAAGCGGTTTATTTTGGCCATCCCAGACCCAGGATCCTTTACGCTTTTCACGCCCAGACCTGTAGAATCACTTCCGACGACTTGGTTGGATACCCGACCAAGCTTCAGTTCCACCGGTACACGCAGTTGAACGCTCAACTGCATTCTTCAGGCACGTAGTTGAACGCTCAACTGCATAATCGTCCCGGTACGTGCATTACCCACGAAAGGAATAACTCGATGAAAATCCTGCAACTTGCCGGAATCTTTGTCATCGCCGGCTCGATCGCCGCCTTCTCACCGTCGGTGCGCAGCCAATCCAAATCCGTGACCGTTGAGATCAGAAACGCTGAAGGCCACAACATCGGCACCGCCGCGCTCTCTCCCACGCCCAAGGGCGTAAAAATCAAGCTGGACATCAAGGCTTTGCCCCCCGGCCAGCATTCCATGCACATCCATCAATTCGCCAAGTGCGATCCGCCCGACTTCAAAACCGCCGGCCCGCATTTCGGCGCCGCGCACGCCGACCATGAGCACTCGCCCGCCGGCGATATTCCCGACTTCTCATTAATCGTCGCCGCCGACGGCACCGCGCGCGTCAGCGTGGTCGCCCCCAATGTCACCATGGGCGATGGAGAAAATTCGGTGTTCAGCAACGGTGGTACTTCTATCGTCATCCACGCTGTCACCGATCCGTCCGCGTCAGGAGCGCCTGCGCGCATTGCCTGTGGCGTCATCGCCAAACCCTGACCCGCAAAATCGCGCCGCTCAACGCTTCGATGTTATGCAAATAAAAAAGGGGAGAGCGCGAGCTCTCCCTTTTCGATTTACACCCGCAATTTTCAGCGGCTATTTTCAGGTTGACTGATTTACTTGCAGCTCTCGCTGACCATGCTCACGTTGGTCACTTTCAGGTGACCGTGCTCGTTAGCGTCCGGCTTCACTTCCTCTTTCATTTTTTCCTTGGCGCCGTGCATGTCGGCGTGCCAGACCTTGCCGGTCACTGTAACGGTGTGACCTACGTGCTTCGCCAGTTTCACCGTCTTGGTGTTCAGTTCCCAGGTGCTGCCGTCTTCGGCTCTCAAATCGTATTCGCCGGCTTTGTCGCCGGCGGACAAACAACCCGTCAGCGTTCGCATGCTCTCGCTTTTGTCCTGCGCCGCTTTTCCGCCGGCCAGGCTCAAGCTTGGAACCATAGCCATGCCGGATAGCGCGAGAAAACTCAGTGCTAATCTGCTCTTCATCGAATTGCCTCCTTTATTTCACTGCGGAGCGGGTGGGCGAGACCGCTCAAATTACAACGGAAATTCTTTCACTTCCATCGGGGAGCGGCTATACCGGAAAATACTGACCTTTGAAGATTAGAAATTGAACGGGTTTTGGAAGTGCATTGTGGCTAGGCAGATCGCCCCATCAGGCACACACCGGACCAGGGCCGCGAGCCCTGCGCGCCTTTTCGTTCCGGCAAATGCGAAAGCAGGCGCAGCGCAAACGAAGGACGCTTGAATCGCGCCGAAGTTTTCAGCAAGCCCTGCACATCGATTACTTTCCATCCGCACGGCTCAAAAAATGCCGGGCCCTCGGACGGGCCAAACCTGAAAGACGCGCCCACCTGGCTCAGTTGCGCCCCGGCGGTGCGCTGCATGATGCGCAGCAAGCCCGGCGAGTGCAGATCGAAAATCCAGCGCTGAAATGTCGGCTGGGCGGCCAGGTCTTTAGCCAGCAAAACTACTTCGGCGGGGTCCAGGTAAATCATCAACCCTTCAGTGAGCACCAGGATTTTTTTGGCGCGTGCCGCCAGTTCGGCGAAAAGCGGCTTGCGCCCGGAGGCATCGGAGAGATCCTGGCGAATGCGCTTCAGCCGGCACGTGGGTTTGTCGGCCGCAAGAATTTCTTCTTTGTAGGTCAGTATTTCCGGCAGGTCCACTTCCACCCATTGCAACGCGGGCGGCAATTTCATGCGATACGGGCGCGCGTCGAGCCCCGCGGCCAGGTTCACTACCATGTCCGCGCCCTGCTCGATTTCGAGCTCGATAAATTTGTCGAACAGGTATGTGCGCGCCACCCACGCCCACGCGTGGCTGTTGCCTTCCGGCAATGTGTTGGCGATGTCCACGCCCAGCGCGCCGGCTAACCGCGCCGCGTAAGGATCGTGAAACATCGCGTCCGGCCGCTCTGTTTCGTTGGCGCGAAACACCGCCGCCCACCGCGCGGTGTCGGAAATATTGCGAACGACCATCGTGGATTCGGCCATACTTTAATGGGAGAAAGCGAAGGACATGCCTGCGAGTCTTTCAAACATCAGTTCTCATTATACGCTCCGCCAAACGGGCCAGATGGCGGCGTTTTAGGAACACCATGCCTAAAGCAAGCGCGGGATTGCTGATGTACAGAAAACGAGACGGCCGGTTGGAGGCGCTGCTCGTTCATCTCGGCGGGCCATTCTGGAAAAAGAAAGATAGCGGTGCATGGTTCGTGCCCAAGGGCGAAATAAATCTGGGAGAAGACGAACTGGTTGCCGCGCAGCGTGAATTTCAGGAAGAGACCGGACTTGTTCCGACGGGAGAATTTTTACCTCTCGGCAGCGTCAAGCATAAAAGCGGAAAAACC
>JBBRZT010000037.1:0-18353 GCA_038236395.1 Candidatus Acidiferrales bacterium
GCCTTCTTCCATGTTGCAATCGCTCACCCCGGTGTACAGCAGCATCTGCCGCAAAGTAGTCAGATACGCGTAAGCCTCTTCCGGCGTCCGCATGTCCGGCTCGGAAACAATCTCGCTCAAAGGAGTCCCGCAGCGGTTGTAATCGATGTAAGCCTTGGTGCTGGATTCCGCAAAACCTTCGTGGAGATTTTTGGCTGCGTCTTCTTCCAGGTGCAGTCGCGTAACGCCAATTCGTTTTCTTACGCCGTCAAGATCGATCTCTATCCAACCGCCAGTCGCCAACGGCAATTCATATTGAGAAATCTGGTAGCCCTTGGGCAGGTCGGGATAGAAATAATTCTTCCGCGCGAACCGCGAATGTTCGTGTACCGTGCAGTGGATGGCCAGCGAAGCCAGCGTAGCCATCTCCACCGCCCGCCGGTTCAAAACCGGCAAACTCCCCGGCAGCCCCAGGCACACGGGGCAAACGTTCGAATTCGGCACATCGCCAAACCGATTCGCACACCCGCAGAAAATCTTCGTCGCCGTCAACAGCTGAACATGCACTTCCAGCCCGATGACCGGCTCATATCTGACGAGTATTTCAGGCGCAATCGCGCCCGCTTCCGATGCGGATTTATCCATAGCGAATCGGCAATTATAGCATCAGCCCACGAAGGCTACGCGCGCGCCGGTCTCAACGCCGGATAAGTCCGCTCAGCCAGGGACAACGCCCCGAAGAGAAGTGCCGAAAAGAATGCATCCCCCGCAAGCGTGTTCCAGAACAAGGGAATTCCCGCAACATAACAAGCCACCAAACCCGCACGACTCTTCGGATAAGAATTCAAAAACATCCACACGCCCAAATTCGTAATCAAAAAGAACTGCACAGCGCCAACCAAAACAGCCCCGCCCAGCCGCACAATCGTCCGGTTTTCCCGTAACCACAATCCAATCCCCACACTCACGAGAAAACTCGCATAAACCACCGGCACCAAAACGTGAAACCCAATAAACAAGTCACCCGCCGCGAGCGCCGCCAGCGGGAACAAAAACGCCACCACGCGATTCCGGATTACCGCCCCGGAAAACAACGCCATGGCCCCCACCGGCGCCAGGTTCCAGGGATGCGGCACGATTCGAATCACCGCCGCGAAGAGAATCATCCCCACAATCAACAAGCCTCGAAATATCCGCCCATCACGCGCTTCCTGTTGTGAATTCATTGTTCTACTCCTCTCGCCTCAGGTAAAAGGTCACAAAAAATGAATCCATCCCGTTCCACTCGTTCACCCGTTCGAAACTGAACCGGTTCCTTGAAAATTGGCCCATCAAACGCAAACGTATGAAATTCCCCGTTCTCCCCACAGCAATCCACGCCCGCTGGCAAATCTCTAAAGAACGCTTCATCCAGCTCGCGCCCCGCGAAACTCCGATCCAGCACCTTGCTATCCACGCAAACGGCAACCGACCGAAATCCGTCGGCGTGAAAAGAGCGAATCAGCTCCCGCGTGCCCCGCTTCCAGATCGGAAACAGCGCGGTCATTCCCATGCGCGCAAGATTCTTCTCGCGATAGGCTCGCAAATCTTCCAGAAAAATATCTCCGAACGCCATTTTGCGAATCCCTCGCGCATGATGAACCTGCAGCGCCTCCTCCATCCGCGCCTCGTACGTGGGATTGACGCATTCCGGCGGAATGAACACTTCGTGCAGCGGCAGCCCAATCTGCCGCGCCTGCTCCTGCAACAATTCCCGCCGCACGCCGTGCATGCTGACGCGATCGTATCCTTCGGTAACGGTGGTCAGCAGCGCCGCAACTTCCATCCGTGCATCTCGCAGCACCGCGTGCAACGCCATCGCACTGTCTTTGCCGCCGCTCCAGCAAAACAGGATCGGCTCGCGCTCCTCCATCAGTTCGTCCCCTTGAACGTGTACCGCACCCCCACTCGCGCGTCGCGTCCCAGCGCCGGATAACCGAGCGCATCCTGATATTGCTTGTCAAAAATATTCTGCGCCCGGGCAAACAACGACACACCGCGCCCAAAATCATAGTGCGCAGCCGCATCAAACCGCGCATAACCCGGATTTCTGTCAAGCCCCAGCCCCAGAAAATCCGAATCCGTGCGCACTCCCGAAAAATACCCGCCCGCCGTAAGTCCGAAATGCCGGTACCCGAGATTGAACGTAAGCGACCCCGAATTTACCGGCCGCCGCAGCAGATGGTTACCCGGCAGTTCGCTGGGATCGAACACGTTGGGTGCCTGCAACACCCGCGTGTCGTCATAGGTGTAGTTCCCAGCAAGCTTCAGCCAGCGATTCACACTTGCCTCGCCACTAAGGTTAATTCCCCGCGCCAGCGCCCGATCGGTGTTAAAGAAAAATCCAAAATCGGGCGGCGCTCCTGGAATCACAACCCCGCAACTGTTTATCGTCGGGTCCGCAGGATCGGTAGCCACGCAGAACGCAAAGCTCACAATGTTATAAAAGCTGCTGTAGAAATATTCGGCCGACAGCCGCACCCGATCGTTCAGCAGTTTTTGCTCGATGCCGGCGCTCCAGTTCTTGCTCGACTCCGGCTTCAACAGCGGATTGCCCAGATCGCCAAAGTTATCGCTCAGCGTCTGGTCAAAACGGGGCTCCTTGATACCTTGCCCATAAAATGCTCTGATCAGTGTTTCGCCCATAAATCCTGCGCCGTAGTGCAACACAACCGAACCGCCCACTCGCGGCACTACCCGCGTGCCGAAATTAGCGTTGGCTTCCGCGCGGCCCCCGAAATTCAGCGAAACCCGCCGACCCGGCCGGTAGCGAAAATCCAGAAAACCGCCCTGATTATTCCGCCGCGCATGATTGACACTGACACTCGACAACGCAGCGTTCTCGACTTCATATTCGTATCCCGCCGTCGCGCCGAAATTCGCCAGTATGTAGCTGCTCTGCGCCGTAACGTTGGCGCGGTTGTACTGAAAGCGGCTCTCCCCCGTGAAATCGCAGAATTCCGCCGTGGCCACCGCCGTCGGATTCGCCTGCGGACAAAACGCATTCGGATCGGTGGCAAAGAAATTCTGCTCCGGATTGTTGTTGTGCTGCCGCGTGTACGATTCGCCGCCGCTGATTTCGTGGTGCCAGTACCTGCCGGACGTAAAATCCCAGCGCGCCGCTGCGCTGAAAATGCGCTGGTCGTATGTTTGATCCAGGTTTGGCGCCTCAAAAATGGTCTGCCCGGGAATACCCGCGTTGCTGGTGTTGTTCCGCAAAGTCAGGCGCAACTGATTGCTGTCGCTGAAGCGGTACCCGAAATTTCCAGAATTCGTGCGATTGATGAATTGATCGTTCGGACCCTGCCCGTCGGTCTGAAAGTACGAGGTTGCGGCGGAGTAATCAAAACCGTGAATCAATCCGCTGACCTGCGCACCACCGCGCGCAGAAGAAAAACTGCCGCCCTCGGCAAACACGCTGGCTTCCGGAATACGAGTCTCCCCGCGATGCGTAAACACCTGGATCACACCCGACACCGCATCGGTGCCGTAAATCGCGCTTTCCGCGCCGCGCACAATCTCTACCTTGTCGACGTTGTCCAGCGTCAGGCTGGAAAAATCAACCGCGCTGCCCGGCGGATTGATGGTCGCACCATCCACCAGCACCTTGGTGAAATTGGAATTCCCGCCATTCAAGAAAACAGATGCCGTGCCGCCTTCCGCCCCTGACCTGCCAATCGCGATCCCCGGCGAAAACAGCAGAATCTCCGGCAGAGAAACCGCCTGCCGCTCCGCGATCTCCTCCCGCGTAATAACCGAAACCGGCGCGGTCGTCTGCTGTAGCGGCGACGGCTCGGCCTGCGCCGTCACAATCACCGCGGAAGACAATCGATCCAACCTAAACTGCGAATTCAAAGTACGCGATTCGCCAACCCGCAGCTCCACCACACGTTCCACCGAAATAAAAGACGAACGCACAAACCGAACACGGTAGCGCCCCGCCGCAACCGTCAACGAATAACTTCCGTCCGCCTTCGAATTGACAGACACAACCGTCGCGCCCCGCTGTCCCTCAGGCGTCAGGCCGACAACTACGCCTTCTACGGCTCCACCAGTCGAATCGGTGATAACTCCGGCGAGCGTTGCGTCCGAGTCATTGCTTTGCGCTTTCGAAACGGGATGAAAAACCAGAACACCTAAAAGCAGAACGGCAAACCGAAGAAACCAGGAAGTTTTCATTTTGTCCTCCGCTCCCTCACGCGCGGGAGCTCTGAAGGTTGTCCTGCGCAAAACATCTCGCGCCGGTTGCGGACTTCGCCGGTCTCCTGGCTTGGCGGCATTGCTGCTTCGAACCTTCCCGCAACATCGCCGGCACAAAAGCGATGCATCGCAGTGGTCGCGAAGCGGAATTTCCGCCTTACAGTCGCGCGGCGGCGACGGCTTGTTCAGTTGATTCCAGAAATCTCAACCGACCGTCTTCCCGAGCACGAAGTCCGCGGTGATTGTCATCGGGCTAAGCCCGCTGGGGGTTGCGTAAATGCCGCGGCAAAAAACCGCGGCGCAAAGTTGCAGCCAAACAAAAAATCCTTACTTGCCTTCCTGCCTGTCCGCCACCACGTTCACCCGCGGACGGCCCGACGAGCCCATATCCACCGTCAACGCCGTTTGAAAAACCTGCTCCAGCAATTCCCGCTGATACACCGCCGACGGCGTCCCCACTCGCAGGCACTTCCCGCGCTGCATGAGTACCACCTGGTCCGCATACTCCGCAGCCAGATTCAGTTCGTGCGTCACTACCACCACGGTGTACCGATTTTCCACCGCCAGCCGCCGCAGGCCATGCAGCAAATCCACTTGCGCCGCGATATCCAGATGCAGCGTCGGCTCATCAAGCAGCAAAAGCATCGGCTGCTGCGCCAGCGCCCGCGCCAGAATCACTCTTTGCTTTTCTCCTCCTGAAAGTTCCGACATCCATCGCCCGCTCAACTCCTCCGCGCCCACCTGCGCCAGCGCATTTTTGGCGATCGTCACGTCGGCGTTGCTTTCAAATCTCAGTGCGCGTCCATGCGGGTGCCGCCCCTGCAAAACAAATTCCCATGCCCGCGCCGGAAACAGCAGCGTACTTTCCTGCTGTACCATGGCGATGCGTTGCGCCCGCGTTTTTGCCGGCAGCGAGTGCGTCGGAAAACCATTCAAGAGCACCCGCCCCGAAAGCGGCTCCAGCGAACCGGCAATCAGTTTCAACACTGTCGATTTGCCGCTGGCGTTCGGGCCCAGCATGGCCACAATCTCGCCGGCGCGCGCCTGAAAGCTGGTGGCTTCCAGCGTAAACAGAGGCGCTTGCGAAGGATTCGGCGTATACGCGTAGCTGACTTGCTCCACGCTCAAGCGCACGTCGCTATTCACGCGCGATGCTTCCCCAGGAGAACGCATCGCAACTCCAGCAGGTGGACGAGCAATCGTGCTCACGCCATTCTCCTGCGCAGCAAATAAATAAACAGCGGCGCGCCAAACAGCGCCGTCATTGCTCCCACCGGAAGCTCCGCCGGCCTCACGATGGTGCGCGCAATGGTGTCCGCAATCACCACCGCGATGGCTCCGCCGAACGCCGCGGTCGGTATCAGGATGCGGTGATCCGATCCGTACAATTGCCGCATCACATGCGGCACCAGCAACCCCACGTAGCCGATCGAGCCACTCACCGAAACCGCCAGTCCAGTAAGCAACGACGCCGCGATATAAACCACCAGGCGCACGCGATGCAGATCGACGCCCAGGTGCATCGCTTCTTTTTCGCCGGAGAGCAACAAATTCAGATCAGAAGCAGTGGTGTACATCGCGCCGGTAGCCACGACAAAGCCAATTCCCAGCACCCAGTACACGCTGGGCTGCAACGAAGTCGAAAGGTTCCCCATCAGCCAGAAAACCATCCCGCGTAGATTGCTTCCGGTCACCGAAGTCATCAGAAACATGATGATGGCCGACAGAAATGACGCGGTGATAACGCCGCCAAGTAGCAGCGTGTTGCTGTCAATCTGTCCCTCGCGGCGTCCCAGAAAATAAACCGCGGCGATTGTCGCCGTGGCTCCCACAAAAGCGCCGAAAGGCGTGAGCAAATCTGCGATCACCGGCAACAGGGTCAAATGCGGCGATGCGATCAACGCGAGAATCGCTCCAAGGGCCGCTCCATTCGAAACTCCCAACACATAAGGATCGGCCAGCGGATTGCGCAGCAGCGCCTGAAATCCAGTCCCCGCCACCGACAGCGACGCCCCTACAAAAATTCCCAGCAAAATTCGCGGCAGCCGGATATTCATCACGATCAGGCCGTAATCGCTTTTCATCTCCCCGCCGTGATGTACGATCACGCGGATCAAGTCGCGCCCCAGTGCAAAAAGCGAAACTTCCACCGCGCCGGCCTTCAAGGCCACGATGACCACCACAAATAAAACCACGGTCAGGATTCCGCACTGCAGAAACAGCCGCTGGATCGTGAGTGGACGCATCGTCATTTCACGCGGGAAATCGAAATGTTTTCTGTAACAACCGCCACCGGCTTTTCGGCGAACGCCTCGGGATGCAGTTTCGCCGCGAGATCTTCAATGGCCGACACGATGCGCGGCGCCGGCCGGTTCACCGCATCGCTGATCACCACATAGTTTCGATTGCGCACCGCATTCAGAATGCGCCACGCCGGCCGCGTGGCCAGCACATCGAAGTTTTGCGGCGTCGTCTCAGAGTGTGAGTCCGCGAATATCAGGAATTCCGGCTGCAGGCGCGCGACTTCCTCCAGATTCACCTGCGGCCAATCCTGCTTCGAATCCACAATGGACTCTCCGCCCGCGCGCCGCAACGCATCCGCGATAAACGTATCCTTGCCGATCGAAATCAGCGGGTCGGTCCACACCACGAACAAAACCCGGCGGGGCGCCAGCCCTCCAATCTTCTGCTGTAACACACCTAGTCGCCTTTGCAGGTCTTCGGCCACCGCAACTCCCGCCTCCGGAGCGCCCAACACTTCCGCCAATCTTTTTGTCGAAGCGATAATTTCATCCACCGTCCGTGGATCCGTCGCGTACGACGCGATTCCCAGCGCGTCCAGCGAGTGCACGGTATCCAGCGTATTCAAATGTTTGGTCACCAGCACCAGGTCCGGCTTCAGATGCGCAATCACTTCCAGGCTGGGATTAATCGCCCCGCCCACTTTTGTTTTCTTCTGCGCGTCCGGCGGATAATCGCAAAAATCCGTGTCTCCCGCCAACCGGTCCTGCAATCCCAGCGCGTAAACCGTTTCCGTCAAGCTCGGTGCCAGCGAAACAATCCGCAGCACCGGCTGCGGCACCCGCACCGTACGCCCCGTTTCATCAACTACTTCCCGATACACAGGCGCAATAGCCGAAGTTTGCGCACCCGCAGTCCGCAGCGTGATCGCAAAAAACAAAAGCATCAGCAACGCGCCGCGGTTCGTTCGTTTCACAACACTCTCTTTCTCAAACCGCGCACAAAAAAAGCCCCGCGAGACGCCGGGGCGATATGGCAGCGCTCTTTCTCGCGAAGAGCGCGCAGCCTCTGCGGCATCGGAGGGTGGCCTGGCTTACGGCTTTTCAGCCGATTACAGTGGCGGGACCGCGGCCGAATTTCACGGCCTTCCCCGCTGCCCATGCCTGCAAATTGAAAGTTGAGTGTATGCCGCGATCAAAATCGTGTCAACGTTGCCCGCGCGGCCGCGCGTTCTTCAGCGATTCTTCCAGTTCGGTTTGCGCTTTTCTATCATCGCCTTCAGCCCTTCCTGCGAATCTTCCAGGCGATACAGCTCGTTCAGAAAAATATTCATGGAATGCTTTAATCCGTCTTTCAGCGACATCCCCATGCCGCCCAGAATCGCCCGCTTCGCCATTGTCAGCACCGGCCCCGAATGGCTGGTAATGCGCATGATCAAATCTGACACCGCCGCCTGCAGCTGCATTTCCGGCACGAGCCGGTTGATAAGTCCCAACTCTAGCGCGCGCTCCGCCGTAACCGGCTCGCCCGTCAGCACCAGCTCCAGCGCGAATTTCGGTCCCACCAGAAACGGTAGAATCGTCGACGCCAGCGGAGGAAACACGCCAATCGAAATTTCCGGCTGCGCGAACCGCGCTTTCGGCGTGGCGACCACGAAATCCCCAAAAGCCGCCAGCTCCGCTCCGCCACCGATGGCCGGACCATTCACCACGCAGATCACCGGCTTGGCCACATCCAGCATTCCGGAAAACGCCGCGTGAAACGCGTCCAGCATCTGAAAAACGCGCTGCGAAGTATATTCCCCTACGTCGATGCCGCCGCAAAAAACTTTCATCGCGGAGTCCAGCACGATGATTTTCACATCGTCGCGATCGCCGGCGAAAAGTACCCCATCGGCCAGCTCTCGCAGCATCGTTTCGTTCAAAAGATTGTGTTCCGGGCGATTCAGGGTAAGCCGCGCGACGCTCCCGTCAATCTTGAACTTCACGTGCTGAAACTCGTCCGGCGCACGTCTCACGCGTTTTGTCGTATATTCTTCGGTGCCCGCTTGCTCGACCATGCTTACCCCCGTGCCTGTCAGCCAATCTCCGCTAGTTTCTTGCGGAACAAACCAATGCTAGCATGGCGATTCCCTGGGGTTGGGCGGCGAAAAAATGTTGGGTGCGCAAAAAGTTCGCCTCGGCGGGCGCTGGTCGCCTTGTGCCGTCGGCCTGTGCTTTTGCATGCTATTGGGCGCCACAATCGTGGCTGACACTCAACTGTTTCATCAGCCGATAGATTCGGAAAAACCAGAAATGACCGACGAAACACCGCTTCCGGGCGCATCAAACTCCACCGCGGTGGCTCGGAAATTTACTGCTTCCATCGACGCCACTGGCTTTCCGCCCGCCAGAGCCTGGGAACCGGCCGTACCAATCCGCTTCAATGCCGACTGGCAGGGAAAAAACGCCGACCCGCAACGCGCCACCGAAGTCCTCCTGCTTTGGACCGCCACAACCCTGTACGTCAAATTTGTCGCACAGTATCGCGACATTTCCGTGTTCCCCGACGCCGATCCAAACGGCCGCCGCGACAAACTCTGGGATCGCGACGTCGCCGAAGTTTTTCTCCAGCCGGACTCCTCCGATCTCCGCCGCTACAAGGAATTTGAAGTTAGCCCCAATGGCTTTTGGATCGATCTGGACATCACCGATGGCCCACTCCAGGACCTGAAAAGCGACCTCCGTCGCCGCGTCTCTATCGATGAACACGCAAAAACATGGACCGCCGAATTAGCCATCCCCATGAAAAGCCTGCTGCCGCATTTCGATCCCCGCACAGCCTGGCGCGTCAATTTCTACCGCGTTGAGGGACCATCCGAGCCGCGCTTCTACTCGGCATGGCGCCCCACCAACACCCCGCAACCCAACTTTCACGTTCCCGAACAATTTGGATACCTGAAATTCGAATTACCAAATCCATGAAGTCATCGCTGGCACTTCACCCAATTTTTACCTATCCTTCGGACGTGAAAAAATTCCACCCGCCGGCTGGCCCTCTCTTCGCCGCATTTCAGACTTGCCTTCTGTGCCTTTTTCTTTCTCCGTCTCTCGCGTCACTCGCCGCCGCCCAAACGAAAACAGAAAAAGCTCCCGCCGTCACAAAAATCGAGCCGCCCAGCTGGTGGATCGGTTTGACCCCCGAAGTAATGCTGCTGCTCTCCGGCCAGAACCTCCAGGCCACGCATGTTGCGTGCAATCTGTCCACGCTGCGCGTCACTCACACGCAAGCCACCGCCGGCGGCAATTACTTATTCGTCTGGTTGAAAATCGCCGCCGACACCCGCTCCGGCACCGCCATCTGCCGCATCACCACTTCAACCGGCGACGTCTCCTTCGAATTGCCCCTCGCCTCCCGCGCGCCCACCGTCGAAAAATTTCAGGGCCTGTCTCAGAACGACGTCCTCTACTGCATCATGCCTGACCGTTTCGCCAACGGCGATCCCACCAACGACCAGCCCGGCGAAGCGCCCGATTCACTTAATCGATCCGAGCCGCGCGCCTACCATGGCGGTGATCTTCGCGGGATTCGCGAACATCTCCCTTATCTGAAGGATCTCGGCATCACCGCACTCTGGCTTACCCCAGTGCTCAAAAATGGCGCCACCGAGGACTATCACGGGTACGGAGCCATCGATCTCTACGCTGTCGAGCCTCACCTCGGCACCGTGAAGGACTATCGCGACCTGGTCGCCGCCGCGCACCTGCAGGGCGTCAAAATTTTCTTCGACGCCGTCCCCAATCACACCGGCCCGAAACATCCCTGGGTAAACAATCCGCCGCTCGACGATTGGTTTCATGGCACGCCCTCGCAGCACTCCACTTCCACGTCTCCGCTGAATGGCTCCTTTTACGGCAAAACCGCAGCTGAAGCTGCCGGCCAGGACTCTTTTGAAACGCTAGTCGATCCCCACGCCCCTCCGCGTCTCTCCAGAAACCTCACCGAAGGCTGGTTCTTCAACGTGCTGCCCGACCTCAACTCTGAAAATCCCCTGGTCGCCCAATATCTTTTACAGAACAGCATCTGGTGGGCGGAAACCTCCGGACTGGATGGCTACCGCCTCGATACTTTTCCTTACGTCCCGCGCAAATTCTGGTCCGCATGGCATACCGGCCTGCGCCGCATTTATCCCAACCTCACCACCATCGGCGAAATATTCCATCGCGATCCCGGCGTCACATCATTTTTCGCCGGAGGGCAGCGGCGCTACGACGGCATCGATTCCGGCCTGACCACCCTTTTCGACTACCCGCTGTACTTCGTTCTTCGCGACGTCTTACTCCACGGCGCGCCGCTAGGAAAAATCGCCGACATGCTTCGCCATGATTCGCTTTACCCTCGTCCGAATTCGCTAGTCACCTTTTTTGCCAACCATGACGTGACCCGCTTCGCCAGCGCCGAAGGAAGCTCGCCAACAAAACTGGAGCTGGCTTTTGCGCTGACGCTCACGCTGCGCGGCATCCCGCAGCTTTATTACGGGGACGAAATCGGCATGACCGGTGGTGGCGACCCCGATAATCGCCACGATTTTCCCGGCGGCTGGCTCCATGATCCGCAAAACGCATTCACCGCCGCCGGCCGCAACCCGGAACAACAAAAAGTTTTCTCGTATGTTCAGACCTTGTTGCGAGTGCGCCGCGAACACCCCGTCCTGGCCCAGGGACACTTGTGGCACATGTTCTCCGACGAATCGGCCTACATTTTTGGCCGCGACTCCGACGAAGAAAGAATCGTCGTGGCATTCAATAATTCAAACGTCGCACGCAAAATAAGTATCCCCTTGCAGGACACTCCCGCAAAAGGCAGCGCTGGTCTCGCTCCTCTCTTCGGAGAAGCTCACGCGCAGATCTCAGCGGACGATCATCTCGAGCTGACCATGCCGCCTCAATCACTCTCGATTTTTCTTCTGGATTGATCGGAGATTTTGCGTTCGAACGCCAAAAAATGCGAGGAGCATTCGAACGTTTCAGAATTCGAACGCTACAAATATTACTAAACTAAAATAGTTACACGATAGTTAAAGTATTACTTTAATTGTCGGCGCGTCGACATTTTCCATTTTTCATAGCGCTCAATAATTCAACTGAACCGACCAATCTTTCACCGCGTCCGGCACCGTCAGCGTCACTGAGTGCGTCTTGTCGTCATAGGGCACATCGCGGATCACTTCATTTCCGACGCGCGCCTCCCGCGGCGCTCCCGTGGCGCCGTAAATCGTAATCTCCGCACGGTTCCACCACGGTCTGTAATTATTGGTTTGCAATTTGCTGCTCACTGTCACGCCGCCTCCCGAAACCTGGCAGCTGTACTGAATTCTCAGCACTTCATCTTTCAGATACGCGAACGTATGCCCATCATCCATATACAACGACCCGCGGCAATCGTCGCCGGGATACACGCGCAGCTTCAGCGGACCCGCCGGAGCTTCCGACGTGCTCTGCACGACGTTCTGCATCGGCAAAATAGCTCCCGCGCGAATGTACAGCGGCAATTCTTTCAGCCGCGGATGCAACCGAATGTGCTCCCGGTCCTTCGGTTTGCTGCCCGTCCAGAAGTCATACCAGTCGCCCGGCGGAAGATGAACCTCCTGCGCGTCTAGCATCTCCGTAACCACGGGAGCCACAAAAACATCGCGACCAAATAAAAAGTCGTGGTCGTTCCCTTCGATCCCCGGTGCCGTCGGATAATCGACAAACAGCGGCCGCATGAACGGCAAACCTGTGCGCGTCATTTCTTCCATGCCGGTATAGGTGTAAGGCAAAAATTGATACCGCAATTCAATATAGCGGCGCCGGATCATTTCGTGCTCCGGTCCGTGTACCCAGGGCTCCTGGTCGCCGGTGCCCTTGGCGGTGTGATCGCGGTAGATAGGATTAAACGCGCCCACTTCGATCCAGCGGGTCAGCAAATCCGCAGTGGGTGTCCCCGCAAATCCGCCGATGTCGTCGCCCACAATCGAATAGCCGCAGATTCCCAGGCTCAATAGCATCGGCGTGCTCATCGACAAGTGATTCCACGTGCTGCTGTTATCTCCCGTCCAGGTCGCCGCATACTGTTCCGTTCCGGAATAAGCAGCGCGCGTCAAAACAAATGGCCGTTCGTTGGGCTGCAATTTGCGCAGTCCCTCATACGTGGCGCGAACATTTTCCTTCCCGAAAACGTTATGAATGGCGCGATGGTCGAGCGTCGTGCCATTGTCCAGGCGATGCATCACTCCGAGCGGCATGGTCTTGTCCGCGCGCAGAAAGACGGAAGGCTCGTTCATGTCGTTCCAGAAACCCGCGATTCCCATAGCGTTGAAATCTTTATATTGTTCGCCCCACCATTCCCGCGCTTTGGCCAGCGTAAAATCCGGAAATACGCTGTCGCCCGGCCACACCGCGCCGACAAACACGCTCCCGTCGGGATTCTTGACGAATACATCCCGCTGCGTCCCGGAATCGTATGGCTTGTAGCTGTGATTAGGGTCCTTCTTGACATGCAGGTCGGTGATCAGCACGGTGCGCACACCTTGCCCGCGAAAATCCGCAATCATTTTTTCAAACGTCGGGAAGTACGTGCGGTTGATGGTGAAGGGAGCGTTGCCCTGCTGGTAGTCGATATCAAAATAAATTGCGTCCAGCGGTATTTTCTTCTGCCGGTAGGTCTGCACGATTTCCCGCGCCCGCGCTTCCGGGTAATAGCTGTAGCGGCTCTGCTGAAAGCCCAGCGTCCATAGCGCGGGCAGCGGCGTGCGCCCCACCATCGCGGTGTAATTCGCGATGATCGTCTTGGGTTCGGGGCCTGACAAAAAGTAGTAGTTCAACTCTCCGCCGGTGGCCCCAAACGAAAAGTAATCCGGCGATTCTTTCCCAAAGTCGAAGCTGCTGCGGTAAGCGTTATCGAAAAACACTCCGTAGGCCGACCCTTTGCGCAGCCCGATAAAAAACGGAATGGTCTTGTATAGCGGGTCGCTGGATTCCTGCCAGCCAAACTCGTCGGTATTCCAGTTGGTGAACGCCCGGTTGCGCCGATTCATGTGCCCGGCTTTGTCGCCCAAGCCAAAATAATTCTCATCCGCGGGCATGCGCTTCCAGACGTGAATGTTTTCTCCGTCCCAGGCCATCGGCAGCGATGGCTGGTCTTCGAGAATTGGAACGCCCGAAGCATCCACGAAATTAATGAGCAGCGGCGCTTTGTTGACAACCACACGAATATAGCCCGCGGCCATGCGCACTTCATTCGCGGCGTCCTCGATCACGATCGCCGGCACTTGCGGAGGCTGAATCACTGCCCAGGACAAATCCGCCGGAAAATTACCGTTGGGCGCCACGCGAACGCGCACGATGCCATCTCGAAAAGCGGTGATGCGAACTTTGGCAGCTCCGGCGGTAATCTCCACGCCATCCGGAAGTTTGTCGACGTGCTGGACGTTTCCCAGGTGCTGCCAGCCTTGCGCTCCGGCCGCGGCGCAGACCATCGCAAGAAACAGGAATCCAGTCAAAGCACGTTGCACGAACGCCGACATAGTTTTTCTCCAGGACAAACCCGGTCGGGCCGGGTCCTAAACAAATCTCTGATTTTCTGTGGTCAGGCTACCAGCCACTGCTCGAAGAACGCGGACGCTTTGGCGCCCTCGATGCGCCGGCGCACCGCATCCATCACCCGGCAGCGGACGATTTCCCCGAAAGCATAAAAACCCAGCCAGTAAGGCAGGTGCACCAGGTCTGGTTGACGCGAAAACTCGAAACTCTGCTCGCGCACTTTGAAAAAGCCGTGCTGAAAAATTGCGCGCAACGCTTTTTCGCGCAGCAGTTGATCAGCCGCAGGTCCCGATAGGCTCGCTGTGAGCCGGTTGCGCGTATCCACCGTCAACAAATGTTGGCAGCATGGCAGTTGTGGAAACTCGAACAGATCGAGCGAGCCGTCGACAGCATCCATGGCAAATAAACGCGTCTGCGGCGCACGAGTCATTACAAAGCGCACCTCGTAAAACTGGTACGGCACGTACGCCACCGCGATGCGCTGCAGCGAACCGGCGGTCATCCTCCAATACAGAGACGAAAGTCCCTGCTTGGAGAACGCCCGCATGGCCTCTGCCTGCGAAACGTTGGGCCGCAACGCGACAATCGAGGCCGCACTCATGACTTATCAGCTCACCTGTCTCAACGGAAATAAATCCACAATCCGGCGACCACCACAATCAGCAGGGCGGTAAACGCCAGATTGGTAACGTGTTCCCTGCGCGTCTCTCGCTGCAGATGGGGCGTTTGAACGTCCATGGTTTCCAGCTTATCGTCCACCGTCGCAAAGGTTAGGCCCGCGATCTTCTTTCGTGCCGGCGCGGGATACATCATGCTCACGCCGATCAGCACCACCGTGCACACCACGAACATGAACACCGCGTAATGAAGAAAATTCATGTCCACCAGCCAGCGAATCGATGAAGACGTGTAGTGGCTGGTTTTGTCCAGCACTTCAAAAATAAATCGCACCGCGCCCAGCACGAATCCAACTAGCAGCGAGCTGATGGCCCCTTCACCATTCAGGCGCGGCCACAGAATCCCGAAAATAAAACACACCGCGATCGGCGGGCTGATATAGGCCTGCACGCTTTGCAGGTAAATATAAAGTTGCGCGCTGAGCAGGTGGATGAACGGAACCCACGCCAGCCCCAGGATCACCATCGCGCCAGTGGCGATGCGCCCGAAATTCACCAATTGTTTTTCACTGGCCGCCGGGCGAACTTTTTTATAAAAGTCCAGCGTGATCATCGTCGAGGCGGAATTGAAAACCGAGCTCATCGCGCCCATCAACGCCGCCAGCAACGCAGCAATCACTAGTCCGACCATGCCCACGGGAAGCAAGTTGATCACCAGGCTGGGAAAGGCGATGTCTCCGTTGGTAACTTTGCCGTCCACCACGGTGAAAAGTTGCGGATACAACGCGTAGCAAATCAAGCCCGGCAGCACCAGCAGGAACACCGGCAGGATTTTCAGGAATCCGGCAAAAATCGTGCCGGCCTTGGCGTGGCCCTCATCGCGCGCGGACAAAACGCGCTGCACGATGACCTGGTCGGTGCACCAATACCAGATGCCCAGAATAGGCGCGCCAAAAAAAATGCCGGTCCACGGAAACTCCGGATCCGATGCGGGCTTGATCATGTGAAAAAAACTGTCTGGGAGAGTCGCGCGCAGTCCCGCGAAACCGCCGACCTTATCCATTCCGATCAACGTGAGCACAATGGCGCCGGCGAGAAGAATCAGGGTCTGCACTAGGTCGGTGTAGATCACCGCGGCGAGCCCGCCCGCGATCGTGTAAATCCCCGTGGCGATAACCAGAATCACAGCCGCGGTCCACTGATTCCAGCCGACCACCCGCTCCAGCACGATGCCCGCGGCGTAAAGGTGCACCGAAATCTTCGTGAAGATGTATGCGATTACCGAAATGGTCGCCAGGTAATTCGCACAATTTCGATTGAAGCGCCGCTCCAGAAATTCCGGCATGGTAAACACGTTGGAGCGCAGGTAAAACGGCACGAACACCCAGCCCAACAGGAGCAGCATCATGCAAGCCAGCCACTCGAAATCTCCAACCGCCATTCCCGAAGTTGCGCCGGAACCAGCCAGACCAATGAAATGTTCGGTGGAAATATTGGAAACGAAAAGCGATGCGCCGATGGCAAACCAGCCGATGTTACGGCCCGCAAGAAAATAATCCTCGGAGGTGCGGCCCTTCTTGGCAAAGTAAAAACCGATACCGAAAATAATGACGAAATAGATTCCGATGATGACCAGGTCGATGGGAGCAAGGACGCGGTGAGTGACCGTTACGATCGCTGCAGACAGCATCGCACCTCCAAGCGGAAGCTATTGAAGAGAAACCACTTCGGGCCAGCCAGCGGAGTCTATAACACACCCGGTGGGAGGCTCAATAAACATTTACGCAATAATATTCGAGGCGCCCACGCAGGACCCGGAGGCCCGTCAATATTGTTTGCCGCGGAGACCCGCGACAGGGTAAAAGAATACAGGGGGAGAATATGATCAAGTTGCTGTGTTGCTTTCTGTTCCTGGGCGCGACGGTGATGGCCGCAGGCAAGAGTGTGTACGACTTTACGTTGAACTCGATTGATGGGCAGCCAGCGCCGCTGGCGGCCTACAAAGGAAACGTGGTTTTGCTGGTCAATGTCGCCAGCCGCTGCGGTTTCACGCCGCAATACACCGCACTCGAATCCGTCTATGAAAAATACAAAGATCGCGGGTTCGTGATTATCGGCATTCCTGCCAATAATTTTGGCGCGCAGGAGCCGGGATCGAATCAGGAGATCAAGACGTTCTGCAGCTCCAAATACCACGTGACCTTCCCCATGATGGCCAAGGTTTCCGTCAAGGGCGATGACCAGACGCCACTGTATCAATTCCTAACCGACAAGTCGGCGCATCCGCAAACCGGCGGCGAAATCCAATGGAATTTCACCAAGTTCCTCATCGGCCCGGACGGCCACGTCATCACCCGCTTCGAGTCAAAAGTGACGCCGGACTCTCTGGAAGTAACCGAGGCGATCGAAAAAGCATTGTCCGCCGCCGGCCGTTAACGGGGCGTTCACAATAGTTATGATTAATTGCCCGTCGCCAGAATTGTCTTTGTAACCACAGCGTCCGTCGAGATTCATTTATCGTAAAAGAGGTTGAGGTCTTCATGAAAAACAGGTCGAAAACTGTCGTGCTTTGCTGTGCGCTGGTAATCGCTGGCTGCCGCGTCAGCAAGCCGGGCTCGATGGAAGGAGCGATGGCGAAGGAAGTGAAACACAAGATCACCGTGGGCGGCAAAGACACCCCCAACCCGATTCCTTTCACGCCTGCGGTGCTGGCCGAGGGCCAGGAACACTTCGGTCATCATTGCGGCATTTGCCACGGACTGGATGGCCAAGCCACCGGAGTTCCCTTCGCCGAAAAAATGTCGCCGTCCATACCTTCGTTAACTTCGTCGGACGTTCAGGAGTACAAAGACGGCCAGCTGAAATGGATTATCGAAAATGGGATCACTCCTTCCGGAATGCCTTCCTGGAAAGGCATTTTGACCGACGACGAAATGTGGAAAATCGTCGACTTCATTCGCCACCTGCCCGCCAAAGGAAGTTTGGGAATTCCCGAGGTCTACAAAGAAGAACAGGAAAAACATCACCACATGCACTCCGGCACGAAGCCGGAGAAATGAACTGGCAGTAGTACGCTGCTAGCAAATCCGCGACATCTATCCACGTTACCCACTAAGCTGTATTGCCGCTCGCTCTCTTACCTCTTAAGCTGTTAATTGTGGTTATCGCTCGCACAGTCGTCAAAAATGTATTGAGGAGCCGGTGTGCTGGATTTTAATGCCTGGGGGATAGACGAAAAATACCGGGACGATTCCGGCCACTGGCACGATGTTTCGGAAAAAACGAAATCGCGCTTCATGTCCGCCATGGGCGCGGACACGCACCGGCCTCCCGATCCTGCGTTAATCGTGGTGCAGCGAGGCACGGAGAAACCGATTCCTGAATCGTCAAGCGTGCGCTTGGAAGACGGCACGATTTTGCGAGCAGGGAATAAATTGCCGCACGACACGCCGCCGGGCTACCACTCGATTGTTCACAATGACGGACGTGAATCGCGGCTGATCGTCGCTCCCTCGCAGTGCTTCCTTCCACCCCACCTGCACACCTGGGGCTGGGCGCTGCAACTTTACTCGTTGCGTTCACGATCAAGCTGGGGAATGGGCGACTTGGAAGACTTGCGCCGGATTTCCGAATGGGCCGCCGAACTGGGCGCCGGCGTGATGATGATCAATCCGCTTTGCGCTACTGCGCCGGTACAGCCGCAGCAACCAAGCCC
>JBBRZT010000038.1:0-18108 GCA_038236395.1 Candidatus Acidiferrales bacterium
CTAAATTTTTCAGCGGACGAGCAGCCCCGCCCGGACAGCACACTTGAAGCCCTCGCCAAATTAAAGGGTGTGGTCAAGCCCGACGGCACCGTTACCGCCGGCAACGCTTCAGGAATAAACGACGGAGCGTGCGCGCTCCTAATCGCTTCCGAGGCTGGCGCGAAACGCCACGGCTTGATGCCTCGCGTTCGCGTGGTGGCTTCTGCTGCCGCCGGAGTCGCTCCGCGAATTATGGGTATGGGCCCCGTGCCCGCCACTCGCAAATTGCTGGACCGCGCTAAATTGTCGATGAACGACATGAGCGTCGTCGAATTAAACGAAGCCTTCGCCTCGCAAGCGCTGGCGGTTCTCCGCAAATTAGGCGTGGCCGATGACGCCCCTTACGTGAATCCCAATGGCGGCGCGATCGCCCTCGGCCATCCGCTGGGCGCCAGCGGAGCGCGGCTGATCACCACCGCTACCTATCAATTGGCGCGCACTCGCGGAAAATATGCACTGTGCACCATGTGCATCGGCGTCGGCCAGGGCCTGGCCATGATTCTGGAACGCGTATAGGAGCCGTGAATCTCCCGAAATGAACCTGCTCAATTCATTGTTTCGCTGGGAAGCGGTGAAGAAATTATTTCGCGACGACGCTTGCCTGCAAGCCATGCTGGACTTCGAAGCCGCTCTAGCGCGCGCGGAATCCAGCGCGGAAGTAATTCCCTCCTCTGCCGTGGCCGCGATCACCGCGAAATGCAACGCCGATTTATTCGATCAGAAAAAACTGGCCGAAGCCGCCGCGCTGGCCGGCAATCTCGCCATCCCGCTGGTAAAAAAGCTCAAAGAGCTGGTAGCCGCCGACAACAAAGACGCCGCCAATTTCGTCCACTGGGGCGCCACCAGCCAGGACGCCATCGACACCGCAATGATTCTGCAATGCCGCGCAGCGCTGGCGTTGATCGCCGCCGACGCAAATGAATTGTGCAACGCGTTGGCCAAGCTGGCTGACCAGCATCGCGCCACACCCATCGTCGGCCGCACGTGGATGCAGCATGCTGTACCAACCACGCTGGGAATGAAGTTTGCGGGATGGCTCGACGCGCTGGGCAGGCATCGCGAACGTTTGCGCCAGACGCAAAAAAACTGCCTCGTCCTGCAATTTGGCGGAGCAGTAGGCACACTGGCAGCCCTCGGCGCCAAAGGCGAAGCCGTTTCACAACAGCTAACCAAAGAATTGAATCTGGCGATGCCGCTAATCCCCTGGCACAGCCATCGCGACCGCATGGCCGAAATCGCCACCACCTTGGGATTGCTGACCGGCACGCTCGGCAAAATCGCCCGCGACATTTCCATCCACGCGCAAACCGAAATCGACGAACTTCGCGAATCCGCGGAAGACGGGCGTGGCGGATCCTCAACTATGCCGCACAAACGCAATCCCGTCGCGTCCGCGGCAATTCTCTCCGCCGCTATCCGCGTCCCCGCACTCGTCAGTACTATGCTCAGCGCTATGGTCCAGGAAGACGAGCGCGGCATGGGCGGCTGGCACGCCGAATGGGAAACCCTGCCGGAGATTGTGTGCCTCGCCGCCGGAGCTCTTCATCAACTGACCATCGTTGTGCCGAATCTTGAAATCGATGTCCAGCGCATGCGCCGAAATCTGGATCTGACCAATGGCCTGATTTTTTCCGAGGCCATCACTGCCGCGCTAGGCAAGAAAATCGGCCGCTCGCAGGCGCGCAAGCTGCTCGAATCCGCCAGCAAAAGTGCCGCGAAAGAAAAACTCTCGCTGCGAAAGGTGTTGGACGAAAATCCCGAAATCAAGAAACATCTTTCATCCCAGGAATTGGAAAAACTCTTCAATCCAGGAAGTTATTCAGGTGCCGCGAGTCAATTCATCGATCGCGTAATCCAACAGCATAAATCTGACACTCATTCCAGTTAGGCAGGCATGCCTTTTATTGACATCAAAGATCTCCGCATGCATTACCAGCTCGATGGCGCCGCTGCCGCCGCTACGCTGGTCCTCTCCAATTCCCTCGGCACCAATCTGTCACTCTGGGATCCGCAGTTGCCGGCTTTCTCCAAGGATTTTCGCGTGCTGCGATACGATTCCCGCGGCCACGGCCAGACCAGCGCCACGCCCGGCGAATACTCGGTCGAGTTGCTCGCTCGAGACGTTCTTCGCCTTCTCGACGCACTGAAACTTGATCGCGTGAATTTTTGCGGCTTGTCCATCGGCGGAATGACCGGCATGTGGCTGGCAAAAAATGTCCCCGAGCGCCTGAACAAATTGGTCCTCTGCAACACTGCGCCAAAAATTGGCAACGCCGACGCCTGGAACGCGCGCATAAAAACAGTTCGCGAACGTGGAACGAAAAGCGTGGCGGAAGCCGTGATCGAGCGATGGTTCACTGCGGACTTTCGCGCGAAGAATCCAGACGTCGTGGCCAAAACCAAAGCAATGATCGAGAGCACAAGCACTGATGGCTACACCGGTTCCTGCGCCGCGGTGCGCGATTGTGATTTCTGGGCCAAAATAGGCGACATCAAAACGCCAACGCTAGTTCTTGCCGGTAGGCACGACGCCGCCGTCCCTCCCGCGGACGTCAAAAAGCTTGCTAACGAAATTTCTGGCGCGCGCTACGCGGAATTACCCGCGGCCCACATTTCGAACATCGAAGACGCCGCCGGCTTCACTGCCGAAGTCAGCGCATTTCTCAAATAACAGGAGATCTAAAATGGACGAGCGCGACCGTTACGAAGCAGGCATCAAGGTACGCCGCATGGTACTCGGCGACCCGCACGTCGACGCCACTCTCGAAAAGCGCAATGACTTCAACGAAGCCTTCCAGGACCTGATCACCCGTTACGCATGGGGAGAAATCTGGAGCCGCCCCTGTCTCCCACGTCCAACGCGCAGCCTCATCACCGTGGCCATGCTCGTGGCGCTCAATCGCGAAGACGAATTGCGTATGCACATCCGCGCCGCCCTGAAAAACGGAGTCACCCGGGACGAAATCCGCGAAGTGCTGCTGCAATCGGCGATTTATTGCGGCGTGCCCGCCGCAAATTCCGCGTTTCGAATCGCCCAGGAAGTTTTCGACGCCGCTAACAAATCCTGACCCATCTCAGTGCCTCCGTCGAACACACGACGGTCCAAAAACGCTCTCGATTAAGCATCGATTTTGGCTCTAGCCGACGGCCAACAAGCCACATTTTCCGTTGCCCCAAACTGACATAAAGTCTATTCTATCAGCACTATGCACACCCCTAACCGTTCTGGTGCCCGGGCCTCGTCCGCCCAATTCACAAATCGCCGCGCCTTAACTTTTTGGGCCGCACTTCTTTTCCTTTTCGCCGCCCTCGCCACCCCCGCGCGCACCGAAGCCCCCGCCGATTCTCGCGGTCTCGGCCCCATCCGCGCCTATATTTCTTCCGGATGGGACACCCTCACGCGCTCCATGAACGACTGCGCAACCGTGGTCGACACCAAGCTCGCCGCAACCTCGGTGATGTATCTTCCAGCCGATTTTCCCGAGCCCGCCTCCATCAAAGCGCTCCAGAAAAATTGCACATTCGAAATCAAGCATCTCCCCGCAGTAATCCATCACCCCGGCGAAGTCGACGCCAACAGCCTCAATCCTCCCGGACTCCTCTACCTGGAAAATCGCTACGTCGTTCCCGGCGGCCGCTTCAACGAAATGTACGGCTGGGACAGTTACTTCATCATTCGCGGCCTGGTCCGCGACGGTCGAATCGATCTGGCGCGCGGAATGGTGGAGAATTTTTTCTTTGAAATCGAACATTACGGAAATGTCCTCAACGCCAACCGCAGCTATTATCTCAGCCGCTCGCAGCCGCCCTTTCTCACCTCCATGATTCTCTCCGTCTACGACGCGAAAAAGGCCAAGGATCAGGCCCAGGGCGTGGAAGATAAAAAATGGCTGGCCCGCGCCTACGCCTATGCCGCCAGGGACCACGACATGTGGACCGTCGAGCCCCACCTCGCCGGCTCCACCGGCCTGTCGCGTTATTTCGATCGCGGCGATGGCCCCTCGCCCGAAAGCATCAAGGACGAAACGGGACATTATCGCGATGTCGCCGCTTATTTTCTGCGTCACCCGGATATGGACGACCGCTACCTGGTTCGCAAAGAACCCGGCCAGACCTCTCCTCAGACTTTCGGCGCGCAATACCTCGTTCGAGTTTGCGACTCCCCTCATCAGCCTGACCATCAGGCCGACCACGATGTCGCCGCCCCGGCCGCGGAACACGCCGAATGCGAGACCGCCGAAGACGTCGCGCTCAGCGCCGACTTTTACAAGGGCGATCGCTCCATGCGCGAATCCGGCTACGACATTTCGTTTCGCTTCGGCCCCTACGGCGCCGGAACGCAAAACTTTGCTCCGGTGTGCCTGAACAGCCTGCTGTACAAAACCGAAAAGGATCTGGAGCTGATGAGCCGGGCCCTCGGCCGCGAAGCCGACGCCCTCAAGTGGAATCGCGCCGCCGAAGACCGCAAAGCGAAAATCACTCAGTATTTATGGGACGAGCAGCGCGGCATGTTTTTCGATTACAACTTCGTGAAGCAGGAACGCTCTACGTACGCCTACGTCACAGTTTTCAATCCGCTGTGGGCCGGCAATGCCACCGCGGAACAGGCCAAAGCGGTGATGAAGAATGTTTCCATTTTTGAGCGCCCCGGCGGCTTGGTGATGAGTCCTTACGAAACCGGCGGGCAATGGGACGCGCCCTACGCCTGGGCTCCCAATCAGCTGGTCGCCATCGAAGGCATGCGTCGTTACGGCTTCAATGAAGACGCCGACCGTCTGGCTTACAAATTTTTATCCACGGTGGCCGAAAACTTCCGCCACGATGGCACCATCCGCGAAAAATACAACGCCGTCACGCGCTCGTCCGAAACGGCGGTCACCGTCGGCTATCACGTCAACATTGTGGGCTTTGGATGGACCAACGGCGTGTTCCTGAGTTTGCTGCGTGATTTGCCGAAACCGCTGGAAGATAAGCTCGCAAAAGAGCAGGACGTGGCCGTTCCCGCTGACTAACTGTTCCTGGCAGATCGCTACAACAAACTAATCCAGCGGCCGCGCGCTCGCATGCCGAACCCTCTTGATGAAACCTACATCCGGCTTGGGCGTGGCGCCTACATGCGAAGCTACCCACGAGCCCATGCGATTCGCCGCTTCATTCATGGCTTTCAGCGATGCGCCGCGCAAATAGTGATGCACCAGCGCCGCCGTAAAAGCGTCGCCGGCTCCCACGGCGTCCGCCACTTCGGTGGGAAATCCCGGATGATTGTCAACGCCGCTGACGGTCACCAGAAAACTTCCGCCCGGCCCTTCCGTAACGCATAGCAGTTTCAATCCACACTCGCGCAGCAGCCATTCCGCGCGCCTTTCTTTCGCGCCAGCCTGGTATCCCAGCAGCTGAGCCACTCGTGGCAGTTCTTCGTGATTCACTTTCATGATGTCCGCGATTTTGGCCGAGTCCCGCAGAATATCCGCGCTAAAAAACGCCTGCCGTAAATTCACATCGAAAACTTTCAGGGCTTTGGGAGGCAGCGCTTCCAGAAACAGCCGTATGCTTGTGCGAGATTGCGCCGAGCGCTGCGCCAGCGACCCAAAACACACCGCCGCGGCGCGCCCCGCCAGCGACTGCCATTGCGGCGTCCATTCGAGTTGATCCCAGGCCACCGCTTCAGTAATCTCAAATTTTGGCTGGCCGTCGCCGCCAATATCAACCTTCACCGTCCCGGTAGGATGCTTGGTATCCAGTTGCAGCCATTCCTGCGAAAGCCCCAGCCTCGCGAGCCTGCGCGCCGCGGCGTTTCCCAGGCGATCACGTCCCACCCGGCTGGCCACCACTCCTTCATCGCCCAGCAGGCTGGTCATGTACGCGAAATTCGCCGGCGCTCCCCCCAATTCTTTGCGATCGGGAAAAACATCCCACAGCAATTCGCCGAGGCCAACGATGGTATTTTTGCCGCCCGTAGTTGAAGTTTTCATTTCTGCCGCGATTGCAGGCTCTCCGCCAATTTCAATTCGCGCTCCGCATCTTCCGCGCGCCCCAATTCCCGGTAAGCCTGCCCCAGCAAATGGTGCGGGATAGGATTATTGGGATCCATGGCCAGCGCACGCTGCAATGCTCGCACCGCCAACTCCGTCTCCCCCTTTTTCTGCAAAACCTTTCCCAGCAAAATGTACGGCCCGGTAGACGTAGCATCCAGCCAGATGGAACGCTGCAAAAGCTTCTCCGCTTCGTCAAATTTTTCCATTCGCGAATACGCATCGGCCAGCTTGTAGTAAGCGGGAGCGTAGCCGGGATTGATTAGCAGTTCAGCCTGAAATTGCTCGATGGCCTCTATAACTTTCGATTGGTATAGATAGAGCTCGCCAAGAAGCTGATGGGCAAGAGGCAGTTTCGCATCCAGAGCGACCGCTTTCTGAATATATTCCTCGGCGACGGGACCAAAATCCTGACGCAGGAGCATACGCGCTGTGAACAAATAGCTCGCGGCTGAGTCAGGCCCTACTCCAAACATCTTCGCGAAGGCCTGGCGGGCGCGTGGATATGCTTTTGTCTGGATGTAACAAATTCCAAGGATATAGGAGGCATCGACATTGGCGCTGGGATACCAGGTTTGAACAGACTCCAGCAGAGGAATGGCCCCGCCGGGATTTCCAGACAGGTAATACGAAAGGCCAAGAAGTTGCGTGGCTTCACTGTCAGCAGGATTGACGGCCAAAGCTTTCTTGAAATATGAGACAGAGTTGAGGTAATCACTTTTGCGATAATACACGGTGCCCAGCTCATGTGCGAGGCCGGGGGTATCTTCAGACTGTGTCTCGATGTCCTTTAGCTTAGCGAGGGCTTCTTCATATTTGCCGAGCTGCAGCAGACGCCGAGCATCCGCAAAATCGGTACTGCTTCCTGGAGACGAGGTTTGTGCGTTCTTCGCCAACGTTCGCTCGTCGACCGGGGGACTTTTCCGGGCGCGGATTCCCGTGGCAGAAACGAGAGCTGCAATTACCAAAAACTTAGCAAGATGGCGCGGCATTTTACTGCTCCTGAGAAACAACGCGATGATTAGATCACGAATTATGCGGCGTAAAATAGACAGAACCGAGGTTTACTAGAACATTCATCGTCGAGCGTAAAAAAAACGGGGAGCCATGAGGCTCCCCGTAACGTAGTTAGAGGGCTAAGCCCTCATACGATTAGAAGGAGAAACGCAAGCCGAATGTCAGTAGCCGCATCTGCGTGTCTTGTTCGATGTTGGTAATTTGACCAGCATCTGTACCGGGGCAATCGATACAGTGGTTGCCCTGGTTAGCGTTGAAACCCAACACCGGATGGTTAAAGACGTTGTTGGCATCCACGCGGAATTCCCCTCTGAAACGCTCGGTAATCCGGAAGCCTTTCGCGAGCGACATGTCAGAGGTGAATATACGGGGGCCGCGGAACGAGTCGAACCCGATGTTGCCGAGTGTCCCCGCAGCGGGCCGAGAGAACTTTCCTCCCGTTGCGCCGTTCGTAGCCAACTCCGCAACCGGTGTGTACCAGAAAACGTGTCCAGCGGCGTCTCTTGTGGCACCAAGAGAGAATGAACCCGAGGCGCTATCAGGACGGCAAATTCCGACATCCTGATCGCTGTTGCAGTCTTTGTAACTTGGCGTCCACGGTAGGCCGCCACTCCAGTTCATATTGCTGGTAAGCCGCCATCCGCCAATGAGGTAATCGGTAAGGGTGTTGGCATTGGACATGAACCTCTTTCCCTTGCCAAACGGCAGTTCGTACAAAACGCTGGTAACCCACACATGGTTGCGATTCTGGTCATCCGGGCCATAAGCTATCTTTTGATCAATGGCAAAGTAGTTACTGTCGTGGAACCGAGCGCGGGAGTAGGTATAGACAGAAACGAATTGAAGCCCTTGCGACACCCGCTTTTCTACCTTGAATTGCACAGCATTGTAATTGCTGCTCGAGTCCATGCCAAAATAGTCGCCGGAGTCCGACGAGCAACACCTCAACTGGTCATCGAGAGGCACGCCGGTTAGACCGCAAACTCCCAACGAGGCAGAGCAGTCAGGATAGATGTAGCGGTTGAATAACGGACGTCGACTGTCCGGATTTATAGTCGGATCCCCAAAACCGACGATGGATCTCGGATTGGCGTTATAGGCGGGTCCATCGCCAGCGAAGCCGTGCGTTCCCTTATTTCCCAGGTAAGTCACTTCCACCGTCATAGTGGACGTCAGTTGATGTTGAACGGTGACGTTCCACATATCAATTGTGGCCAAGCGTTGTGTCGTTGGGCGAATCCTGGGGGCGACGGAATTTGTGGGGCCGCGCAGTGGTATTTCGCCAGCGGAATTAGGGGACGGAAATTCAGCCGCTGGTGGACCGCCGGCAGAATCCATCTGGTACACCGCCGCGTTGTCATTGATAGCAAGAGGATTGACGTCATGTGCGCCGATGGACTGATGAACAAGGACTGGAAGGTTTTGGGTTACGGCGTGGCCGAAGTTGGAGCCAAATACTCCAATATCAAAGCTACGCCCGTACCCGACCCGTATAACCGTCTTTGGCCTGATCTGATAAGCGATGCCAACTCGCGGCGCAAATGCTCCGAGGTAGTTTCTAATATTGCCATCGAGGCCATACCGACCGAAACCTGCGACGCGGATAACGCCCTGCTGAAGGTTAGCGAACCCACCATTACCCTTGGCGTTGACGGATTCCGGTTGATAGTCTTCCCAGCGAATGCCGTAGGTTAACGACAACTTTGGAGTGACGCGGAATTTGTCTTGGGCGTAGAGGAAAAAACGCTTCTGACTTTCGGCAGCATTCGCGCTGACACTGGCGAAGCGTTCGAAATGGGACACGTCACCTAACAGGAACGACGCCAGATCCAGCCCCCCGGTATTGCTTCCCGTCGCTGGATCGAATAGCGAAGTTTCCTTATGATTGAACGATAGTTGCCCGGTGCGATTGGCATCGCTCGGGAACCGCAGGTTGTGTGCGAAGCGAATGTCGACACCGAACTTCATCTCGTGGTTGCCGCTGATCTTCGTCCAGTTGTTGACAAATTGGTATTGATGCTCGTTTTCTATCAATGGGCAATTACAACGGGAAGGGTCCAAGCCATCGCCAAAATTGGTCAGTGTGCCGTCAAATGAAAAACTGGGGAGCCCTCCGGTAGATGGATCGTCTGTGTTAAGGCCGTGCAACCCCAAAGCCTCGGCCGCGGCAACGTCCGCATCTGGTTTAACAGAATGTGGATTATATTTGAAGTATCCGAAGCGGAAATCTGTCAGCAGTGTACTGCTGATCGCTTTGTCAAATCCTGTTGCCAAGCTGTGATTATGAATAATCGAGCTGCCGCTAAGACCGCCGATTCCGCCTCCTAGGCCACCTAGACCGATGCCAAGATTGGGTTCCCCGTTCAGGCTGTAGTAAGCGCGCGTATAACGGCCAAAGATGTGCAAGTTTCCAGGAGCTTGATAGTCGCCTCTGACGTCGAACGAGTTTCCGTGAAAAGGACCAGAGCCGGATCCGAAAAAGTTGGGGGCCGTAACACTGCTTGCGACTATTGACGGCTGTGGAAAGAGTTTGAGGAGCGCGACAGCCGCAGGAGAAAGCCGATCCACAGGAATCAAATTACCAGCAAAGGGGGTGCGCCCCGCACCCGTATTGGGATCTCCGGTGGCCGGATCATAGATTTGCCCATTGCTATTACTAACCGCTCCCAAATACTGGCTTAAATCGCAGAATCCTGTTCCTGCGGTGCACGTGCTGAGGACGGTGGAAGTTGGAATCACTATATTGTTGGTGACGCCACTGGCCTGCCTGGTCCCCTGATAATCCGCAAAATAGAAAAGTTTATTTTTGATTACGGCACCACCCACAGAACCGCCAAACTGGTTAAACTTCGAGTGGGGCAAAGGCACACCCGGCGGCTGGTTGAAAGGATTACGCGCCTGGGTCGCATCGGAGTTCCTAAAGTAAAACAGGCTGCCATGAATGTCATTCGTGCCTGATTTTGTTGAAGCGACCATCAATCCAGCGATGGCTTTGCCAAATTCGGCATCAAAGTTTTGCAGCGTGATTTTTGCTTCTCCGACAGAGTCCAAGTTGGGATTGATGATGATGATACCCAAGATTGGGTCTTGATTATCGGTTCCATCCAACTCATAACCTGTGCCGCTGAAGTGCTGGCCAGCTACGAAAATTTGCTCCGAACCTTGCGGATTTTCTGTTGCGGCGTGGGACCAACCTACTAGCCTTTGCGTCCCGGGTGCCTCGAGTAAGAGCGACTGAAAATTGCGGTTGGCAAGGGGAAGCTTTTCGATGTAGTCCGAGTTGAAAGTAAGCGAGACATCCGCGCGATCAGTCTTGAGTTGCGGAACGTCGCCCGTGACTTCGACCGTCTGGCTCACTGCGCCGATTTCCAGTTCACTGTCGACGTGAGCTGCAGCATCGACTTGCACAATGACGTTCCCGATTTCGGAAACCTTGAAGCCTGTAGCCTCAATCCGGACACTATAGGTGTCCGGGATCAGATGGATGACAGAATAATTCCCACTCTCGTTGGTAATCGTTTCGTCGCTAGTGCCTTTGGTGAGAGATTTAACCGTGACTTTGGCGCCCGTGACCGCGTTCCCTTGCGCATCGGTCACCGTGCCAATAATGCTCCCGTACACCGCCTGACCCGAAGCCGTATACGTGCAAAGATTAAAAGCGAAACAGAACACCACCAGAGCAACCCAGACTGATCGCCTTGACATTCCACCCCTCCTGAAACTCATCTCGGATCCTGCAAGAACGAACACACAACCTACTCACTCGCCGATCAAACAACGTCCTCGACTAATCATCCTCGACTAAATTTGGTGGATTCGTGAATTACTGTGCGGACCAAAAAGCAGGACAAATCACTCATCCCGCCAGACCCCTCGACGTACACATCTGTTCCCGAAGCCATCGATCCCGGGGTGAACCGGATACCCGTCCGCAAGTACTAGAAAACAGAGCAGCGGTCGGGCGATCGAGCAATTATGTAGCTTCCTCTTATCAATTTTCTCGATGCTAGGGCAAGTCTCACACTGTAAGACACGGTTACGGCCATTAAGACATTCCGTTGCTTAAGGTTGCATCCACTGATACCCTCGTGTTACAACGCTGTAACCGGAGTTACTTTGCTCGAACGTCCCCTTATCGAAGCGGAAATTGAAAAGCTGACCAACAGTTCCGTGCTTCACGGGTCTGAGTCGCTTTGCAAGCTTTTGCGCTATATTGCCAGGCACGCGCTCGATCACCCGGGCGCTCCCCTCAAGGAATACCAGATTGCCACCGAGGTTTTCGGACGCCAGGACGATTTCGATCCCCAGGTCGATTCCATGGTTCGCGTCCAGGCCGGCCGCCTGCGTGCCAAGCTCGCCGAATACTACGCCAGCGATGCGTCGGCCGACGATGCAGTCTGGGTCGAGCTTCCCAAGGGCACTTACGTGCTCTCCTTCCATCCCCGTGGCGCAGCGGGAAGAAGTCTGGGCGCCGCCAATAACGATGGTCACGCTCATCACGAAACTCGCCCCCAGACTCAGCAGATTCCTCGCCGCTGGGCTATCGCCGTAGGTGTGCTGGCTGTCTTGCTCGCCGCCAGCCTCACCGTCATGGCCGCGCTGTTATTTCCCCGCAAAGCCGGAGAAACCACCGCAACCAATGACCGCCCCGGCATTCCCGCGGCCTTTCCGATTTTCTGGCGAGGTTTCCTCACTGGTCCCGAACAACCCTGGGTCATCTTCAGCAACGCCAGGTTCGCCGGCCGGCCAGATACCGGCATGCGTTACTACAACGCGCAAAGAGACGCCGGCTCTCCCACTCTCGATCACTACACCGGCGTCGGCGAAGTTTTAGCGGTACACGAACTGGATAGAGTTTTTGCCCTGCTCCATCAAGAAATCCGTGTCAAACGCGGAAGTCTCTTTTCCCTCGACGACGCCAAGAACAACGACCTGATCTTTATCGGCTCGCCCTCGGAAAATCTCACCCTGCTCGACATTCCTGGCACGCAGGAGTTCCTCTTCCGCCAGATTCCCACCGGCATACGCCACGGAAACACCGAAATCGTCAACGCCCATCCGCAAGCCGGCGAGCCCAAGGAATTCATGGCTTCGCCAAACACCGAACCGTTGACCGAAGATTATTCGGTGATCGCTCTCGTGCGTGGCTTGAACCAGACGCGTTCCGAGCTGATCCTCGCCGGCACAACTACCATCGGCACACAAGCTGCCGTCGAGTACGTCTCCAGGCAACAATCACTCGAAGAACTGTTGCTCCGTTTGGCAGTGTCCAAGTCCGGCGAACTGAAACCCTTTGAAGCTGTTCTGCACGTGAAGATCGTTCGCGGCGTCCCCGTGGCCACCGAATTGGTGGCATTGCGCAAAGGTAGTTAAGCGAAACGCGGCTAGTTTGCGTGACGCTGCGAATCCTTCATTCTAGCTCCGCGGCTTTCTTCAGCTCCCTGCTCGATTCTTCCTGCTCGCCCTTCCGCTGCAGCGCCATTCCCAATTGATAGTGTGCCGGCGCATAGCTCGGCGTGGCCGCCACGGCCGAACGAAATTGCGAAATCGCGGCATCCAGATCCCCAGCGTTCAGCAACCGTTTCCCTGAATTGGTGGCGAACACCGCGGCCTGCAGATCCGTCGCCTGCTTGGCCAACGCCACGCCCGAGCGGCTTTCTTCCGCAGCGCCTTGCGCGTCGCCAAGCTGCCGCAGAACGGTACCCAGCGTCGTATGCGCCCCGGCCCAACTCGGTTGCAGCCGGATCGCCTCGCGCAGCGCACCTGCCGCATCTTGCAATTTTCCCTGCTGCTTGAGCACTGTCCCCAGCGTGTAGTACGCCTCCGCATAATCCGGCTTGGCTCGAATCGCCCCGCGTAAAGCCGTTTCCGCCGCCGCCAGCTCGCCTTGCTGCCACAGCGTCACTCCCAACGTGTAAAACGCGTCCGCCTGCATGGGATCCAGTTCCGCGGCTTTGCGCAGCTCCGCGATACCTTCCGGCAATTTATCCTTCAGCTTCAGCGCCAGCCCTAGGTCGTAGTGCAGCGTCGCATCCTTTGGCGCATCGCGCAGCGCCGACTGAAATTCTGCGATCGCCGCATCGAAATCCGTCTTTTGCAAGTACGCCGCTCCCAGATTGGCGCGATATCCCGTGTCGCCCGAGCGCAATCCCAGCGCCGCTTTAAACTCAATGATCGCCGCGTCGGCGTCGCCGCTCTGCAATAGAGCCAGCCCCAGATTATTGTGCGCATCCGCTTTCGCGGGCTGCAGTCGAACCACTTGGCGGAATGGTTCCACCGCATCGGTAGAGTTTCCAGAATGCTGCAACAATAGCCCCAATTCGCTTTGTGCTTCCGCAAAATCAGGCCGCAGTTCTATCGCCGCACGCAGCTCGGGTGCCGCCTCTTCAGCCTTGCCTGCCTGCAGCAGCGCTTTGCCCAGATAGTAGTGACCCTGCACATTTCGCGCGTCCAGCCGCGTGGCTGTCTGTAGCTCAGCAATCGCAGCCTCCGTAGAATTTCCCTCGAGCCTGATCACTCCTAGATGAAAATGCGCCGCCGGAAATTCCGGCGCCAGCCGGATCGCTTCTTCAAACTCAGCGTTGGCGCCGGCGGAATCCTTCTCTTGCGCCAGCAGCGAGCCCAGCTCGTCGTGCAGGTCGGCGCGCGCCCGTTCCAGTTTCACGGCCGCGCGCAATTCCTCGATCGCCGCCGCATTGTCCCCCGCAAACGCCAGCGCGCGCCCCAGCGTGCGGTGCGCCTCCGAATCTTCAGGCGCAAGACGCGCCGCTTCGCGCCCTTCCTGCAGAGCACCGTCTCGGTCGCCTTTTTGCGCCAGCGCGTTGGATAAATTGATGTGCGCCTGCGCAAACCCAGGTTCGGCCCGCAGCGCCGCGTGAAATTGCGTGATGGCGCCGTCAACTTGCCCCTCCGCCAGCAAAACCCAGCCCAAAGTGTTGTGCCCTTCGGGACTGTCCGGCGCCAGGCGAACCACTTTTTCGAACGCCGCCTGCGCCGCGGCTAGGTCCTGACGCTGAACGGCGCTCATACCTCGCGCATAGAGCGCCTTGGCCTGCGCCGCCACGTCGGCTTTTCCGGACGCGCCGCTTTGCGCGCCGGCAGAGCCGGCAAAAGTCATCGCGCCAGCCAGCGCGACAACCAGCAGCGGCGCGATTTCAGCGTGCCGGGATGAATGTTTGCGTAAAGAAAAAAAAATCATGCAGGAAAGCGGCCTCAGACCGTAAGAAATGTTAACACGCACCTATGGTCATGCACGCCGTTGGCAGAATAAGAGCGCTCATTTGTCGCGCAATCCCTGCATTTTCAGCTATCGTTATTGCATGCAGCATTGCGTGCCCCATTACGTGCTACGTTCCGTCGTCAAAGCTTGCGCCCTCTTCCTCAGTGGACTCGTTTTCTGCGCAGCCGCCCCGGGACAAACTCCTAAAGCACCAGCAAGCAAAACCGTCGCGAATTTCGTCGACGTCGCCCCCAAGGCCGGCCTCACCGCCCCCAATGTCTTTGGCGGCGTAGACACAAAGAAATACATCATCGAAACCACCGGCACTGGCGTGGCGATCTTCGATTTCGACAACGACGGCTGGCCCGATATTTTCATCGTCAATGGCACCACCCTCGACCCGCTTCCCGGCGCAAAACCGGCCACCAGCCACCTCTACCGCAACAGTCACGACGGAACCTTCACCGACGTCACCGCCAAATCCGGCCTGCAAAAATCCGGATGGGGGCAAGGCGTCTGCGTCGGCGATTACGACAACGACGGCTGGGACGATTTGTACGTCACCTACTACGGCAAAAATGTCCTCTATCACAACAACGGCGACGGCACGTTCTCCGACGTCAGCGCCGAAGCCGGCGTCGCCAGCTCCGGCAAACTCTGGGGCACCGGCTGCGCCTTCGTCGATTACGATCGCGACGTCAAACTCGACCTGATGGTCGCCAACTACGTCGCCTTCGATCTCTCCACCGCCCCGGCCCCCGGCGAACGCGCCTCCTGCATCTGGAAGGGCGTGCCGGTCATGTGCGGTCCACGCGGCTTGCCGTGGTCCAAAAACTCTCTCTATCACAATTTGGGAAACGGAAAATTCGAGGACGTTACCGCCAAAGCCCACATCGACCAAACCACCGGCCATTACAGTTTCAGCGTTTCCACTTTGGATTTCGACGATGATGGCTGGCCCGATATTTACGTTGCCTGCGACAGTACTCCCAGCATCCTCTATCACAACAATCGCGACGGCACCTTCACCGACGTGGCCGTCATCTCCGGCGCGGCCTTCAATGAAGATGGAAAAGAGCAGGCCGGCATGGGATCCACCGTCGCCGATTTCAACGGCGACGGCAAGCTCGACATTTTCAAAACCAATTTTTCCGATGATACCGCCACGCTTTATCGCAACAACGGCGACGGCACCTTCGACGACGTCACTTTCGCCGCTGGCCTCGGTCTGCACACCCAATATCTCGGCTGGGGCACCATGTTTTTCGATTTCGCCAACGACGGCTGGCCCGACCTCCTGCTCGTAAACGGCCACGTCTATCCCGAGGTCGACAAACAACACCTCGGCAGCAATTTCATGGAGCCGCGCATCCTCTATCGCAACAACGGCAACGGAAAGTTTACTGACGTCTCCGATATCGCCGGTCCCGCCATCAATGTAGCAAGTTCCTCACGCGGCCTGGCAATCGGCGATTTGTGGAATGACGGCCGCCTCGAGGCGGTCATCAGCAACATGAGCGCTGCGCCCAGCCTGCTCGAAAACCAACTGCGCTCGCCCAATCACTGGATCGCCGTTCGAACGGTGGGAACGAAATCCAACCGTGACGGCATCGGCGCGCGCATCTCCGTAAATATCGGCCCGCGCACCCTCGTCGACGAAGTCCGCAGCGGCTCCAGCTACATTTCCAACAACGACATGCGCGTCCACTTCGGCCTGGGCCCCGCAACAAAAATAGACTGGCTCCAAATCCGCTGGCCCAGCGGCCTCATCGAACGCTTCACCGATATCGCTGTGGACAAAATTCACACCCTAAACGAAGGATCAGGCACAGCGGTAACGGCCGCAGAAAAAAAGCCGTAACGCGTGCGTTATTGTTTCGACTGCTTCGCTTTCTCCTCGGGGAATTGCATTGTCTTCACAATTCCCTCCCCCTCTTTCACGTAAATCACCTGATTCGGCTTGATGTTTTTAAGCTTTTCCACCAGGCCGCTGGGCCAGCGAATCTCCAGCAAATCCACCTTCTCCGCCTTGCCAATCCCGAAATGCACCCGCAAATCGTCCTGCGAGTAGTAACCTCCGCCGCTGCGCACCTCGTCAATCTGCGAGTGCGGTTTCGTTTCCCCTTCCACGTGCGTCACACATCGCAGCCGCGCGCCAATCCCGCTGCGATTCGATTTCGTGCCGATGGTGCGCACCTTCAACCAGTTATTTTTATTTTTCTGATCGCAGCGCAACAGCTGCGGATAATCGTTGACGGTATTCACTACCACATCGATATCCCCATCGTTGTCAAAATCCCCAAACGCACACCCTCGCGAAGCCACCGGAACAGTGATGCCCGGCCCTCCCTCTTGCGACACCTCTTCGAATCGCCCATTCCGCAAATTGCGATACAGCAATTTGGTCTGCGCGTACCCCGCTTCGGTCCGCAACTGCTCCACCTCGGGATAAACGTGCCCGTTGCAGATCAAAATATCCGCCCAGCCATCGTTGTCCATGTCAAAAAATCCGCAGCCCCAGCCCAGAAATTGCGTGTGCTTCCCCAGTCCCGCGGGAAAAGTAGCGTCCTCGAAATTTCCCCCGCCGATGTTGCGGTACAGCGAAGGCGTATCTCCCGCAAAATTTGTTTTTACGATGTCCAGGTTGCCGTCCAGATCGTAATCGATGGCCGAAACGCCCATGCCCGCCTGCGGTTTCCCGTCCGCGCTCAGTGCGCAGCCCGCTTCCATGGCCACGTCCGTAAATTTTCCGTCGCCATGATTTTTATACAGCGCACTCGCGGTCGAATCGTTGGCCACATAAATATCCTGCCAGCCATCGTTATCAAAATCTCCGGTCAGCACCCCTAATCCATACGTGCCGTTGGCCGCCAGTATCCCCGCCGCTTCCGAAACATCCTTGAACGTTCCATCGCCATTGTTGTGGTACAGAATATTTTTCCCGCCGTTCAGTCCTGGAGGCCCGCACGCCACCAGCAACCCCTTGTAGTTGCACGGCCCCGACTCCGGCACCGGCGCGGTAGCCAGATCGAGATCAATGTAATTCGCCACAAAAAGGTCCAGCCGCCCGTCGCGATCGTAATCCACAAACGCGCACCCGCTGTTCCACCGCTTCCCCGTTCCCGCCACGCCCGATTTCTCGCTCACGTCGGTGAACGTCCCGTTGCCATTATTGTGATACAACAAATTTTTACCGAAATACGTCACGAACAAATCGTCGAATCCGTCGTTGTCGTAATCACCGACGCACACGCCCTGTCCCCACCCGGAATGCACCAGCCCGGCCTTCACCGTCACGTCCGTAAACGTCCCGTCGCGATTATTCTTGAAGAGGTGCGAACTCGGCTCTTGCCCTTTCGGAAACCCTTCCAGCCGCCAGCCATTCACCAGAAAAATATCCAGCCACCCGTCGTTGTCGTAGTCGTAAAAAGCCACGCCGCATCCGGTCGTTTCCAGCAGATATTTGTTTTTGTGCTCGCCGCCAAAAATCGTTTTGGCATTGAGCCCGGCTTCTTTCGCCACGTTCAGAAAACTCAGCCCCAGCGGCGTCCCGGCAATCTGCGAATTTGCAGCAGCAGCCCCAGTAACGGGAACAGCTGGCGCCGCGCCTTGTAGAAAGCCCGTGCCGTTACCCCGCGCCAGCCCAAAAATGCTTTCCAGCGATAAAACGGTAGCCGTCCGGCTCAGTGATTTCAGAAATGTTCGGCGTGAAAAACCCAAAAGGAGAGGTACCGTCCCGACTTTGGCTCGTGCTAGAATCTGCCGCTTCCCTTTATAGAGAGCCGTGCGGGAGTTTGCAAG
>JBBRZT010000039.1:0-17900 GCA_038236395.1 Candidatus Acidiferrales bacterium
TACGTCGCCGGCACTTCGAAGTATTACCAGGACATTCATCCTGGCGACGTGTATTGGTGCATGGCCGACATTGGCTGGATCACCGGCCACTCCTACATCGTTTACGGCCCCATGGCCCTCGCCGCCACCAGCGTGCTCTACGAAGGCGTGCCGCAATTTCCCGACGCTGGCCGCCCCTGGCGCATCGCCGAACGCCTCGACGTCAACATCTTCCACACTTCTCCGACCGCCATCCGCATGCTGCGCAAAGCCGGCGGAGATGAACCCCAAAAATACAACTACCACTTCAAGCACATGACCACCGTGGGCGAGCCCATCGAGCCGGAAGTGTGGAAGTGGTATCACTCGGTCGTCGGCAAAGGCGAAGCCGTCATCGTCGACACCTGGTGGCAAACCGAAACCGGCGGCTTCCTCTGCACCACCAAGCCAGCTCTCGATCCCATGAAGCCCGGCAGCGCAGGACCCGCCGCGCTGGGAATTTATCCAGTGATCTGGGACGAAAACGGAAAAGAAGTCACCGCCGGTTCCGGAAACGCCGGCAACATTTGCATCCGCAATCCATGGCCGGGAATCATGCAGACCATCTGGGGCGATCCGCAGCGTTTCGTGAATCAGTACTACAAAAAATACAACAAGCACGCGCATAGCAAAGACTGGCGCGACTGGCCGTACTACGCCGCCGATGGCGCGGTGCTGCCCGCCGACGGCTACTACCGCATCCTCGGTCGCGTCGACGATGTCATCAACGTCGCGGGACACCGCCTGGGCACCAAGGAACTGGAATCCGCCTGCCTGACCATTTCGGAAATCGCCGAAGCCGCCGTCGTCCCGGTTGTCGATGAAGTGAAAGGCCGCGTGCCGGAAATTTATGTTTCGCTGAAGCCCGGCGTAATCCCCAGCAAGGCGGTAACCGACAAAATCATCTCCACCATCGAAACCATGATCGGAAAAATTGCCCGGCCGAAAAAAATTCACATGGTGCCTGACATGCCCAAGACCCGCTCCGGCAAAATCATGCGCCGTGTGCTGGCCGCCATCTCCAACAACCTCGATACCGGCGACATCACCACCCTCGCCAATCCCGACGTGGTCGCGCAAATCCGCGAAATGGTCCAGGGCCGCGGCGTCGGCCCCCTGAAAGACGGCCCCGCAGACATCAAGCTCTTCGGCCAGGAAAACTAATCAGGCCCTCTGCTATTTTTTCAAACGGTTGACTGTAGTCCGCAATGTTGCGCCCAAAGAATGCCAAACCAGCGATTCGTCATTCCTGCTGTTTGGTGCAACGTGGCGGTTTTATTGCTGCTCGGGAGCGGTCTTCGCCGGAGCGTCTGATTTTGCTTTGGACTTTTCCGGCGGCGCTGTTTTCTTTTTCGTCTTTGCAGGCTCGGCGTCTGTAGGCTTTGCGACTTTAGTCTTAGCTTTCGCGGGGTCTGCGCTAGCTACTGCCGTCTTCCCCTTAACCTTCCCTGCTTCCGTTCCGGCGACAGCTGCCGGTTTCTCTTTGGCCTTTGCTGGTTCGGCGATCTTTACCGCGATTTTTGCGGCCGGCGGCTGCACGGCTGGCTTCGGAGCCGGCGTAACACTAACCGGCGCCGGTGTTGGCGCCTCCTTTACTGCCTCCGCGGGTGCCGCAATCACTTGCCCGGCAGCGGGCTGCGCGACGTTCTGCTGCGGTGCCACGTTCGCAACACCAGCGCCAGTTCCACAGCGCGCCTGAATCTCCGCCAGCAATTCCGCGTCAAACAATGCGCCCTGCCAGCGCGCGGAACAGACCTGTGTCGCCGACAATCCCGTCGCTCCATGCAAATCCGCACCCGTCAGGTTAGCGGTCTCGATTTCCGCGCCCCGCAACAACGCGCCGCCCAGAAACGCCCCGCGCAGATCCGCGCTCTTCATATCGGCATCCAGCAGAATCGCACCCCTCAAATTAGCTCCCGAAATATTTGCCCCGCCCAGCTTGGCGGACGACAAATCGGCCTCCTGCAGGTTGGCGAAAGAAAGTACCGCGCGATCCATCTTGGTATCGCGCAAATCCGTGCGCGACAAATCCGCTCTCTGCAAATGCGCCCCGCGCAGCGTCACCGCATATAACGAAGCGCCGCCCAGCTTGGCATTTGATAAATCCGCATTGTTAAAATTCCCATAGGAAAGATCGGCGCCCCGCAGATCGGTGGAAACAAACTTCGCGCCCACGGCGTCAGCCGACACAAAAACCGCCTTGTTTGCCTGCGCGCGATCCAGATTGGCGGCCCGCAGCGTCGCTTCTCGTAAATTCGCGCCGCGCAAATCGGCTTCGGAAAAATATGCGCCCTCCAGGTCGGCCCTCCACAGCTTGGCATTCACCAAAAAAGATCGGTACGCGCGCGCAAACCGCAAGTTCATTTGGTTCAGCCGTGCTCCGGGTACCGCTGCGATCCCGTCTTCCGTCCAATTGCCCGTAGCGGGCGGCGTGGAAATCACCGCATCGGTCAAATCCGCATACGGCCGGTAACCCACGGATTGAAACATCTGCGAAGCCCAGCGCAGCATGCTCGCCGAGGAATGCTCGGGAGCGACATCGGCGTCGCCCGGCAATCCCTTGTTTACTCCCAGCGAAATCACCAACAGAACGCCGCCGGTTATCAGCGCGGCGCGCATGGTCAGCAACGCCAGCCGAAACAGATTTTTCGTTTTAGGGATGCGAATTTCGCCAGGGCGCAACACGCGGGAAACAATGTCCGGCAACCCGGTGGCGGCCGCCACCGAAATAGTAATCAGCAAAACCTGCAGCAACGTGCCGCGAAAATCCTGCCGCACCAGGTAGCGCACCCAGAAGAGCAGCAACGTCGCTGGCACCACCCAGTAGCCCAACGCCATGGAAACCGAAGTCTCCAGCACCGCCAGCGGCGAACGTCCATCGCGCAGCCAGCGAAAATGTTTGCGGATCAGGCCCATCAGAAACCATGGGCCGTCCCTTTCGGGAGTCTGTCCATCGGGAAAAACCGCCGGCAGCGCGGCAATGCTGCCCCACAAGCGCAGCAACAAAAAATGAAAGCGCAGATACAGCGCAAACAAAAGCAGCGGCCCGCCCAGGTAAAACCCAGTCATCGGCAGCACATTTCCGAGCCGCGCGATGGGTATCGCCGAAGCATTCAAAACCATGCGCACGTCATTGGTGCATACAATCAACAAACAGCAGATCGCGCTTACCGCCAGAGTAATAAAATAAAACAGCCGCGCCACTTTGCTCGCATCGGCAATCGGATTCGCGCTGCTGAACTCCGCCACCGATTCCGGCAGCAGCGCATCGAAAAGATTCGTGCCGCCCAGCCGTCCAACCCACAATCCTTCCGCGCCATAAAGCGTCGCGCCCATCAAATTCGCGCCACGCAGTTCCGTGCCCAGCAAAGTAGTGTTGCGCATATCGGCGTGAACCAGATTCGCCCCGCGCAGATTCGCCATGGACAGGTCCGCGCCCGTCAGATTCGCTTTGGTCAGCAATGCGCCTTGAAGATTTACGCCGGTAAGGTCGGCGCCCGCCAGATTCACGCCGCTCAGGTCCGCTTTGGCTCCGGCATCCCCGCCGGACTCCACCCACAATTTATGTTCATCCAGGACTTCAGCAAGCTCAATCAACGAAACGCTCGCGGCCCGATCCGCAGCCACGTCCTCCGCGTGCCGGTCTTCCAGAGCCGCTAGCATCTCCAACCGGTCTGTTTCCGCGGCCGCCGCTTCAGGCGTCATCACCTTTTCTTCCGCTTGGACCTCTCCCGCTTGGGATTGCTTTTCGGCGTGGGTCTCTTCCCCCTGGACCGCAACCAGCGTTTCCGTCTTTGCGCTCTTCTTATCCCCGGTAGACATCAATCTCCCCACTCGCGAACGTTCCACTCCCTACATCATCTCGTATGGGGGGTCATAAATCGCCTGCTCCAAAGTACAGGCGGCGCACAGGTAAACCTCGCGGTATAAGACCTGCAAATTCATCAGGAGGACCCAGCAAGGGCGAACACTGGGGCAAAACCAGCGTGAAAGCGTCGCGTCTAAACGGTTTCTTTATCTCTCAGGCTAACGAATAGATACCCGGCGCCTTTGCAGCTCGGGCATTCTTTATTGCGGTAATATCCCGTTGCTTCACACTGAAAACATTCGACCCAGTCAGAAGCTTTGTCAGCGATGGCATTGACGCCATTGCAGCGCTGTCCGCCGACGATTTTGCAGCAACGGCCATTTGCGACTCCCTTGTTGTAACCAGCGCCGCTGCACTCTGTACAACACGTAACAGGTAGGTCTCGCTTCATATGTCGATGATACGCCGGTACGGGTGCATTCACCTGTTCTATCGCGGACGCCGGGAGGAGATGCGTTCGTGTGGCCAACTTCTGAAGCCAACGCTTCCAGAAACAAAAACGGCCTCGCGCGAATGCGCTGAGGCCGTTTCCTTGTCGGTCTACCCGTTCGATATCGACGATCAAGAAAAGTAGAGCCGGGGCGCTTCGCTGAGGGGCCAAGGTACCCCGGCTTATCCTGCCCGCCTCCGCAGGGTGCGAGCAAGAAAATTGTTACCGCTAGAGAGTCTTTTAGGTTACAGCTGCAGGCAATCGGGGGACTGCATTTGCCCGCTGGATTGCTAAACGTTACGCGCGCTCTTCTTCTCCGCGCAGAAATTCGTAGCGCTCGATGGCGGCCACAACTCCAATGGCGCCCTCTTCGCGAGGCTCAGTACGCTGCACGCGGCCAAGGCAGCGCACGCGCACCGGACCCGCCAGTGTAATTTCGTTCGGAAGCGTCAGGAGAATCTCAACTGCCGAGCCCTCTTTCACGTCTTTCTGCAGGAAAAAATAGACGCCGCGCGAGCTGACGTCGCGGGACTCTGTACTCGTTTCACCAACGGCAGCACCAGTGGTCCAACGGACGGTGAGCGGAAGGCGCATGGAAAAGCGCTGGGTGGTGCGGCGTTCGGAACCGGTCAAGACAGAACCTCCAGATGAATCAAGAGTGTATCCGGGTATCTCATTGGGAACAATAGGACTGTAGGCACAAAAAGGTTAGAGGCTTCGAAGGTACCGATGTACTAGGACGGGGTACAAACAGGCTGGTTTTTGACGTTCTCTGCGGCGTTGAACGCACAGACCTTAGGGCTAAGTCTGGTCTATGAGCCGGTGGTGGATGGCGTACAGCGCCAGTTCCAGCCGATCCGATACGCCCAGCTTGTCGAAGATATTATGCAGGTGGTTCTTCACCGTTTGTTCGCTGATGAACAGCTTCTCGCCAATCTCTTTGTTGCGGAAACCCTGCGCCACCAGTTGCACAATTTCTTTTTCGCGATCGCTCAGCAGCGGCTTCTCGCGGCGCGGCCCAGACTCCGCGGACTTCGAGAACGCCTTCATCACTTCCGCGGTCATGCGATTGTCGAGCCAGATTTCGCCGGCATAAACGCGCTGGATGCTCTTCACCAAGAGGTCGGTAGCGGACTGTTTCAAAACGACGCCGCGCGCTCCCAGCCGCATGGCGCGCACCACGTCGCGATCGTCTTCCGCGGCGGTCAGCACGATCACCCGCGTAGGCAGCGTGTCGAAGTTCACTTCCTCCAGCACCGCCAGCCCATCTTTATCCGGCATGCGCAGATCCAACAACAAAATGTCCGGCTTCAATTTCGCCAGTAGCTTGATGCATTCCACGCCGTTCTGGGCTTCGCCGACGATGGACATATCCTCATCGGAATCCAATAGCTTGCGAAGGCCATCGCGGAAGATCGCGTGGTCATCCGCCAGCAGAACTCGAATTTGTTGTTTAGCTTTAGCCATGTCAACCGAGTGGGATTTCGATGATCAAGCGCGCTCCGTGCCCAGGGTTCGATTCCACCGTTAGAATCCCCCCAACAGTACGCGCACGCTCCTTGATGGAAATGGGTCCCAACCGCAGGCGGTCCAGCTCGTCTCCAGTGAACCGGCCCGCGAAACTGAAGCCCTCGCCGTTGTCGTCCACGACTAACACGAGAGCAGAATCATCCTGTCTAAGTTTTACCACGACATGGGAAGCCTTAGCATGCTTTTTTATATTGTTAAGTGCTTCCCGGTAAATCTGGAAAATCTCGCGGCAAACCCGGTCGGGAGCGTGAATTTCGGCCGAATCGATGAGCAAATCGAGGGCTACGGTGGACTCGTTGCGGTAGCGCTCCGCGAAGCCGGTCATCAGGTCGGCCAGGTCGGCGCTCTGGACCCGCAGGGGGCGCAGGTCGGTGACCATATTACGCAGCTCGGCGGACTCGTTGCGCACCGTTTGTTGCAGAGCAGCCAGGCTGCTGACCGAGTGTTCCGGCGAGGTCATCACCTTGCGGCGCAGCACATCGAGCTGGATCTCGATACTGAGCAGCGTCTGCAGAATGCCGTCGTGCAAGTCGCGCGAGATGCGGCTGCGCTCTCCCTCAATGGCTCGGGCGCGAAGATGGCGCAGCAGAAAAATATTTTCGAGCGCGGGGCCCACGTGGCGGGCAATGCGTCCCAGCCACTCGAGGTCCGCCTTTTGAAATTGCTTCCGCTCGTCGCGCAGGTTGATCAGGAAAATGCGGCCCGCCGGCTGTCCGCCCTGATCGAACGTAACGCTGATCAGGTTGCGCAGCTTCATTTCCTGCTGCGTGGTTCCAGGCAAGCGGGGCAACGTTTTCAGCTTCCGGTGGGTATTTCGGTTCCAACCAAAGCCAGAGCCTTCTCCCACCAGGCTGTTCCAGCAGACCGTCGCGTCCATATCATCCAGCAGAAATCCGTCACACCGAGATAATGGAAGCGCTTGTGGAATCAGCCGCTCGCTTTCGCCCGCTTTCAGCCGCCATAGGAAAATTCTCTCCAGGTCCACATCCCGGAAAGCCAGCATGGCTTCTTCGGTGCGGAAAGCGGTGGCCAGCTCATCCAGCAGCAGCCGCAAAGATTCCGCCAGGCCCTGATCGACCTGCATCGTTCCAGTGATGCGCGAAAGAAATTCGTTCTCCGCGACGTAGCGGCGGCTCAGGTCCCCGAGAAAGGCCAGCCCGCCTCCTGCGGCAAAAGTCACCACCACCAATCCAATCCAGCCCATCGCGCGCATCCAGCCCATCTGCGCTTCCAGCGCAGTGCGCACCACCAGCGCCAGCGAAAGAGCTCCCGCAATGGGAATCGCCGACGTCAGCCCCCAACGGGACCCGGATGCATAGCACACGAACAGGTACGGAAACCACAGCGCCACGGAAAACGGGCTTATATACAGGAACACGCCCAAAGCCAAAAGATCCACCGCGAGCGGCAAATGCCAGGGACGGCCGCGCAAAGCCCATTCCGCCGGTATGACCAGCAGCGAAACAATCAGGTAGGTGATTAAAAAATTGAGAGCGTAACGGGGATACAGCGAAACAGGCTGCTCGGCCACCGCAGTCAGCGCGAGCAGCACGCTTATGGGACGAGCGTAGACAATCTGCCGCTCAAAATTCAGGCGTTCGGTTTCGTGGGGGCTCATGCGCGGGGACGCGTGTCCTAGCCGCTAGTCTACCAAGCCCGTCACAGGCAGGAGGCGGCCGCTTCAACCGGAGTTTCCAGTTCGTCATGCTGTGCCGCTAGATTCCCTGAAGATCCCCTAACGACCGCTGGCGCGTTCATGAAGTTACCGTGGTCTTCTCACGATGCTTGCTCATGCCTTCTCTCCACATTTCCGTCATTGCCTCGTCAGTGAACGGCGATGGCTCCGTTGGTTTCGTTGCCGTCACCTGGGTCTGGACTACTCTTGGCTTCGGGTCTGGATCACGCCTGTCGAACAATGCGCCTCTTCTCGACGGGCGACGGACATATTTTTCTCGCCGCGTCGCGGTCAACTCCACGGGGATTCGGTATTGACGTCCGTATTGGTCCCAAATAATCACGGTCGCGGGAAAGAGAGAACCGTTGCGGATGTAATCTGGTATAGGAGCCATATCGTTGCCCAGTAAATATCCTCTTATGGATTGTCCCCGCCGCAGAGTGCGCGTCACGTCGGCACGATGGTTCAGGACCTGCTTTCGTTCGAATTCGTAATACTTTTGGCTGAAACTGTAATGGGTCAACCTCTCATCAATCTCGAGGGGATCATCGAGCCAACGGAAACCCATTTTTTCCCAAGGTAACTCCAAGTCGCAACTGGCTATCGCGAACGTGGACGCAAGTACAGTAATCACGAGCTGTAGCATGATTCCCGTGCCTGCAGAGTATTCAAACGCGCCGTTCTCCAGGAGGCCTCCGATTTGGTATCCATCCAACGAATTCGCTGGAACTTCCACGGGTCCGCCGTCGTCCTCGGGAATATAGATGGGTCGGCCGGCAGCGCGGATTCGTCGCGCAAGCGCCAAATTGCTACTGCCGTTTCTTGTCATAGTTAACGTGGGCTTTTTGCCTACACTGCCTACATCCCCTACACTTTGTATAATCATATTGTCATTTCTCCTTGAGTTCCGCCTTACTTCCTCTTTTCGGGTCGATTGTTCTCACCGTTCATTACTCCGAAATCTTGAGCGAGCTGTCTCGCATGATCGATCGTCGCGTTCGTCAAGGTCAACTTGCTACCACGCTTGTCACGCTTGACTGTGAAACCGAGCTCTTTGAGGCGTTTGCCGAACATACCAGGATCGGTATCGAGCATCTCCCCGCGGGCTTTCAAAATCTCCTGATTGAGCAGTGCAAGTTCGGAAACATAAATTGCGCTTCCGGCAGACTCATGAGCGGCCACAAGCACTGCTTCGATTGCAACGCAGTTTACGTCTACGAACCGGCTATTACGGATGTCCTCGTCTTCGTCCTTCAGCAAAGTGATGACTTCAGCTTGCAACTGGGGGTCATCGGGTGTTGCTCCAGCAAGACAATGAGCCAGGTACTGTAATGGAAAGGCAAATTTAGACACGTCGAACTTGAGGCGGTGGGCAGCACCGAGGTTCGCTCGACGGAAGCTGAGCAATTTGGCCTGGTACTCGTGGGTGATCCGGCGCTGTGAATCCAAATCGAGAACAGGCAGGTCTCGCCCTGTCGGAACCATCGAAATATAGATGGCACGCGACGACCAAGAATTACTTGCAGCCAGAAGTGCATCAGTATGGATAATCTGAACGCCGAAAAGATCTATGAGATTACCCCGTGAAGGGATTTTCAGGTCTCGATTGCTCGCAGTATCGAACAGGGCCTTCAAACTATTGCCCATCGACGATTGGCTAACTAGAAACGTAAACTGCATTCCGCTCGGCAAAGAACATAACCCTGCTCGCGTTACTCCCGTTAGGCACAAAGAGTGGCGACAAAGGCAGCTTAGCAATGCAATGAGTTGTTTACCGCGCACCACATCTGGGCCGGTGATGATCAATGTTGGGGATACCGGGACGGCATCGACCAGTGCACTTAATAGAACGATTCGACTCACTAGCGAGACCGATCCATCGTCCAGACTAGAAAATGTCTTCACCAATTTACAAATGTCCCAGAAAAATGTTCGGGTGCTCCCATGGGGGATCCCTCGCGTGGGCAGCTTCAGCGCGCGCAGAAGGTCGGTTCGCAAAGGCGTCGGTATGTACGCCAGTCCATGGCGCTCGATGCTCGATCCAACAAATTCCTTGGCTCCATCCCACAACGCCAAGCCGGGACTTCCGTCTTGAAAATTTCCGATCAGGTCGATTTGAGTTTCGTCAGCGAAAACTTCGCCGGTAGTTGCGATCGGGCTCACAGTCTTTGTCCTTATGGCGCCGCCCATATCGGGGCTCCGATTCGTTATTTGTGGGTTGCGCATGATTTGCCTCGAAGCCGATAACGGTGTCATCGGGCATGTCAAACGAGCAAAAAAAAAGCCGCGATAAGAAAATCGCGGCATCTCGTCCTAGGAAAATCAACTGGCTGTACTTCTCAACTCAACTTTGTGCTTCCAACCTAATTATATTACAAGACTCCCAAAGTTTCAACGGCGGGAGGGGTGAGCCAAACCCTGTACTGCCCCGCAAGCTCGACGATGAGGCGCTCCAAAAGATCTTCGAATACATAGTCCAAATTCTCGGGTCATATCGGCGCGAGTTATGGCGCACTTGTCTCCACGCGACAAACCGGTCAGATTGGTTGTGCTCTCGCCGATGACAGCCCGCAATTAAGGTCACCAGGTTTTCTCGCACGTCTGGCCCGATTGGCTGCGCCCCACGAGATGGTGTACCTGGAGGTTTGCCGACGTTCCGCAGCTTTGACATTTCCAACCCGCCTACTCTGCCAATAAAGAATCAGCTATTTATGGCCGGAGTGCGTTATCCGAGCCAGAATGTCGCGCCGGCTGTCTGGCACGGTGGCACTTGCGAATTCTTCGCGTTCCGCGGAACTCCATTTGCCCATTGTGGTGTTGATGGCCGTGGCCCATTTGTCGATGCTTTCGGCGTTAGGATAGGTGATGACGAGGCAGCGCGTAGACGGCACGGAAGTGTTTACGTACTGCTCATCGAGGCCGTAGTAGGTAGCCACGCCTTGCTTAAGTTGTTCTTCAAATGTGGGCACCAGCATCTTCTTGAGCACTGAGGTGTAATGTTCCGGCTTATCGGGCTTGGCCGCTGAGCAGACCACGCGCAGATATGTTGGTGTTCCGGTGCCGGGATGGTACATCCTCGTTTGCATCAAATAGTCTTCGTGCTTGGTGGCAGCGATTTGCCTGGGACGCGGACCGCTGCTGGAAAGTGCCTTGCGCCTTCTGCAAGTCCCAATAGACCGCCCACGCAACGGCGCCGCCCGGCAAAGTGGGCCGCGTAATAATCACCGTTCCGTTTCCACCCGTGGTGGTAAGTACGATTTGGCTTTTGATCATTTTTCCCGTGCTGTAACGCAACAGCCTGATTTTGTCGAAGCCCGCATTGGCCTCGGGCCGGCGTGGTATCGCGACGACAATAAATTTCCGCGGTGGCTTGAGCGTCTCGGTACTGGTTTCAGACGGTTCCGGAATCACTTTAGTTCCCGTTTCTTTTGTGTCAGCCGGATGTTCGTTGTTCATCTGTTTTCTTGATAGTCCCCGATCTGCGCTATAGGCGTCTTTCTGTTACTACATCTCGCGACCTACTGAGCTTGCGCTTAAACCAGATTGTGTTCTGGGCGGTGACAGCTGGAGCATAAAGTGATCAAATTCTCTGCTATGTCTGCTCCCAGGTGGCTACGCGGATCGAGGTGGTGCACCTGTAGGTTCGTTGACGCCCCGCAACATTGGCACCTCCATCCGTCCCGCCCTAGTACGTGGTTTCGCAGCCTCTCGTATTCTGTTGGTTCTAAGACGGGGCGCGGTCGCTTCTGACGCAGTCTTTCCATGGCCCCTTCCTCAGCCGATCGAGCAATTCCCCCTTACGCGCCTCAGACACAGTTTGGTAAAGCCGCTCTAAGGACAGCAACAACACTTCAGTTTGATTTTCTGGCGTGGCGGACCCGGCCAGGAAATCGGCGCAGATCATTTCGAGGCAGTAACCGCGGGATTTATCTGATCCCAGCATCAGAGCAGTAGTTTCTAAGGCCTGCTCGACGACCGGTAACTGGCTCTTATATAGCTTGAAGTAGATAATTTCCCAGGGCTCCGTCTCTTTGCCGGTAAGGTAACGCTCAACCTCGGTCTTAAATCCTTCCTTTGGAAGTTCTATTGCTCTGTGCAACCAGGTTGCACAGTCAAAACTCTCTCCGTCCTTACGCGCCACCTTAACTAATTCCGTAGCCTTGCTCCAGCCCACCGCACGCAGCTGGGGTTTAGGAATGCGAGTCAAATTCTCGTGAATGGCCATGAGGTAGTAGGCTTTACGCCGCGACGCCGGAAACCGTTTCTCCAGAAAGCCATCAAAAGAATTGAGCTTTTCCAGCTTCCAATACTGTTTCGCTCGAACCTCACAAAGATATTCTCCGAGTTCAACAAATCGGACATCCCGTTCCTGTTCTTTGGTCTTTTCCCAAGACAGGATCTCGTCAATCTTGCCCAGAACGAAGACGGCACGGCGGGGGTTGATCTCTGTTGACACTCTTGGCCGTCCGTCAATCCACAAGCTCGTCAAGCCAATCAAGGTCGCTCGCTCCTGCTTTGCGGATGAGGTTCGCCGCTATCAACTGTTCATTTCCAAGACATAGCCCTAAATGAGCACAACTTACGCAACCGTTTTGCGGAAAGCGAATACCACTGTGCGAATCAAAGTGCGCGGTTTCGATCTGGTTTACTGTGGTTTCGACCAATCGACCGAACTCTTTGCGTTGCTCTTCAGATATCGCGGCCTTCAGGTATTGGATTTCCGGATTGTGTTTGCGAACAAAGACGACAAAGGCAACATCCGAAATTCCTGTCAGCCAGGAATAACAGATCAGTTGTGGGTCGAGCGACAGCAAGCCTTTGGGGCCATCTGAATAGCGTGCACCGGTCGTTTTCCAATCAATGATGCAGCGTTTGCCTGACGGCCGCATCCGCAGTTCAACTATGAGGGACTTACGGGCAGTGCTTTCGAAGTGCGAATGTTAGCGCGGTTCGATTTCACCAAATGTAGGCGGTCCAACGGCTACTCTTGAGGTTTGTGGCGGTTATTGATGTAAAGTCCAATACCCAGAATCAACGACAGGCCGCCAACGACGCCGGGCAATAGTGTTGTTTTGTGAACCGCGCCAGGAGCAGAGTTTTCTGGAGAGCTGGCAGCATCCTGTTTGGGAGCGAAATACAGCCCCAGTTGCACCAGCAGCAACAAACCGCCCAAAGCGATAAATGCCCAGCCGTGAAACTTTCCAAATTGCATTGTCAGACTCTCATAAATTGTATGATATACCGCACGAATCGACTAAGAAGCTTTAATACCTCAGATCGTTTGACGGCCAACCACCGAAACTTTTCCGCAGTTTCCGCCAATGGCTCGTGGTGGGTTCAAACTGAAAGCTTATTTAATGATTGTCCAAAAGGGCTGTCAGAGAGCATGCCATAACCAGTCGATCGCTTCATTGTTTGTTTCGCAGTGCCTCGTAATATCGGTGCATTTCCATTGGTTCGGTTATCCGGGCCATCTCAACCGGTCGATGCAACACATTCTAATCAGTTGGTCCGACTATACTTCCCGATAGAGAACATACGAATTCCTCCATGCCCTGGCATCCAGCCCTGGTGCTTGAGGTTTTTCGATTCCAAGGGTGTCTCCTGGCTGCGGGTGACCGTCTGGCAAAGCCATTGCACCTCTCGAGCGCTCGCTGGAAGGTTGTTGGAGCGATTGACCAACAAGGTCCGCTTTCTGTATCAAAGATTGCCCGAAACATGGGACTGACGCGCCAAACGGTTCAAAGGCTCGCGAACGAAATGAAGGTGGGCCAGTTCATCGGGTATGCTCCGAACCCAGATCATAGGAGAGCCAAGCTCGTCCGCCTGACGAAAAAAGGTCGGCGCGTAATGAAGATATTGAACCAGCGCCAGATCCACTGGGCGGACAAAATCGCAGCCGGTGTAAATACCGAGGAGCTCGAGGCCGCCCTCGGGCTGATCAAGAAACTCCGCATGCGGTTAGATGGGAACGACTGACTTACTGCGCTGGATATGATCATTCGGACTAAGTTTACTCGACCGTATAACATGACACATGTCGATGTGATTTCGGCGAACTGAAGCCAGAAGTCCGGTTGGGGGAAATTGTTTTTGATTCGACTCAGTATCGTGCGACCCAATTCTGGGCGTATCACGGGCAAGCTTGAAGTAATCCCAAGGTAAGGGTTGCCGACCATCCGGGAGTTACCGCACGGTGGCCCGAACCGACGTGCCGAGTGCAGCCACTTCCACAAATACCCAGTGATGAGAGCAAGTTCTCCGAGTCCGGCACGCTCGCGCCAGGGCCGTGGTTCGTTGACTAGCGGATGCCGCGTCCGTAAGATGAAGCGAACCGAAAACCACACAGCTTCTGAATGATCGACCAAGTCATCTCACACTATCGGATCGTCGAGAAGTTGGGCGGCGGCGGCATGGGTGTGGTCTATAAAGCGGAGGACATCGAGCTTGGCCGCTTCGTCGCCCTCAAATTCCTGCCCGATGAACTGTCGCGAGACCCGCAAGCGCTAGAACGTTTCCGTCGGGAGGCGCGTGCGGCCTCCGCTCTCAATCATCCCAATATTTGTACGATCTACGAAATCGGCAAACATGGTGAGCAGTCTTTCATAGCCATGGAGTTTCTGGACGGCGCGACGCTGAAGCATCTCATTGCGGGGAAGCCGCTAGAGAGCGAGACCGTCTTGTCGCTGGCCATTGACATTGCCGATGGGTTGGACGCCGCACATTCCCAGGGGATCGTCCACCGCGACATCAAGCCCGCCAACATCTTTGTCACCACGCGCGGACACGCCAAGGTGCTGGATTTCGGTCTAGCCAAGGTCGCTCCGGCAGCGAGTTCTCTCTGCCAGAGTCCATCGGCGAACACGATGACGGTTACGAGGGACGACCACCAGCATCTGACCAGTCCTGGCTCCACTCTCGGCACCATCGCCTATATGTCTCCGGAGCAGGCCCGGGCGAAGGAGCTCGACACTCGCACGGATCTGTTTTCCTTCGGAGCTGTCCTGTATGAAATGACCACTGGCCAGTTGCCCTTCCAGGGAGACAGTACAGCAACGATTTTCGAATCCATCCTGAACCGGGCGCCCGCTCCACCCATGCGGTTGAATCCCCACGTACCGCCCAAGCTGGAAGAGATCATCAATAAAGCTCTGGAGAAAGACCGCAATCTGCGCTACCAGCACGCAGCCGATATGCGGACCGATTTGCAACGGCTGAAGCGGGACAGCGAATCCGGGAAATCCGCGGCCGCCTTGCCGGTCGCACCGCGAACTTCCGCCCGCAAATATGCGTTTGCAGCGGCGGCCGTCTTGTTCCTCACGATGGCGGTAGTGGGAATCTGGTATTGGCGCGTGAGCGCCAAATCGGGTACATCGCAAATCGACTCCATCGCTGTAATTCCGTTCTCCAGCTCCGGCGGCAACGCGGACACCGATTTTCTCAGCGACGGCCTCTCTGAATCCTTAATCGCCAGTCTCGCCCACATTCCCGACCTGAAAGTAAAGTCGCGCAACTCCGTCTTCCGCTACAAGAACAAAGACGTGGACATCCAACAAGTTGGCAAGGACCTCACCGTCGACGCACTGCTGACCGGCCGCGTCGTGCAACACGGAGAGATCATTCAGGTCAGCGCCGACCTCACCAACGTGCGGGACAATACGGAAATCTGGGGTGCGCACTACGAGCGCAAAGCCAATGACATCTTATCGCTGCAACAGCAGATCGCCAGCGACATCGCCGGCAAGCTGCGCTCAAAACTCAGCGGAGACCAAAAGCAGCTAGTCTCCAAGCAAGGTACGCAGAACCCTGAAGCTTATCAACTCTACGTTAAAGGCCGCTACTACTGGAACAAGCGCACCGCCGCAGACCTCATGACGGCCAGTTCCTATTTCAATCAAGCCATCGATAAAGATCCCGGGTATGCGCTGGCGTATTCAGGACTAGGCGATAGCTATACTGTGCTTGCCTCGCACGACGATCCCAGAGACTTCATGCCCAAGTCGAAAGCTGCGGCCCAAAGAGCTCTGGAACTGGATCCTGCGCTAGCCCGCCCGCATGCGACACTAGGTGCCAACAAGTCGCAATACAGTTGGGACTTCTCCGGCGCCGAGGCCGAGTTTCGCAAAGCTCTGGAACTCGATCCCAGCGATGCCACCGCTCATCAGTGGTTCGCGCAGTACCTCGCCGACATCGGCGGCCGTGCGCAGGAATCCATTGAGGAAGCCAACCGCGCCCGGCAGCTCGATCCGCTCTCGGTAGCCGTAGGCTGGGCGCAAGCCGACGCTTACTCCTACGACCGTCAATTTGAGAAAGCGAACGAACTCTTCAAGAAGCTCATTGCCGACAACCCAACCTCTGGTGGGCCTCACTGGGAATTCGCATATTCAAATTGGGGCCAGCACAAATATCCTCAGACCATCCACGAATTTGCCACCGCCGGTCAATTGCTAGGCGACAAGAATATGGCCGAGTTCGCGGCCGCGCTGGACGCGGGTTTCCACTCCGGCGGATGGCCGGGCGCTCTGCGCAAAGGAATCGAAGTTTCCCTGGCGCAACGAAAAGCTAAGAACGATTACGTGTCGCCTTATTTAATCGCCAAGTTATACGCCGATTTGGGCGACAAAGACCGCGCGTTCGAGTGGCTCAACACCGCCTACCAGGAACACGACCCGTTCCTGCGCTCCCTCAAGACCGACCTTTTGTTCGATTCCCTGCGCTCCGACCCGCGCTACGCCGCCCAAGTCCGCAAAATCGGCTTCCCGCAATAGGGACAGTGGGTCTGCTTATTTCCTAACTCCGCCTGCGCACTCGTGATTGCAGAAACCGGGGGATGAGCAGAAACAAGCAATTTCATTAACATTCGCCAACCATTCTGGGCGGTTGAACGAGCTCGGAAGTAATGCCGGGCCAGAAGTCCGGTTCGAGGAAGCGTGATGCGTTCGATTGGCTCGCCGCAGCCGCAATTGATCGAGGAAGGTTGTTTCGCCGGGTCAACAAAGTAGGAAGGACCTGGGGAGATGGGATGACGGTAAAGGCAGTTTGGCACATCGTGAAGGAATCCGCCAGAAGCATCGGAGTGGCGAAGTTGGCACCGCACGATCTGCGACGGACCTGTGCTCGGCTCTGCCACGTATCGGGAGGCGAGTTGGAGCAGATCCAATTCCTTTTGGGGCATGTTTCGGTGCAAACGACTGAACGCTACCTTGGCTGCAAGCAGCGGATTCGATCAGCCGTCAATGATCGCATTGGCATCGAGCCGAAGCCTTGAGTTGGGTGCGCGGTTGTGTAAGGATTGCCGACGATGCACCCGGAATGTATAGGTCGCGGACGGGCATCGGGTGTGGTGTTTTGCGCGTGCAATGTTAAAGACATTGCAGTGATTGCGACAAGGATAAGGCAGAGATTTTTCATGCCAGGAATTCTACACCGCGAACGGCGGTACTCCGCCGAATTCGCGCACTAAGACGCTGCTACTATCCCGAGGAACCGTCGAGATTGCCGGCTTCAACGAGGAGAGGCAGCGAGGTCTATTCAACCAACCTCTGTCATCGTGGAGAAAATTTGATGATTCCGGAATACTCTATTGCTTCTTGGTTTTGCTCGACCCAGCACCGCCTCGCGGGTCGTCCGCCGGATTAACGTATTTAATCTCCCACGGGCCAGCCCCGTGTAACTGGATCACCGTTTCGCCCTTGGCCATCGCATAGTGATGCACCGTTGGTTCAAGGTAGGCGAAACTTCCGGGGGCAAATTCGTTCATCTTTCCTTCGTCGAAACTGTCACCCATGCCTACCTTAAACGTTCCTGAGATCACCGTCACGTGCTCGCGACGAAGATGGTGGTGGGGCGGGATCTTGTATCCGTCCGACATTTTCAACCGCATTGTGTAGGCCCCCGGCTTTGTTGGATCGCCTTCGAGAACTGCTAATTGAGCTCCAGAAGGTAAAGCATTCGGGGCCGCACCCCAGTGGATCGCATCGGGTGTATACGTTTTTACATGCTCGACTGATTTCTGAGCAGCGAGACCCAGAGCCGACGCAGCAGTAAGGAAGAGCATTATTCCAATTTGCTTCATTAGGCCACCTCCAAAGCTCTATTGTACCCGAGTGACGGAGTACTCTTCCACAATCCGGTTATGGAAGAGTAGCCGACCATCCGTCCAGAACTTCGCCTTTCGCATTTAGCAACCCGTTTCTCACTCCTTATAGTTCGATGGTGACATAGATATTTGGCTACTGTGCGATTTGATACGATTAGCGCATCTCTGAGATTGGAAGCCTTGAGATTTCCGTACAAAGGAGCTCGCCATGAGATCCCTCCGGTGCTTTGCCACATGGTTACTCATTGTGTTCTCCCTCTCCGATCCCGGTGTTGCACAA
>JBBRZT010000040.1:0-17771 GCA_038236395.1 Candidatus Acidiferrales bacterium
AGCAAATTTCCTTGCCGTCCGGCGAAAAATTAATATCTTCCGGCCCGCCACGCTCATCCGGCGGCACATCATAATTCGCACCCACCGTCAGGTCCCGGGGAGTTCCGCTGCCATCCGCCGCCGTCACGAACAGGTGGCTGCGCTTTCCGTCCGACCAGTGTGTCCAGTGCCGGTACAGCAGATGATCGTAAGCGCGCGCCTTCACCTTGTTTTTTTCTTTCTCCGTGTCCCGCGCGCTGTTGCACGCGTCGTCCTTGCAATCCGGATACACCGATGAAGTAAACGCGATCGTCGCCCCGTCCGGCGACCACTTCACCATGTCGGCCCCGCTCGACAGGTGTGTAATTGCGTGGCTCTCGCCGCCCTCCATCGACAGCGCGTACATCTGCGAGTTGCCGTCGCGCGTGGAAATAAATGCCAGCGTTTTTCCGTCCGGCGACCAAGCCGGAGCCGAATCGTGCCCGCTCTGCGTCAATTGCATCGCCGCGCCTCCCGCGGCCGGCACAATCCAGATATTGCTGGCATTGCGATTGGCATCCATGTCCGGCGTGGACACCGCGTACGCCACCCATTTCCCATCCGCAGAAATCGTCGCGCCCGCCACGCGGTGCATGCCGATCAAATCGCCGAAAGTGATGGGATGTTTCCCGCCGGAATCCTGCGCCATGCCCGCCGCGCACGCTGCACCCAGCACCACCGCCAAAAATCCGCTCCGCACCCGTACCGTTCTCATGCGCTTCTCCTCGTAAATCGCGTTTGGAATATCGCTCGCAGGACTCAGAATAGTGTCACGATTTGTGCGCGTTTCCAAGATTTCTCGGCGCTCACTTGCTCAGCGGCACGCCCACCGCCCAGATGTAGCCGTCGGGATCTTCCAGAATTACGTCGCGCCATCCATGTGGAAAATCCGCCGCAGGCTGCAGGATCGTCGCGCCCGCGGCCTCCGCCCGTTCTTGCAGATCGTCCGGGTCGATGCCCATCACGCGAAGCTCCGCCCCATCACCCCGTTTGCCGCTGCCTTGCAAACGCGCCGAAAGTGGATGGTGATCGTAGGTGTGATCGGAGTGCAGCATGAACTCCACGCTATTCAATTCCATCGCTGCGAAATCGGCATCCCGATATCTCACCCGGGCGCCCAGCACATCTTTATAAAACGGCAGCGATTTCGCCACATCGCGCACCAGTAGATTCACCGAAAAGCGGGGCATTCCGCGCCCAGGCGTCGCCGCTGCGCTTCATGGTCATAATTTCCTCCGCGTCCACTGTAAGCATTCTTCAATTCACCGCTGAAATATTCTTGCGCACCATCAGCCAATTCAGCGCCGCAATCGCAATCGTGCCCAGCACCACCGATAGATTGCTCATCGGCGTCTGCGTAAACAGCACCGCACAGAATACCAGCGTCAATATCGCGATCAGCGGTCCGGCTCGCAGCCGAAACGCGTCGGCCCCCGGGTGCTTCCGCCGCAGCACCAGCAGCGCAATCGCAAACGACGAATACGTCAGCAATCGCGCCACCGCCGAAAGCGTAATATTCCACCGAAAATTGCCGCCCAGCGTGAACGCCAGCAGCATCACCGTGTAAGCCACGATGGAAACGTGCGGCGTGCGAAATTTCGGGTGTACCGCCGCGAAAAATCGCGGAAAATCTCCGCGCTCCGCCAGCGCAAACGTCAAGCGCGGCGTGTGCAGCATATTCGCGCCCAGGTATCCATAGATGGAGATAAGCGCTCCGGCGGCAATAGCCGCCGCCGCACCGCCGCCAAAAATTTGTCGCGCCGCCTCGGCCAGCGGGCGCTCCGTCGCCGCCGGATTTGCCAGCGTGCCGTTGATCACCACTTGCACCAGCGTGTAAATCAGCGTAACCAGTGCCAATGCGTAACCGAGCGCCGCCGGCGAGTCCCTGCGCGGATCGCGCGTCTCGCCCGTCGCGAAAAATACCGCTTCGAATCCGCCGTAAGCGAACACCAGCACCAGCACCACCGCCAGCCAGTCATGAAACGTGATGGCATGGTTCAACGGTGCGGCCGCAACCGCTCCGTGCTGCATCATCCACCCCAGCCCCGCTCCGATGAAAACCAGCAACAGAAATATTTTAGCGCTGGTCAGCCAGTCGCTCACTCGCGTGGCCGATTTCACCCCGCGATAATTAATCACCGCTAGTATGCCGATCAGCGCCGCCAGAATCACTGCGCGATAAACCGGCTGCACCGCGCGCGAGCTGAATTCCGCAAGATAAGTCGCGAATAAATTTGCCGTGCCCGACGCCGCCGTCAATCGCGCCAGCCAGGTCATCCACGCGATCTGGATCCCCCAGAATCTGCCCAGCGCCGTGCGCGCGTAAAGATAGGGACCGCCCGTCTCGCGAAATTGCGACGCCACTTCGCTGAGGCACGCGGCAATCAGCGCGATGCCCGCCCCTGCAATCAAATACGCCAGCGCGCCATAATTGCCCAGCCGCGCCGCCACCACGCTGGGCAAGCCAAAAACACCGCCGCCAATCACGGAGTTGACGATCAACGCTGCCAGGCTCCAGCGCCCAATTGTTCGAACCAGACCGCCGGAAGTCTCCGCCAAACTTGCTCCAGTAATGAAAAAATGTTCGCGCTCGCCGGTATCCTCACGCTGCGCCGCGCTGAAAACGCCGCCAGCGTAGCACACCTCTTCACCTCACTCGTTCTCACCGCGCGGCTTCTCTCGTCGCGCATCTCCCAATCTTTCTCTCTGCTACAATCTCGTTCCAAGCCGCCATGCCGGATCACTCCAGCGTTTTCCCGCGAAATTTCCGCAAGGATTATCCAGTCGCCGTCCGCGGCGAAGGCTGCTGGATTATTTCTGCCGATGGCCGCCGTTTTCTGGATGCCGCCGGCCAGGCCGCGGTCATCAACATCGGACACGGCGTCGCCGAAATCGGCCGCGCCATGGCCGAACAATCCACGCAGCTGGCATTCGCGCATACCACGCAGTTCCATTCCGCACCCGCGGAAAGACTTGCCGCCCGCCTTCTGCAACTCGCGCCGCCAAATTTCCGCCACGGCGGCCGCGTGTACTTCACCTCCGGCGGCTCGGAAGCCACCGAAACAGCCATCAAGCTCGCGCGCCAGTTCCATCTGGAAACCGACCAGCCGCAACGTTTCGGCGTGGTCTCGCGCCGCCAGAGTTACCACGGCAGCACCCTTGGCGCGATGTCTGTCAGCGGCAACCTCGCGCGCCGCGCTCCCTACCAGACGCTGCTCGCCGAATGGGGCCATATCGCGCCGTGTTTTCCGTATCACAGCGCCACAGCTTTGCAGGACACCGCGTACGGACTCACGTGCGCCAACGAGCTTGAAACATTTCTCCACGGCCCGTCCGGCCATTCCTCCGCCGCATTTATTTTCGAGCCGGTCGTCGGCGCCACGCTGGGAGCGGCTGTGCCCAGCGACGGCTACGTCGCGCGCATCGCGGAAATCTGCCGCGAAAATAAAATTCTGCTCATCGCCGACGAAATCATGTCCGGCATGGGCCGCACCGGAAAACCCTTCGCCATCCAGCACTGGAATGTCGAGCCCGACATCATTTTGGTGGGGAAGGGAATCGCCGGCGGGTACGCGCCGCTCGGCGCGGTACTCGTCTCCGCGCGCGTCGTGGACGCCTTCGATCGCGGCTCCGGCGCTTTCCATCACGGCTTCACCTATCAGGCGCATCCCGTTTCCACCGCCGCGGGCAACGCCGTGCTCGATTATCTGGAAGCCCACAAACTATTCGAGCGGGTGGACGCCATTTCAAAAAAGCTGCGGGCCGATCTGGCTCCCCTGCTCGCGCATCCGCACGTCGGCGACATTCGCGGGCTCGGCCTGCTGATCGGCGTCGAGTTTGTAAAAGACAAAACATCCCGCGAACCATTTCCGCCTTCGCAAAATATCGCCGAGCGCATCCGCCAGGCCGCGCTCGAAGAAAACGTCCTCACCTATCCCACACAAGGCTGCGTCGACGGCCTGCGCGGCGACCACATTCTCCTGGCCCCTCCGTTTATTTTGAGCGCCGAAGAGTCCGCGCGCATCGCCACCGCGCTGCAATCCGCGCTAGCTAGAGTATTTCCCGGATAAATTTTTGTTTCCACTGCCACGTCTCAAGAAAATCAAGGTTACAGAAATCCCACTTTTCTTTAATCGGCCGTTGCATTACTGTTCGAAGCCGTACTTGTCCTCGTCTCCGGAGAAAAAACCAGAACATGCGCCATCATTTCACGGTCCTAGCCTCGTTTCTCGCTGCGATTTCGTTTTTCGCGGTCGCCACTCGCGCGCAGGAAAACGCCCAGGAGAAAAAACTCACCAAGCCGCGCGCCCGCGACCTCGGTGTCCCGTTTGACGGCACGCCCGGCCGGCTCAACGCCATCACCGACGTCGCGGGCGTCACCGTCGGCGAAACCACGCTCATCTCCGGCGAAGGAAAACTGCAAATCGGCAAAGGCCCGGTGCGCACCGGCGTCACCGCTGTTTTGCCGCGCGGCGCGAAATCCATGAGCGATCCCGTTTTCGCCGGCTGGTTCACCGAAAATGGCAACGGTGAAATGACCGGCACCACCTGGGTCGAAGAATCCGGCTTTCTCGAAGGCCCGGTGATGCTCACCAACACTCACAGCGTCGGCGTAGTGCGCGATGCGGTCATTCAGTGGCGCGTCGCTCACGGCCAGCCCGACCCTGCTGGTTACTGGTGGTCGCTGCCCGTCGTCGCGGAAACCTGGGACGGCTGGCTCAACGACCTCAACGGCTTTCACGTGAAGCCCGCCGACGCTCTTCACGCCATCGATACCGCAGCCGCCGGACCCGTCGCCGAAGGCAACGTCGGCGGCGGCACCGGAATGATTTGCAACGAATTCAAAGGCGGCATCGGCACTTCTTCCCGCAAGCTGGAAGAAAAATTCGGAGGCTACACCGTCGGCGTACTGGCGCAATGCAATTATGGAGTGCGTCCGAATCTGCGCATCGCCGGCGTCCCGGTGGGCAAGGAAATTCCCGACGAGCGCGCCTACGCCTCGACTTCTTTCAACGAATCGGATCGCGGCTCCATCATCGTGGTCGTCGCCACCGACGCCCCGCTCGTCGCGCATCAACTGAAGCGACTAGCCCGCCGCGTCACTCTCGGCCTCGGACGCGACGGCAGCATCTCCGGCAATGGCTCCGGTGACATTTTTATCGCTTTCTCCACCGCTAATCCGGGAGCCGCGTTTGCCGATCGCGTCGTGGATCTAAAATTCCTGCCCAACGAAAAAATCGAGCCGCTCTTCGCCGCTACCGTGCAGGCCACCGAAGAAGCCATCATCAACGCCATGGTCGCCGCCGAAACCATGACCGGCATCGAAAATCACAAAGTCATCGCGCTGCCGCACGACCGCCTCCGTGCCGTCCTGAAAAAATACAACCGCCTGAATGAGTGATTGATGTCGAAGGAAAATTCGCAACCGGTCGTCTGATAATAGACGCCCGCGCTAAATCACCGGCACAGCCATCTTCCGCGCCGGATTAAAAAACGGCATCGGCACAATCTTTGCCGAAACAGTGTGCCGCACCGCTTCAACAGTCATTTCGATACTCAACGTCGTGCCCACCGTCGAGTGCTCGCGGCCGACGCACGCCAGCGCGATCATTTTCTTCAGCGTCGGCGACCACGTCGTGGACGTCGCCTTCCCGGCTACTCGCCCGCCGCGATACACCGGCACGGCCACGCGCGACGCCATGCTCGGCACCTGCGGTGCCATGCCCATTTTGTCGTACAGCGCTTCCACTTCGTTCCAATTAATTTCCAGGCCCACCAATGCGCGCTCGGCGCCTTTTTTAGCTTCGCGCGCCAGCGCTTCGCGGCCCACAAACGTTTCCTTCTTCAAATCTACCAGCTTGCCAAGTCCAATTTCCGCAGGAGAAAAACTCTGCGCATCGATCAGCGCTTTTTTGCTGGAGGTGTAATCCACCTCAATCAGAATCAGGCCCGCTTCGATGCGCGCAATATCCAGTGCAATCATTCCCGCCGGATGAATATCGAACGCTTTTCCCTTCGAATTCAGCGCGTCCCACACTTTCACCGCGTCGCGCCAAGGCATCCAGATTTCAAATCCCAGATCTCCGGTATAACCGGTGCGCGAGATATCCACCGGCACTCCGGCAATTTTTCCGTGCGTGACGCGAAAATACTTCAGATTGGTGACGTCCGCATCGGCTACTGCGTTCAGCAGTTTTCCGGAAGTCGGCCCCTGCAGCGCCAGCGCCGCCACCTGCTCAGTGATGTCTTCGATTTTTACGTCCAGCCCCAGCGCGTTCTGCTGAAACCATCGCAAGCTGGGGTCCGCCGCCGTCCAGCGATATTCGTTTTCGCCCAGCCGCGTAATCGTGCCATCGTCGATCACTTTCCCTTCGGGATCGCACCAGCAGCAATAAATCACCTGGTCGACGGCCACTTTATTGATGTCCCGCGAAATCACGCGGTTCACCAGCTTGGTGGCATCCCGCCCGGTCACTTTGTATTTGAACAGCGGCGAAATATCGATCAGCGCCGCGGAATTGCGGATGGCGTTGTACTCGTGCTCGTGATGCATCTCATACACGCTCACCGTGTAGTAGCCCGACCACTCGCGATAATTCAGACTCTCGCACAGCGCAAGCGTTCTTTCGTGAAACGCGGTACCAACCGGCACAAGACCTCCAATATCCGCAGCCACCTGCGGCAAAACAAAAAGCAACGCCCGTTAAACAGTCATCGAATTATAGGTACCAAGTCGCCATGCTCGCAAGCCGCATGGTCACGACGCCAAAATTATCTTGCCAGCCGCTCGGCAAACTCTTCCTTCCAGTGCTCCGGAAATGCCGCCACCTGCAAAGCCCGGCGAATCACCTCCGCGTCAGCCTCCGTGTATTTCTTCGCGACATATAGCCGGACGATATCCGCGATCGATACTTCATTCTTATCTCGCAATATTTCTTTGATTTCATCTCCCCCGCCAACTTCGCCCTCACGCGTTACCGCCACATAAAATCCACTGCGCCGGCTGGCCAGAAATCGCCTCACCATGTCGTCGGACTGAAACCGAATGCCCAGCTTGTAGCAAGGCAGCCGCGGCTGCGTCACCACCACTTCCGCGGTCCCGATTGAAAATCGATCGCCCAGGTGCACGGATTCTTCCAGCATCCCCTCGGTCGTTAAATTTTCACCAAAAATCGCCAGCGGCAAATCGCGCCCGGGCAATTCTTTCTTCCAATACGTGTAGTGTTCCAGCGGATAGCAATACACCGCCTTATATTTGCCGCCGTGCACGGACAGGTCGGCCTGCTGGTCACCGTCGAGATTCAATTTGCGCATAACCACGCGGCCCGCAACCGGCTCCTTGAAAATCCCGGTGGCGACTAATTGCCCGTGCCAGGTCACTTCTCGCGGCAGCCCGACATTCAACGACGCTACTCTCATCAAAACTATCCTCGCGTCGTGCGGTGATACAACGCAGACCACAAGTGATACGAGCCGCCCACACTTCCCGCGACGATCGCAGCGCCGGCCGAAGCTTTTCCTGCGCGCAGAAATTGAATATAGCCGAACACCGTCATCGGCAGGTAAATCAACAGGCCGGTGATCACCCCGGGCGAATAGCCGCGAGATTTGTAGCTGGCCCAGGCGTGCCAGATGCCGTTGGAACACAGCACCGCGGCAATCACCAGCCAATAGATCACGCCGGCGGTTCGGTGCCGCAGAAACCCGATATCGAGGCAGGCCACCAGCAGCGCCGCATTAATAATCACCAGAAATCGCACCGTGACCCGCGCGCCGCCATCGCGATAGCGGCGATACCAGGCCATAAATCCGCCGGGGAAAACAAACTCCTCGAACATGTGCAGCATCGCCGCACCGAGCGGCGCCCACGAAAGCCAGTCCATTTGTTTCGAAGTATACGTGAGCGCACGGCCCCGTCCTACCCACGCTCGGCTTGACCGCCGACTTGTGCGCCGTAGCCGCCATTAGTAGAATGCCTTCTGATTTCTTCGCCCTGATTGATTCAACGCGCTTTGCGATCGCCTCTTTTGTCGATACCTCGCGCTGGTGTGTGACGGAGCTTTTACAAAATGATGCAGCATTATGACGTGATCGTCATCGGTGGCGGTCACAATGGACTGGTCAACGCCGCCTACCTGGCCAAGGCTGGCAAAAAGGTACTGGTCCTCGAGCGCCGCCACGTTCTCGGTGGCGCCGCCGTTACTGAAGAAATCATCCCCGGTTTTCTTTTTTCTGAATGTTCCTACGTAGTGTCCCTGCTGCGCCCCGAAATCATCCGCGAGCTCGATCTTCCGCGCCACGGTCTCGAAATCCTGCCGCTCGACGGCACCTTTTCGCCCATGCCCGACGGCAATCACCTCTGGCGCATGAACGATCACGCCAAGTCCATCCGCGAAATTCGCCGCCACTCGCGTGTCGACGCCGAGGCTTACGACGAATTTTCGAAAATGATGACGCCCATGTGCCGCTTCGTGAAGCCCATGCTCTCCATGGTGCCGCCCGATCCCACCACGCTCAATCCGCGCGACCTCAAGCAGCTTCATTTCATGATGCAGCGCTTCCGCGAATTGTCTTCCGACGAGCGCTACACGCTCATCCAGCTCATGACCATGAGCTCCGCCGATTTTCTCGACCAGTGGTTTGAGACCGACGTACTGAAAGCCACCATGTCCGCCTCGGGAATCATCGGAACATTCCTCGGCATTCGCTCGCCCGGCACCGCCTACGTTTTGCTCCATCACTACATGGGCGAAATCGACGGCGCATTTCGCTCCTGGGGATTCAGCCGCGGCGGCACCGGCGCGATTTCCAACGCCATCGCCGCAGCCGCGCGTGAAGCTGGCGTCGAGATTCGCACCAAAGCCCCGGTTGGAAAAATTGTGGTGAAAAACGGACGCGCCGCCGGCGTCGTGCTGCAATCCGGCGAAGAAATCGGCGCCAACGTAATTTCTTCCAGTGTCGACCCCCATCTCACCTTCGAAAAATTTCTGGAGCCTTCCGAGCTGCCTTCTGATTTCCTGGAAGGCGTGCGCCGCTACAAATTCCGCGGCTCCTCCGGCAAGGTGAATATCGCGCTCGACGCGCTGCCGGAATTCAAATCGATGCCCGGAGATGGCGCGCACCTTCGCGGCGCAATTTCCATTTCGCCCAGCATGGAATACATGGAGCTCGCTTACGACGACGCCAAGTACGGCCACTATTCTCGCCGCCCGTATATCGACATGGTCATTCCCAGTTTGACCGATCCCAGCGTCGCGCCTCCCGGCAAGCACGTGCTCTCCTGCTTCGTGCAGTACGCGCCGTACAAACTCGCGGAAGGAACATGGGACGACCAGCGCGAAGCATTTGGCGACAACGTGATCGACACGATTTCCGAATACGCGCCCAACATCAAAAAAATTATCGTCGGCCGCCAGATTCTTACCCCGCTCGATCTCGAGCGCGAATTCGGCCTCACCCAGGGCAACATTTTTCAGGGCGAACTTTCTCTCGAGCAATTATTTTTTCTGCGCCCGGTGGCCGGCTGGGCCTACTACCGCACCCCCGTCGATAACCTTTATATGTGCGGCTCGGCGACGCACCCCGGCGGCGGCATCATGGGTGCAAATGGCCGCATCGCCAGCCAGGTGATCCTCAAGGAATGGAAAAAGCCGGCGTCGCAGCGTGGCTCAAACGGCGCGCAGGCGGCGCCTGAACCCGCCGCGCCTGCGGCGCGCTCCGCCAAAGAGTCCAACTGACCATGCCCATCGGACAGCGCGTAGTTTTCATCGGCGGCGGCCACAACGCACTGATCGCCGCGTTTTATCTGGCCAAGGGCGGATTCAAGCCGCTGGTTCTGGAACGCAGCGATGTTGTCGGTGGCGGCGCGATCACCGAAGAATTTCATCCCGGCTTTCGGGCCTCGACACTGTCGCACACGCTCGGCCCCTTGCGCGAAGATGTCGCCAGCGACCTGGCCGTCGAGAAATTTGATTGCGAAATTTTGCGCCCCGACCCGCGCGTTTTCGCGCCTTCCTTAACCGGCCAATCGCTGCTTTTCTACGATGATCACGCCAAAACCGCCGGCGGCATCGCGCGCCTCTCCGCGAAAGACGCCGCAAAATACACGGAGTTTGCCGCTTCGCTGGCCAAAATTTCCGGTGTCTTCGCGCAAATCTGCGCCATCACGCCTCCATCCATCGACAAGCCGTCGCCTGAAGATTTGTGGAATCTGCTGAAGACCGGCCGCGGCGTTCGAGGCCTCGGCAAGTATGGCATTTTCGATCTGCTGCGCTGGGGCCCCATGGCCGTCGCGGATTTTGTTGTCGAATTTTTCGAAAGCGAATTACTTCGCGCGGTGATTGCTTCGCGCGGAATCTTCGGCACCGCTCTCGGTCCCTGGTCCGCCGGATCCACCGCGGTGTTGCTGTTGCGCGCCGCCGCCGATCCCCATCCCGTCGGATCCGCCACTTTTTCGCGCGGCGGCCTCGGCACTTTCACCCACGCGCTCGCTGCAGCCGCCAAGCAGGCCGGCGTGGAAATTCGCACCGAAGCGGAAGTGCAGCACATCCGCATCAAAGACGGCGCGGCTACAGGAGTGGTGCTTGCAAGTGGAGAAGAAATTTCCGTCGAAGCCGTAGTTTCCGGGGTGGACCCCAAGCGCACATTTTTTCAGCTTATGGACCCGTCGCAGCTCGATCCCACTTTTGCTCTGCGCATCCGCAACATTCGCTCCAACGGCACCGTGGCCAAAGTTAATTTCGCGCTGGGCGAACTGCCCGCTTTTCCTTCTCTCGCAGGCACCGTCGGTCCCGACGGTTTCCGCCAGTCGCTTTCCGGCCGCATTCACATCGGCCCGGAAATCGATTATCTCGAGCGCGCTTTCGACGCTTCCAAGTACGGCGAATTTTCCGCCGCTCCGTATCTCGAGCTGACCATTCCGTCGCTGCTCGATCCGTCCCTCGCGCCCGCGGGCAGGCACGTCGTCTCCGCCTACGTGCAGTTCGCGCCGTACAAATTGAAAAAAGGAACTTGGGACACGCGCCGCAAAGCTCTGGGCGAGGCCGTCATCAAAACCATCGCGGAATATTCGCCGAATTTCGCCGACCTCGTGGAAGCCTCGCAAATCATCACGCCGCTGGACCTCGAAACCACGTACGGCTTCACCGGCGGCCATATTTTTCATGGCGAACTAGCTCTCGACCAGCTTTTCACCATGCGTCCGGTGCTTGATTGGGCGCGCTACAAGACCCCCATTCGCGGATTGTTTCTGTGCGGCTCCGGCACGCATCCCGGCAACGGCCTCACCGGCGCATCCGGCGCCAACGCCGCGCGCGAAATCATCCGCGAGCTGCGCTGACCTATCGACCGTCAGGTAGCGGCAGTCTGAAAGAAAAAGTTACTAACTATCCTGCTACCTTTGCGAGCCGCCCGCATTGGGGCGCCGCTGACGATGCGCTACCATAGGCGTCACAACTTTCGCGCGCGCTTATGAACCCCATTACCCCCTTTAAGGTAGCGCCGGCCACAACGCTGCTGCCCCTGTGCGTCGACCTGGACGGCACCGTGGTGCGCTCCGACACCCTGCTCGAAGACGTTTTTTCGCTGCCGCTGAATTTCCGCTTGCTGTGGTGCTTCGCGGGATTGTTCTCCAGTCGCGCGGTTTTCAAAAAACGAGTAGCGCAGAACTCCGCGTTGAACGCTTCCTTGCTGCCCTATAACAAAAAACTGCTGGCCTATTTGCGGGAACAGAAGTCCGCGGGCCGCTCGCTGATACTGGTTACCGCCGCCGACTCCATCACCGCTCAGAAAGTCGCGGACCACCTTGAACTTTTCGACGAAGTCATTGCTTCCGACGGCGTGAAAAATGTCAAGGGACGCGTGAAGGCGAGCATGTTGTCCACGCGCTTCGGCGAAAAGGGTTTTGCCTACGCTGGCAACAGCAGCGCCGACGTCCCCGTCTGGCGCGCCGCAGGCTCAGCGGTCATCGTCAATGCTCCGCGCCATGTAGCCGCTGCCGCGCGCGATTCCGCGGTCGTCGAAGCGGAAATCGCCGAGCGCCCCGCCGTTCTACCGGCGATTGTGCGCGCCATGCGCCCGCATCAATGGGTGAAAAACGTGCTGGTGTTTGTGCCCATCGTTACCGCGCACGCGATGCGCGACTTGTCTGCGTGGAACCACGCCGCCTATGCTTTTCTCGCATTCTCCGCCACCGCTTCCGCCATTTATTTGTTGAACGATATTTCCGACCTGAGCGCCGATCGGACTCATCCGCGCAAATCCGCGCGGCCGTTTGCCAGCGGAGAAATTCCGCTGCATCTGGGAGTGCTGATCGCCGTGATACTTCTTGCCGCCGGCACTGCGCTGGCAATTTTGGGTAACGTTCTCACCATAATCTTGATTTATGCGCTGATGTCCGTCGCGTACACCGCCAGCCTGAAAACCATGCCGCTGGTGGACGTGTTCATGCTCGCCGGCTTGTACACCATCCGCCTTTTCGGCGGCGGCCGAGCCTCGGGATGGCCCGTGTCTTTCTGGTTGCTGGCCTTTTCCAATTTTCTTTTTCTCGGTCTGGCGCTGGTCAAGCGCGTAGCGGAACTGAAAGCGATTGCACCTCAAGGTTTCAGCCTCGCGCGCCGCGGGTATCGCCTCGAAGACATTCCCATTCTGCAGATGTTTGGCTGCGGTTCCGCGCTGGCCGCCACCCTGGTGCTGGCGCTGTTCATCGAGGCCGAAGCGAATATTGGGCGCTATGCCTCGCCCGGAGTTTTGTGGGGCCTGGTGCCGCTGATTCTATTCTGGCAATTCCGGCTATGGCTCGCCACCACACGCGGCAACATGCGTGATGATCCGATTGTGTACGCTGCCGGCGATTGGGTCACCTGGCTGGTGTGCGCCGCTTCGCTTGCCGTACTTCTCGCCGCCAAATCGTTAACTTTTCACTGAGGCGTTCGCGCGGGCGACCGCGCCGGGTAGTGGTTGTTCAACATTTCAGCGCGCCGTCGCTAATCTTAGCTTGCCGGCTTTTTCCCCGCGCACGACCACAAATCGAAATAAGCACTCGTTTCTCGCTTCTGGTACTGCCCGAAAAACGCGGCCCGTAAAGCATCCCCAAAAATATCGCGTCGAGGAAAACTGTCCGCATCATCGTAGAGCGAAGGCAGAGTAAATGGGTGCTCGCCTTTGGGAATCAACCAGATTTGTGTTTGGCACGACTGTATATATGCAATCGTGCTTTGCGGAACAGCCAGCTTCCCCAGCTCCATGTCTGCTAATGCCGGCGCGTCCAGCGTCATCGGATTTCCAGCGAACACCAGGACCGGCCGAAAATAAGTGAGCTCGTTGGTCTTCCCCATTTGCTCTCCATAACCCATTTCGATTTTCTCCGCCGGATGCTGGCGCATGATTTCCCTCAAGTCCCTCGTGACAGAGACGGCCATTTCGCGTCCCTCCAGCACATGCGGACCGGTCAAATCCCAGCCCCATTCGACCCGCGTTCCCACTCTGGCCAGCAACCAGATGCAGCAAATTATGGAAACGGTGGCGCGCAGCGAACTCCTTCCCATCCCGCTTGCCGTCTTGGCACGGCTGTACAGGTCGCAGCACACGTAGCCCAGCAAAGGATAAAAGGGCAAGTAGTGGTGCTCTCCCGCGCCCAGTTTTGACGCTGCTACCGTGGTCAACCCGAACGAAAACAAAAGCGCCAGCAGAAACATTTTTTCCTGGCGCAAATAGAGCAGCCGGACCTGACGGTCACGTTCACACAAGCGCCACATCAGCAGCAGGACCGGAATGCTGACGGTTGCCAGCGCCTTGGCATTGCGTAACAGTTCAAACCAGGCCAACGGGTGGCGGCCGGCTTCGCGCAGCCACAGAAAATGATTGATGGCTGAAACTTCCGGCAACCCAAACGGAAGGCACGCGATCAGGCCCGCGCCCAGGCCTGCCGCCGCTGTGATTCGCAAGCCATGCCGCTTGTAAAGCATCACGAACAATGGAACAAAATAAACACCGCCGGTGATTTTCGCTCCCACGCATATCCCTGTTCCAGCCGCAAGCATCAACGCCGCGCGCCATCGTGAAGCGCTGGTTGCTCCGGCCAGGCCCAGCGCCGCCGCCACAATCATCAACACGTCGCCGCGCACTTCGACCATGTAAGGCTCGCCTGCGAACAGGAATGGGATTATCGCTACCGTGGCCAGGGCCGTTTGTTCCCGGGTCAAAAGCGTCCGGTACACGTGCCACAACAATGCAAACAGCGCCACATTTGCGAGTACCACCACCAGCTTCACGGACAAGACCTGTTGCCCAAAAATCCGCAGCGCCCACACAAACGGCAGATAACTCATCGGCCCGTAAAGCAGCGAGTAACGTTGCGCCGATTCCAGTCCGTGATATAGCGGCGCTCCGCGACTGACCAGCGAGGACACCGCGACGATATTTGGTTCGACGTGATCGCTGAAGCCCAGGTACGTGGTGCTCAAGCCCAGCAGAACCAGGTAACCAGCCAGCACAATCGCGCACGCCGGCAGCCAGATCTTTCGGGACTCCATAAACTCGATGATTTTGGGTATTTGCGCCGGCCAGAGCATCCGCACCGCAACAAACACGAGCAATGAAGCAGCAAACAGGAGAGTCGATGGCGAAGTATCGGCTAAATACCGCATGTCAGGAGTTCATGGAAATTGGCGAGATACATAATCAAGCGATAAGGATGTTGTCAGAGCTTCCCTGGCGATAGCAAGAAAATTGCCCCTGTAGTGGCGGGACCTTCGTTTAGAAATTGAGGCGCTTGAAGAGTCCTTCGGGAATCGCGCGCACAATGGCCATCACGTATTTCCACTTCCATGGCGTGTACAGAATTTCTGGAGAACGCTTTGCCATCGCGCGGCAGATATCTTTTGCCACGTCTTTCGGATCGGCAAACATCGAGCCCTTCTCCATGCCGTCGGTCATGGCGGTGTCCACCGGCCCCGGCTTTATGGTGATGACCCGCACTCCCGACGCATACAATCGGCTGCGCAGCCCCTGCAGGAAAAGGCTCAGAGCGCCTTTTGCCGAGCCATAAACATAGTTCGAGCGCCTTCCGCGCTCGCCCGCCACGGAAGTAATCGCCGCGATGCATCCGCTTTTTCGCTCTTCGAAATAATCCGCGAACACCGTCAGCAGCGCGGCCGCGGAAATAAAATTGGTATGCAGTTCCTGCAACGCCATGGGCACGGAGTGCCTGCATTGTTCCTGGTCCAGCCTCGTTCCGTAAGCCAGCAAGATCGTGTCGAATTCCGGAAGCTGTTCCTGTACATGCGCCAAAATGTTCTCATGCGCCGAAACATCCGCCAGATCCGCCGCTAATGTCGCGACGTTCACCGCGCCCCTGGTTCCCAGGTCCGCGGCAATCGCCAGCAACCGCTCGCTGTTGCGCGCCACCAGCAACAGTTCCACTCCTTCCTTGATCAGCATGCGCTGCACTTCTTGCGCGATGCCCGATGTGGCGCCGAGAATCACAACTTTCTTCATGACTTTAGCGCTTCTCCGTGACGCGCCGCCAGAATGACGACGACAATTTCGGATCGACATACGTTTCAAACGTTCGCCAATTGGGAAACGATGCGTCGAACATCGCCCCGCTCATGCGCGCGTCTTTCGCCGGATAGAGCGCGCCGCCGCAGCTCAGCACCACGCGGTCGAGAGCTTCCATCAGCCGTAAAGTCGCTTCGCCGTGCATCGCAAAATCCAGCGCCAGCGTCAGCCCCGCTCTGGGAAATGAAAGTATCCCTGCCGGCGGCGCCGCACCGAAGCGCTTCAATACTCCCAGGAAAGAGCCCATCCTGGAATCGGCGATCAGCCGCAACAGTTCTTCGATCGCCCCGGAGGAATCTTCGGGCACTACGCATTGATATTGCAGAAAACCCTGCTGGCCATAAATCAGGTTCCAGCGCCCAATGCCATCCAGGGGATAAAAAAACGAATCATAAGGTGTCAAGGATGCTTTTTTCCAGGAAGATTTGATTCCGTAATAGATATTGTTGAAGGCCTTGACGGAATAGCGGTTCAGCAGGAAGCCGGGAAAAACAAACGGCACCGAGGGGCCTGACTTGTTGCGTACCTCCAGGTTAGGTTTCTTATCGTGATTTCCCCGAAAAAAAATCCCCCGGAGGCTGGCGCCCGAGAAGCAATCGATCCACGCGGCGGTGTACTCAAACGCTTCGTCGCTTTCGCTGCTCAGTTTCTGAAATTCGGCCAGCGAATGATAAGGAATTGTTTCCGTGTCGATGCGCGAGCTCGAGATGCGCCGTAGCTGTATTTCAGCCCAGGCGATGATTCCGGTGAGTCCCAGTCCGCCAATCGTCGCGCGAAACAAATCCGGATTCTCTTCCGGGCTGCAAATCACCAGTCCATAATCCGACCGGTAAATGGCCATCTTGCGCACGTGATGCCCGAACGTTCCTGCGCGATGGTGATTTTTTCCGTGCACATCGTTGGCGATCGCGCCGGCCACGGTCACAAATCTCGTGCCGGGAGTGACCGGCAGAAACCAGCCCTTGGGTATCGCGATTTCCAGCACCTCTGCGAGACTCACACCGCATTCGCAGCGCAGCACTCCGCTCTCGGCGTCAAAACTTTGGAGTCGCGTCAGCCGCGAACAATCGACCAGGTCGCGCCCGTCATTCAGGCAGGAATCCCCGTAGCTTCTGCCCAATCCATAAGGCAGCAACGAGCCAGAAGTGGCGCTCTCCAAAATGCGCGGCAACTCGTCGGTCCAGGTCGCTTTATGGATGGCGCGATGCTGCACGTGCGGATATCGGCCCCAGGAAAAAGCGGTCTTCGCCGGCTGCGTAACGGCGGGTCGTGACTCGACGATCGTTTCCCCCGGAGATGCCATTGGTTATGTATTCGCCTTCACGAAGTTCCTGCTGCGCGCGGATTGCAACCTGATTTCGCAGTGATTCGATTATAGTGAGTTTTGCAACGCCCGCGATTTGCACGGTGCCATGCGGTTATTATCGATCAGGGCGTCTTTATTCATGACTCCCGGCGTTCTGACGCAGCCGTGAGCCCAGTTTCAATAATCGCAAGAGTGCCGGCGAATGAGTAAAATGGTATTTCTCAAGAATGGTGTCTTCCAAGAGAGGTGGCGTCCATGGCTTCCGACTATTATCTGCTAAAGACCGAACCGACCGGATATTCGTTCGCCGACCTGCAGCGCGATTCCGTTACCGAGTGGGACGGCGTATCCAATCCCGTGGCGCTCAGGAATCTTCGCGAGATGAAGCCCGGAACGAAACTGGTCGTCTATGAAACCGGCGACATCAAAAGCGCGGTGGGCACCGCGTCGGTGGTGAAAGTAAACAACGACGACCCTAAAAATCCCGTGGTCACTTTGAAGGCCGGGAAAGCTTTGAAAACTCCCGTTTCGCTGGCGGAGATGAAAGCCGATTCGCTGTTTGAAGATTCGCCGTTGGTGCGCCAGGGGCGGCTATCGGTCGTTCCCCTCACTTCGGCGCAGTACAAAATTCTCACCAAGGCGTGATCGCCAATCTATGGACGCCGGCTGGGTGCCGATCTTTGTCTTTCGTTTCCCTCTGTCACCGAGCACATGATCTGGGGCAACGACCTTACCTTCAAGGTTGCCCGAAAAATGTTCGCTCACGCGGTGCTGGAACCGGCTCCCGTGTGGCTCTCCTTCAAAACTTCGCCGGACAATTTCTTTGAGCTGACCGAACGGCCCAACATTATTCCTGCGCCTTATCTGGCGCGGGCGAAATGGGTCGCGC
>JBBRZT010000041.1:0-17630 GCA_038236395.1 Candidatus Acidiferrales bacterium
CCAGAGAGCTCGAACCTTGTGCCCCGTGAAGTTGTTCTGGTTAACCCAGAAATCCCAGGTTTGATGTCTGGAAATTCGCCAGATTCGGGAAAATGCTTGGCAAATCGCTGGCGGCCACTCCAAACCACGAAGCCAGCGTGGCGGCATATTGATCGACCGAGGTGGACGGAATCCAGCGGCCGTTATTGCCGGTATCGTCCGGCCCGGCCAGCGCCTGCGTTGGGAATTGTCCGTACAGCGCGTTTCCTTTTACCGCGCCGCCCATCATTAATTGATGTCCGCCCCAGGCGTGGTCCGTGCCCTGGTTGGAACCGGGCTGAAAGGTGCGGCTGAACTCCGACAGAGTGAAGGTGGTGACGTTGCTCGCCACGCCCAGCTCTTTAGTCGCCTGATAGAACGCGGCCATCGCGCCGTTTAATTGCGAAAACAATCCCGCCTGCGTAGGCAATTGATCGCTGTGGGTATCGAAGCCGCCCAGTGAGCAAAAGAAAATCTGCCGGTTGACGCTCAATGCACTGCGCGCCGCAATTACCTGCGCCACCTGTTTCAACTGCGAAGCCAGTCCGTTGTTGGCCGGGAAGACCGTCTGGATCGCGGGAATATTTTTGAGCGCGGCGGATAATAGGGCGCCCTGTTGCACGGATTGTCCGGTGACCGTGCTGGCCGCCTGCACCATGGAAATTCCGGTATCAAACGTCAGCAGTTCCTGCAGCGACTGAAAACGCGCCTGTCCCCCCGAGGAAGTGCCGATGCCTTGCACACCCGGGGTGCTTCCGGGGCTCATGGTGAAAGGGCGGGTGACGTCTCCGGTGCAAAAAATCGGACTGCCGGCCACCGAGAGGATAGGCGGGAACTGCGCGCTGCTGTTAAACGCCGGACCAACTTTGTCCGCGACTTTTCCGGCCCATCCGGCGTTGGGACTTCCGGATAGCTGCGTGGTTTGCCACTGGTCCTGCTGGTCGGAATGTGAAAACAGGTTTTCCGGCACGTGCTGAAATTGCTGGTAATTTTGCCGCGTGGTGGGCTGCACCAGCGTACCCACATTTGTCAGCACCGCAAGCGCCTTGTCAGTGTTGAACAGTGTCTGCAATTGCGTCAGGTTGGGATGCAAGCCGAAATTGGCTTGCCCATTGATCTGCAGAGGCAGCAGCGAGCCTTGGCCGATCGCCAGATTCGCCCGAATAGTCTGGTAATTCGTGTATCCGGCCGAATCAATCGGCACGATCAAATTGTTGGAATCGTTGCCGCCGAAGAAAAATATGCACACCAGCGCTTTGTAATCCGTGGAGCCTTGCGCCATGGCGCTGACCAGCCCAAATTTGCTGAGCCCGCCGACCATCGACGCCGTTGCCGCGGAGCAGCATGCCAGCCTTAGAAAATCCCTGCGTGTGTGCGGCGTCATGGCTTATCTCCCTTTTTTGCGCCTTAGCGCTGAACCTGATATTGCGACGAAGAAAGCACCAGGTAGATAGCGGTCTTCGCCTGCTTGCTGGTATCCGTGGTGCTGCTGGCGTTTACGGCGGTGAGGATGCTCTGCTTCATCGAATCCGAAATCGTCCCGTGAAGCAGGTTGGTATCCAGCCAGGCCACCATCTGGTCCGGGGTGCCGGCGTTGATCACCGGAGAGAAATCCAGCGTGGTGGTGCCGCTGATCTGCCCGTACACGATGGAGTTGATGAAATTCACGCGCGCCAGGCTGGTATTGGTGTTGAAGATGGCAAATTCCGGGCCGTTCAGCGTGGTCTGCGGTATCAGGTGCGTGGGCGGAAAGAAATTGAATACGCTTCCTGAGTTGAAAACATTTTGCGACATGGTACCGCCCTGGCCGCTGAAGCCTGAGCCGTCCGTAGTGGCGCCGAAAGCTCTGGCCACCGCAACTTCCATCACCACCGGTTCACGCAATTTGCCGTCGGTAGCCACCGCGGTGATGGAATTGTCGCCATGGCGAGCCTCCGGGTCGAGGAGGATCGCCGCGGCTACGGCCTGCATGTCCCCGCGCTGGCCGGTTCCATAGGTATTGAATTTCCCGCTGATGAAAGCCTGAGCCACCCGCTGCACATACGCGGGGCTGGGATTACTGGTCACCAGTTTTTCGATCAGTTGTGTCGCCACGAAAGGCGGCATATTCGGATGATTGAAAATAATGGTGAGCACGCTGTCCAATTCCTGGCCTGCGGATTGACCGGCGGCTACAGACTGGCCCAGAAATGTTTTTGTTCCGGTGTCGTGATTGGATTCGAATGGCAACATCGGCCCGCCGTAAAACTCAGGATTGTGTTTCATCAGCGTCTGTCCCGGTTCCGTGGGATACGTCCAGCCGGTGAACGACCGCCCCAGGGCCATCACGTCATCCTGGGTGTACGTGGGTATCGGCGCACCCGAGCCGTCCAGCTTGGGAGTTCCATCCGGATTCAGCTGGCTCAATCCCAGCGTAAAAAGCTGCATGACTTCGCGCGCATAATTTTCGTTGGCGTGCTGTCCATTGCCGGGCTTGTCGTTGTTGACCATGTCCAGCCAATGGCCCATCGCTGGCGTCAGCGTGACGTCTTTCATCACGTTGTAGTAATTTCCCAGGCCGTCCTTGGTCAGCGCCGCCATGTAATTGGTGTAACCCACCGGATCGCTCACCTTGTTCGCGCCCACCACCCACAATTCGTTCAGCGCGAAAGCCACGCGTTGGCGCAATTGATCGCCGTCATTTACAGCATTCTTGAAAAATGCGGTTTGTACTTTGCTCAAATCCGAATCTGCTGCGGCAGGTATTGGATAGGTGGAAGTTGACGCGCTGAACTGTCCTTGCAGAAAAGTATCGAAGCCGGTCTGCTGCAGTTGATTAGAAAGCGCCGGGGTCGGTCCGAAGGTCGACTGCTCCAGGAAGCGCACCGCCGCAGCGGCTGAAATTACGGGGCCGCCATTCACAACGTTCGCCGACAACGCTCCCGACGTCGTTGAACCGGGATTCGGATTCGTCACCGTCACGGCGACATTGCCGGCCTGCGATGCGCTGGCCGTTCCGGTCGCAGTCAGCTCCGTGGTGGACACGAACATGGTCGTCAGCGCCTGCCCTCCGAAATTTACTTTTGCCCCATTCACGAATCTGTTGCCCGTCACCGTCAGCAGGAATGGCCCGACGCCGATGCTGCTCGGGTTAACCGCGGTCAATACTGGCGTCGGGTTTACCAGCGTCACGATGGACGAAGCCTTCTTGCTGGGATCGGATACGCTGGTGGCCGTGATTGTGATCGTGTTTGGATTGGGCACAACTCCGGGAGGCGCGTAAGGGGTGTAACCAACCCCCGGGTTTATGTAGCCGACCGTGGCGCTTCCGTGTTGGAGACCATCGATTGTCCAGGTCACCGCGGTGTTGGTGGTGCCGGTAACCACAACCGTGAAATACCCATTTATGCCCGGCCGCAGAGTCACCGTCGCGGGCGCAACCGCGATGCTGATGGGCCCGCTGTTCACCACTTTGGCGGTAACCGTCGCGGAAGTGACCGATCCAGGATCGGGATTCTTTACCATTACGGAAACGTTGCCGACCTCGGCGCTGGTAGCCGTGCCGATGGCCGTCAACTTGGTAGACGAAACTCGCGTGGTGGTCAGCGAAACGCTTCCAAATTGAACTGCGGCGCCGGTTGCAAAGTGTGCTCCGTTCACTGTCAAAGTGAACGTTCCTACAGGAATCGATGTCGGCGCCACCGTGGTGACTTGCGGTATGGGGTTATTCACGGTCACCGCGCTGCCGGCCGTTTTCGTAGCGTCCGCGGTTTCCACCGCGGTGATGGTCACTGCTCCCCCATTGGGAGGAAATTCCGGCGCCACATAAACGCCCGCCGCGCTGATCGTTCCGATCGCGGCACTACCGCCCGCCACTCCGTTCACGGACCACGCCACCGCTGGAGCCACTGCGGCTCCGCCTTCGGCTGCACTGAAGGTTTGGGTATCGCCCCCGCGAAGCATCGCGCTCGACGGCGAGACCGCCAGCTGGCCCTTTTGTGGCTCTTTGGTTCCACTAGTGCTGTTACCGCCCATACAGCCCGCGAGCGCGAGCGACAGCACTGCGATCAGACCCGTCCAGGTAGCTTTCACGGCGTGCACCCCTGTATTGCGGTTTTTACCGCCAGTCGTTCCAACTGCCTGGGCGTTCACAATCCCGGTGGTGATAATTTGTTTCTCGACCGCACGCATGTTTCTAGTGAGCGAATCGATATTACGGAGGGTAAGAGGTATGTAGTTGAAGTGCTACTGGCCTGCGGGACGGTTTCGGTGCACTGGCCTGGCTTCCGCGGTGATTCAAAGTGAGGTGGTGGGGTAATGCGGAGAGCGGCGCTGAAGTATTTTCTTACTGTCCCGGAGCTTTATCGAAGCGGATCAGGGAAATGGATGTGCCGGTGGAAGTCAGCGATAAGGAAACGATGCGCACCTGCCGCCCGCGCTCAGCGAGGAACGAGCTATCTTTTTCCGAAACGCGCGCTTCCTTGAGTACTTCCGGAAGCGGGGTTTCTCCCGCATCGTGGTGCGCAAATTCCGGGCTCAGATTTTTTGAATACCAGATGTCTACGGACTCGCGAGTGTCGTGCGTTTCGTAGGTCACCGCGCTCATGCCCATTCGGCGCTGTTGCAGCGCAATCGCCGTGGCTTTCTCGTCTGGCAGCACCAGAATTGCATTGGGGTAAATCGGTAGATTAGGTCCCGCCTGTTTTTCCATGCGAAATGATCCCGCGGGAGTGCGAATGGTATCCTTATTGGTGGCCGCGGAAAGGCCTACGCTATGCACCATCCGGTTGGCCATGAAGAGCCCGCCGCCCAGCAGCCCGCCGATTCCCACAAACATCGCGATCATCATCCACAGTAATGATTTGGATGACGACGAGCCAGTCGATGCCGATGATTCCGCCATGGTTTCTCCGCAGGGGAGGCAAATCTGTCCACTTACTATTTTGGCAGACAACCGCGTCAAGGGGCGGGAGTAGGCCCTGAAGTGTGCTCTAAACGTGCCTGTTCTTTGGTGCAGGCACGTTTTTGGGGAAAACGCCGGCTAGTTAAATCGTACCTTGATGTCGGGGCGCTTTTCGAGATGCACCGAGTCCACAAAACGCACCTGGCGGTCGTCCAGCGTCAGGATCATCGACTGGGTGCGCACCCCTTCACCAAAAAAACGCACGCCGCGCAGCAGGTTTCCGTCGGTCACCCCGGTGCACGCGAAAATCATTTTCTTTCCGGGCGCCAGGTCTTCGGTGAGATAAATGCGCTTGGGATCTTTCACGCCCATTTTCTCCAGGCGCTCCGCATGCTCCGGCTTGGTGACCATCAGTCGCGCCACAATCTCGCCGTTTAAACAGCGCAGCGCCGCGGCGGTCAGCACGCCTTCCGGCGCGCCGCCGATGCCCATCACCGCGTGCACGCCGGTTCCCACTACCGCCGCCGAAATGCCCGCCGATAAGTCGCCGTCGCCGATCAGGCGGATGCGGGCTCCCGCGGCGCGAATATCTGCGATGAGTTTTTCGTGGCGCGGGCGGTCGAGCACGATCACTACCAGGTCTTCTACGTCGCGATCCAGGCGCTGAGCAATCGATTTCAAGTTGGCGGCTACCGGCGCATCCAGGTCCACCGCGCCTTTGCACGAAGGCCCCACCACAATTTTTTCCATGTACAGATCGGGCGCATGCAGTAAACCGCCGCGCTCGCTGGCGGCCAGCACCACGATGGCGTTGGGCGCGCCGGTGGCGCAAAGATTCGTGCCTTCCAGCGGATCGACGGCGATGTCCACCTGCGGAAACAGAGCCTTGGGCGCGTGCGTGGCCAGGCCAACTTTCTCGCCGATGTACAGCATAGGCGCTTCGTCGCGCTCGCCTTCGCCGATGACGATGGTGCCGTCCATCTGCACCGAGTCCATGGTCTTGCGCATGGCTTCGACGGTGACTTCGTCGGCTTTGTGGCCGTCGCCGAAGCCCATGGTGCGCGCCGCTGCGATTGCGGCGGTTTCCACTACGCGGAGAAATTCAAGGCTGAGTTGCGCTTCCATGGATGGCGCTCCGTTCCGTTACAGGCGTGCGAGGGCGGCGCTTATGATAGGGCAACGCTACGTCACAGTCGACAAGCGCTGGAACCTTTAGGTAAGTGGGTTGCGCAAACTGCCTACATAAATGCGGCGATGCCGGTGATGCGCTCCCCGATCACCAGTTTGTGAATATCATTCGTGCCTTCGTAGGTGGACACGCTCTCAAGATTATTCATGTGCCGCATGATCGGGTAATCGTCCACGATGCCGTTGGCACCCAGGATGTCGCGCGCCTTGCGTGCCGTCTCCAGCGCGATGGCCACGTTGTTCATTTTCAACATGGAGATGTGCGCGGGATCGACTTTACCGTTGTCCTTCAGCCGTCCCACGTGCAGCGCCAGTAGCTGGCCCTTTACGATTTCCGTGATCATCCACGCCAGTTTTTCCTGCACCAGTTGATGCGACGCGATGGGCTTGTTTGCAAATTGCTTTCGTGTCTTCGCGTATTGCAGCGCCGTGTCGTAGCACGCCATCGCCGCTCCCAGCGCGCCCCAGCCGATTCCGTAGCGCGCCTGGTTCAGGCAGCCCAGCGGGCCTTTCAGGCCGGTCACCTTGGGCAGCAAATTTTCTTCCGGGATTTCGCAGTCGGTGAAGGATAGCCCGGAGGTCACCGAAGCGCGCAGCGACCATTTGCCGTGTACGTCGTAAGTCTTGAAGCCTTTTCTTTCTTTCTCCACCAGAAACCCGCGAATTTTTTCGTCTTCGCACTTGGCCCACACTACTGCAACGTCTGCGATCGAGCCGCTGGTGATCCACATTTTTTCGCCGTTCAGCACGTAGCCGGAGCCCTTTTTCACCGCGCGGGTCAGCATGCCGCCGGGATTCGAACCAAACTGCGGCTCCGTCAATCCGAAGCAACCGATGGCCTTCCCCGATTGCAGCAGCGGCAGCCACTTGTCTTTCTGCGCGTCCGAGCCATACGTATAAATCGGATACATCACCAGCGCGCTTTGCACCGAAATAAAACTGCGCAGGCCGGAGTCCCCGCGCTCCAGTTCCTGGGTAACCAGCCCATAGGCCACGTTGGACATTCCCGCACACCCGTATCCATGCAGGTTCGCGCCAAAAAATCCCAGCTCGCCCAGTTGCGGCACCAGGTGCTTGGGAAATGTGCCCTCGCGGCTGTGCTTTTCGATAATGGGAATCACTTCGTTGTCGACGAATTGCCGCGCGGTCTGCCGCACCAGCTTTTCTTCGTCGTTCAGCTGCGAATCGAAATCGATGAAATCCACTCCGCCGAATCCGGCCATGCCGCTCTCCTAAACGCGCCGATACTTGCCACCACGCACTCTCGCTCGTGCCAAAATCTTCTGAAACTTCGCTAAGGTTGGATGGAAAAAGCGCGGTCCGCTTCCTGAAACAGTGTAGCAAGCCGCTTCTGGACGCGGCAACCGCACCGCGGAAAGAACCCGGCCAGATCCCGCAATAGATCCTTAGGAGGCGGGGGCTTCAGCCCCTGAAACACACATCAGCGCGAGGTTATATCCGGAGGAGGCGGCAAGTTGCGGTGCTTCAACCACTCCATGCTGATGCTGTGATTTTTCTTCTCGGCGGGAATCTGGTCCAGGCTGGGCATGAAAATCTGCAGCCCTGCTTCGGGAGTCATCCGCGTGTACCCGTTCACCAGCTGATCCTGATAGTTGGTCAGGTCCAGGTCAAACCACGCGTTATTCGAAAGGTCGACCATGATCAGGTCGACGTGCCGCATCGTGAGCTTCCCGAAATCGATTGTGCCGCCCTGCAGCTGTAGGAAATTGCGCCATTGCTCCACGCGCTTTACGTCCTCCTGCGCGTTGCCATAAATCTGCACGATGTCGGGATTGATGATGCGGATGCTGGTCAGTTGCCCGCGAATGTGCGGCGGCGGCACCGCTTTCGCAGTGTCCAGAAACACGTCGTTGTCTTTCACCTCTATTCCGGGAATATCCTTCGGATGAAACAGGCTGGAAACCGTGATGTTCAGTCCGCCCAGCAGTTTCTTGAAAGGCAGCTTCAACACGTTGATTTTCGTCACGTGCATCTGGATGCGGTTGTCGGGTGCGACGCCGATGGTGGCAATCGCCTCGATCGGTAAAATTCTGCGGAACGTGCCGCTTACCTTGAGCTGGTCGCCGTCTCCCGTAAGCTTGATATTCTTCAGCGGCGAATTGGTAACGCTGTCGTTCAGGAAATTCGCCAGGTCCCCGACGTTGGTATGCACCACGCCGTTTTTCACGTCCAGCACGAACGAATCGGGTTCATCGAACGAGGGATTCACATTGCGCGAAGTGCGCGCCATCTGTCCGCGCAGCCAGCGCACATAGACACGGAACCCGGTCGATCCCTTGCGCAGCATGAGGTTGTGCGCGTAGATCGCCGTGGGTGCAGATGCGGAAGCGCTGGTTGGCCCAGACGTGCCGTCGGTTGAAAATACCGCCACTGGTGAAGACTCGGTGCTGACCGGCGGCGCCGCCGCACGCCTGGCCCGCACCAGCCACCACGAAAACAGGGCAACCACCAGCACAGCGGATACCGCAACCACCGATCGCGCACGCATACTTCAGGCTAAACTAAAAACACCCATGACCGCCAAGAAATCGAGAGCACGCACAACACTCCCAACGCAGCCCAAAATTTTAATTTTCGACGTGGACGGAGTCCTCGTCGACGTACGCGGGACGTACTGGCGCTCCGCGCTCGAAACCGTTCGCCAACTAAGCGGCCGCCGGGTCACCTACGCCGACCTGCATCGCTGGAAAGCCAAGCCCGGCTACAACGACGACTGGCGCATGACCGCCGACTGGGTCACTTCACTCGGTACGCCCACCACCTATGAACAGGCGCAAACCGCATTCAACACTTCTTACTGGGGCGCTGCGGGCAAACCGGGAAACGTGCTCAACGAAAAATTGCTCATCACCCCGCGCCAGATCGAAAAATGGGCCGGCCGCTATGAATTGAATCTTTTCACCGGGCGCAACCGCCGCGAATTTTCTTTCACTTTCGATCGCTGGCCCGCCGCCAGACATTTCCGCACGGTAATCACCATGGACGACGTCACTCGCATCAAGCCTCACCCGGAAGGCCTGCACAAAATTCTTGCCGGCCGCGATCCCGCCACCGCGCTCTACCTCGGCGACAATATTGACGACGCGCTGGCCGCCCGCGACGCCGGCGTCCCCTTCATGGCCATCATCGCCGCCGGCGAACACGGCTACCGCGCCCGCGCCGCCACCTTTCGCAAATTGGGCGCTCTCGCGCTCCTGCCGCGCGCCACCGCGCTCCACGCGTGGTTGACCGCATTACGCTGACCTTGAAGAGTTATTCGTATCGCAGCGCGACCATGGGATCAACGCGCATCGCCCGGTGTGCGGGAATCCAACACGCCGCGGCGGCCACCACGATCAGCAACGTAACCACCAGCGCGAAAATTTTGGGATCGGTGGGCGTCACATCAAAAAGCATGCTGGCCAGGAATCTCGTAAGAACGAGTGATGCCGCGATGCCCAGCACGGCTCCGACACCGATCAGAACCATACCTTCGCGCAGCAGCAGGCCCGTTACTTCGCTGTGTTGCGCGCCCATGGCCATGCGGATGCCTATTTCGCGCGTGCGCTGTGCCACCGTATATGCGGTGACGCCGTAAATCCCCACGACGGAAAGCAGCAGCGCAATCACCGCAAACGCTCCGATTAGAATCAACGCAAACCGCCGGCCTTGCACCGACAGCGCGACGTACTCTTCCAACGGCATCACGCGAGACACCAGTTGCGTCGCATCCACGGAGTGAATCGCCTGTCTCGCCGCGGAAGCCTGAGTGTTCGGCGCCCTCGTGGTTCGAATAACGAACGTCATGTCGCCGTCCGGGAATGGCCACTGCGCGTGAGGGATGTACATCTGCATGCTGGGAGCGGCGTCGAGGCCTACATGATGAACATCTCCCACTACCCCAATCACCGTTAACCACGGATGATCGAGCCCGCCGACTTTCACGCGCTTGCCGAGAGGGTCTTCGCCGGGCCAGACGCGATTTGCGGCCGCCTGATTGATCAAAATCACCGGCGAAGTATCCGCGGTGTCGCCTGGCGCAATATCTCGCCCGCGAAAAAGCGGTATTCGCAGCGCCGCCAGAAATCCAGGCGTAACGCAATAGCGCTCGGCGCTCTCGTCGAGTTCGGGATTGGCGTTGATTTTCCCTTCGGGATGAAAACCGTAGCGGTCCATATTGCCGCCCAGGGGAATCTGGCTTGCGGCGGCGGCCGCCTCAACTCCCGGCAACACACGCAAACGTTCCAGCGCGTCGGTGAAATATTGGCGCAGGACTTTATTATCATCGTAGCGCTGGCCGAGGACCGAAGTGCGCAGGGTCAGCACGTGTGCCGGTTCGAATCCCGGCGGCACCATCAGAATTCCCGCCAGACTGCGCAGCAACAATCCCGCGCCAATCAGCAGCGTCAGCGAGAGGGCCACTTCGGACACCACCAGGATCCCGTGCCATACGCGGGTAGCTCCGCTCGAGCTTCCTCGCGCACCCTTTTTCAACGATTCATTTACGTCGGTTTTAGACAATCGATAGGCGGGAACCAGCCCCGAGAAAATTCCAGTCAGCAGCGCCGCAACAAACGTAAACGCCAGTACTCGCCAGTCCAGTTGCACTCCGTCGAGCCTCGGCAAGCCTCCCGTGCCGACCGCAGCTAGCACGCGCGGTGCCGCATATGCGGGAATCAAGCCAACCAGCGCGCCAAGCAGCGCCAGCAGGCAATTCTCCGCGAGTAATTGCCGCACGATTCGTCCGCGGCCTGCCCCCAGCGCGGTGCGCACCGCGATTTCGCGTTCCCGATTTGTCGCCCGCGCCAGCAACAGGTTCGCGAGATTCGCGCACGCCACCAGCAGCACGAATGATACCGCGCCCAGCAGGGTATAAAGCGGCGTGCTCGCTTCGCCGAGCAGTTGCTCGCGCACCGGCGTCAGAATCACGCCCGGCGCAGAATATTCCTTTGGGTAGGCCTTCACCAGCGCGGCGGAAATCGTGTCCATTTCCGCTTTGGCTTGCGCAAAGTTGACCCCGTCGCGCAGCCGCCCGATGGCAACCAGGTGGTGGCAGGTGCGGCACGCAAACGGCTGAGACACGTCGTAACCCAGCACCCGCCAGATCTCCACCGTGCCGCCACGCGGATCCTGATTCATCAGCGACTGATAACTGGCCGGTAAAACACCGGCGACGATGTACGACGTCGCATTCATGGCGATGGATTTCCCAACGATTTGAGGATCGGAATTAAACTTTCGCGCCCACAGCGCGTGGCTCAAGATCACCACGTGATTCGACGCGGAGTTGTCGTCCTGCGGCAGAAAATCGCGCCCCAGCTCCGGCCGAATTCCTAGCGTCCGGAAATAATTGTTGGTAACGCGCAGTCCGTTGAGCTGTTCCGCCTCGCCGGTTTGCAGCACCGGCTGCCACGAACCGTACAGCGCCAAATCTTCAAAGCTCTTGTTCTGCGCTTTCCAATCGACGTACGTCGCATAGCCCACGTTGTCGGGCCTGCCGTGGTCGTCCTGCTCCCAAACCATCGTCAGCCTGCCAGGCTCGCGATACGGCAGCGGCCGGAGCAGCACCCCGTTCACCAGGCTGAATATCGCGGTGTTTGCGCCGATCCCCAGCGCAAGAGTCAGAACTGCGATGGTGGTAAAGCCGGGATTGTTCCGCAGGCTGCGTAGGCCGAATCGTAAATCCTGACCGAGATTTTCGAACCACTCCCAGCCCCACACCACGTGGCTTTTTTCCTGCATGGCCGTCAAATTTCCGAACCCGCGCCGAGCTGCGGCCCGGGCATCATCCGCGCTCATGCCGGACTCCAAATGCTCCTGCTGGCGCATCTCCAGGTGCAGCCGCATCTCTTCCGCGAGGTCCGCGTCAAATTGGCGCCGGCGCGCCAGTATGCTCAGTCTTCTTGCCAGTTCACGCAGCCAATTCACAAACAAGCCCCCATCAAACCGCTTCAATCACCCGCGTGATCGCCCCGATTACGCGTTCGAACTGCGACATCTCCACCGCCAACTGTTTGCGGCCCGCGGCCGTCAGCTGGTAATAGCGGGCGCGGCGGTTTCCAGCGGTCGTGCCCCACTCGGCCGTCACCCAACCTTTGATCAGCATGCGCTGCAGCGCGGGATACAGCGACCCTTCTTCGACTTGCAGCACTTCCTTCGAGATGCGTTGAATGGAATTGGCAATCTCAAAACCATGCTGCTCGCCGGCGCGCGCCAAAGTTTTCAGGATCAGCAAGTACAGCGTTCCAGGAGGTATCTCGTCTCGCGGCAAAGGAGTCACCCTCTTTACATAGTTAGACTATGTAAGTGTCGGTTGGTTAGCAGCCCATGTCAACAAATCGCTGGCCTTGGCAGACTTCAAATACGTTGCAAAGCGCTCTCGGGTGCATGATGATGCCCGCACGTCGTGACAATTTCCGAACCAGCGCAGCAGAACCGCATCCCTGGTCCTCTTATTATCGTTATCGTCCTGCTCGCGATTTCTGCCTTTATCAACTATGTAGATCGCGGCAATCTCTCCATTGCAGCGCCCTTGTTGAAAGGCGAGTTGGGCATTTCCCCATCGAAGCTTGGCCTTCTGCTCTCCGCGTTTTTCTGGACATACGCATGCTCGCAACTCTTTTCGGGCTGGCTAATAGACCGCCTCAACGTCAACTGGGTATTCGCGGCTGGATTCATTCTCTGGTCCGCGGCGACAGCCATCACCGGCATAGCGCATACATTCGCGGCGCTGTTCGCATTGCGATTGCTCCTCGGTATAAGCGAGTCCGTCGCCTATCCTTCCTATTCCAAAATCATTGCTTCCAATTTCTCCGAGCAGCACCGCGGGTTCGCAAACTCTATGATCTCTGTGGGACTGCTGTCGGGGCCCGGGTTTGGCATGCTGTTCGGCGGGTTACTGATGGCTCAATTTGGCTGGCGTCCCGTCTTCGTCGTTCTGGGACTTGCGAGCATGCTGTGGATAGTTCCGTGGCTGAAATGAATGCCCAGAACGGATTACGCCGCACAAGCGAAATCCGCCGGCACGCCGCACATTATCGAATTCCTGCGATTGCGATCGGCCTGGGGCACATTTGCGGGGCTGTTTAGCGGAAATTATGTGAGCTATTTTCTGATCACCTGGCTCCCCTACTATCTCGTGCGCGAACGGCACTTTTCCATGAACGATATGGCCAAGCTTGGAGGAATCGCGTATCTGCTGGGCGCGATTTTTGCCATATTCTGCGGCTGGCTTTCCGATCGCTGGATCGCTTCGGGCGCGAGTCCCACACTCGTTCGCAAAACGTTTACAGGCGGAGGACTGGCCTTGGCAGGGCTATTCATCGGGCTCGCAGAGTTCAGCGGCACGAAAGCATGCATTGCCGCTCTGATATTAGGAGTCATTTCCTTTGGCGCTCTTTCTTCCAATCTGTGGGCCATCACTCAAACGTTGGCCGGACCAGTCGCTGCGGGGCGTTGGACAGGTTTTCAGAACTTCGTCGGCAATCTCGCAGGCATTGTGGCTCCCTGGCTTACCGGATTCGTTCTCGAGCGCACCGGACACTTCTCCTGGGCCTTCGGCATCATGACCGGCGTCGCTCTCCTGGGCGCGGGTTCGTGGGTTTTTATCGTAGGGCCTGTCGAGCCAGTGACCTGGGCCGCGAAACAGCGCGTTGCCGCTGCTCACTAGCGTTCTCTGGCGCACTGGGCTTAAATTATCTAAAGCCGTCAATATTTAAAGTAGTATCCTGCCTTCCGATCATGCCTAGCCTGCTCTTATGGAGAAATACATGTTTCTTTCGCCAGCGACAATCGATCCCAGTTCACCGATGACGAGCCGGTGGCGGCATAACGCTTGCTCAATGCATCCAATGCGAGTCCGGATTATTTTTCTGGCGATGGTCGCATTTCTTTTCCCTGGAACACTTCCGGCCTCTCACGCTTCGCAGGAAGCAACGGGCAGCGCGATATCTAGCGGCTTTGAACCTCTTGACCACTGGAGGGCGGCGGTCCTCGCCGGAGATCGGCCCGGCCTCAAACTCCTCTATATTGTCTCTCCACAGTCGTACGCCATCACTCCGCAGGGGAAAATCAACGATCCGGCCGACGAGGAATCGCAATTCTGGTCCGCTCTGCATGCCCAGGGACTGACGGCCGTCAGCGCCAAAATTCTCGAGCGCGGCCAGCCCGAACCCGGCGTTGAACAAATGGTTTTGCGCTTCGAATTGACGTTTCAATCCAAGGGCGAAACGCAGCGTAAAGTCATCGGCGGCGTGCAGGTCTGGGGACAGATGGGAAATGACTGGCGCATTTTTGTTTCCCAGCGAACCGAGTCCGGTTTTCTGCCGCAGATGAGCTTGCCCGAACCTTCCACGCCCAACATCCACCTGTACCCCGAACCAGCTGAAGCCACGAAGGAGCTGGACGAGGCGCTGGCGTCCGCCAAAAGCGACCACAAGCGGGTGCTGGTGGTTTTTGGCGCGAACTGGTGCTACGACTGCCACGTGTTGGACGAGGCCATGAATTCCCCGAAGGTCGCCCCGCTGGTCGGCGCCAATTATCACGTCGTGCATATCAATATTGGGGAAGGGAAAGACAACTCCGCGCTGGCAAGCCGTTTTCTGGTGCCGCTGGATAAAGGCATCCCCAGCCTGGCCGTGATCGACGCCAACGGCGTAGTGGTCACCAGTCAGAAACAGGGAGAATTCGAGTCCGCAGCGAAAATCGGGATGAGCGACGTAATCGGCTTTCTGGAGCGCTGGAAACCTGCCGCCGGAAAATAAATGAATACCTGCTCCAAACAGAAACAGCGTGCGACAGGGTGATGGATTTCCTCACCGGGAAACTAGCCCTAACAGATACCCCGCATTGACGGGACGCTACCACGGGTGCTATAAAATATTATTCGAGTCGGCACCACTTAGCCCACCGTGGACCCTTCCCGGGTCGGGGCACGGCGTGGCTGCCAACCTGAGGTTCGGCGACACAATTTGATGCTGCTAATTTCTCACCAATCATGAGAGAACTGTCCCTCCAGCTTGCCCCTATCCTGCTGATCCTGCTGGTCTTTTACTTCATTTTGAAGCTGATTTTCTTTCAGCCGCTGTTGAAAGTAATTGCCGAGCGCGAAGCCCGCACAGTCGGCGCGCAAAAGGCCGCCGAAGCCGCCCAAGCCGCCGCTAAAGAGAAAGACAAGCAGTACCAGGACGCCCTGAAACAGGCCCGCTCCGAGGTTTATAAGGAGCAGGAATCGGCCCGCAAAAAATTCCTCGATGAGCGCGCCGCCCAGCTCAAGGAAGTGCGCGCTAAAGCGGCCACCGTCGTGGCCGCAGGCAAGCGGCACATCGAGTCGGAAGCCGTCGCCGCGCGCCAGGAAATCGAATCCACCATTACCCCGCTTGCGGCCCAGGTCGCTCGTCGCGTTTTGCAATCCACCCGGCCACCGGGCGCCCCGCGGAGAGAAACCCGATGACTTTGAAGTTATCCCGCGCCGCAAAAATGTACGCGAGAGTTGCCGCCTCCGTGGCCGCCACGATCTTGCTCGTCGCCATCGCCGCGCACGCGGAAGAAACCTCCGCGTCCCAGCAATCCACAGAAAATCTATTCAAGTGGATCAACTTCGCGCTGGTCGCCGGTGTAATCGTCTGGCTCTGCCTGAAAAAAGGCCCGGCATTTTTCGCCGGCCGCGCCGAGGCTATTGGTTCCGCGATCCAGAAAAGCACCGAAGCAAAAAAACTGGCCGACCAACATTTGAGCGACGCGGAATCGAAACTTCAGAATCTGGAGAAGGAAGTGGCCGAGCTGCGCGCTTCCGCGCAACGCGAATCCGCCGCCGAGGCCGGGCGCATTCGCAAGCTCACCGATTCCGACGCGCAAAAAATTGATGCGGCCGCCCAGGCGGAAATCGCCGCCGCCGAGCGCGCCACGCGCCTCGAATTGAAAGCCCTGGCTGCCAATCTGGCCGTGAGTGGCGCGGAATCGCTGCTCGCTCAGCAGCTCACGCCCGCCGCCCAGGAATCGCTCATCAATAATTTCGTCAAAACCCTCGACGGCAGGCCCAATTGAAGTCCGCCAGCCTGCAATACGCCAACGCGTTCGCCGATATCGCCATCGGCCAGGGTGCGCCGCAGACTGCCGCAAAGCAGCTGGCCGATTTTGGCGAGACCTTCACGGACTCCGCCGAACTTCGCAACTTTATGAACAGCCCGGCCGTGGACATGGATGACAAGCATGGCGTGATCGAAAAAATCGCGGTACGCCAGCGCTACGCCAAAATCGTTCGCAATTTTCTGTTTGTGATTGTCGACCATCACCGTTCCCACATGCTGCCGCAAATCGTCGCCGCGGTGGAAAGCGTAGTCCGCCAGCGGCAGGGAATCGCTGACGCGGAAGTCACTTCCGCTGTGGAGCTAAGCTCGGCGCAAAAATCGGCGCTGGCCACCACGCTGGGCCGCTTGACGGGGAAAAAAGTTGAGCCTAAATTTTCGTTGGACTCCACTCTTCTCGGTGGGGCGGTAGCTCGTGTAGGGGATACTATCTACGACGGTTCGTTGAGCAGCCGGTTGACGGAAATGCGCGCGCGCCTGTCGGAGGAATAAGTTCGAGCAGCATTGATTTTGCAATACCCGGTCACGTTGTACCCAAAAAATTAAGCGCCACGAAAGCGCAATAGCAAACACTTGAACCCTTCCGGTTCAAACGGAATCAGGAGCACGAATGGCCAAAATTAACGCCGATGAAATCAGCAAGATTCTGCGCGAGCAGATCGAAAATTACGAGCAGACCGTTTCCGTCGACGAAGTCGGCTCGGTCATCAGCGTCGGCGACGGCATTGCGCGCGTTCACGGCCTGGAAAAAGTCATGGCCGGCGAGATGCTCGCGTTTCCGCACGACATCTTCGGCATCGCCTTGAACCTCGAGGAAGAAGAAGTCGGCGTGGTGCTACTGGGCGAATCCAGCGAATTGCAGGAAGGCGACGTCGTCAAGCGCACCAATACGATTATGTCCGTGCCCGTAGGCGAAGCGCTGATTGGCCGCGTCGTGAATCCGCTGGGCGAGCCCATCGACGGCAAAGGCCCCATTGCCGCCACACAGCGCAATCCTCTGGAGCGCATCGCTCCCGGAGTCCTCGATCGTCAGCCTGTGCGCGAGCCGCTGCAAACCGGTATCAAGGCCATCGACGCCATGATCCCCATCGGCCGCGGCCAGCGCGAACTGATCATCGGCGATCGCCAGACCGGTAAGACCGCCGTCATCCTCGACACCATCATCAATCAAAAAGGCGGCGACGTAATCTGCATCTACTGCGGCATCGGACAGAAACGTTCGACGATTGCCCAGGTGGTAAAAACCCTCACGGATGCCGGCGCGATGGATTACAGCATCGTCGTCGCCTCTACGGCTTCCGAGCCCGCTTCCTTGCAGTACATCGCGCCTTACGCCGCGTGCGCCATGGGAGAATATTTCCGCGACACCAAGCGCCACGCCGTAACTTTCTACGACGATCTTTCGAAACACGCGCAGGCTTACCGCGAAATTTCCTTGTTGCTGCGCCGTCCGCCCG
>JBBRZT010000042.1:0-17493 GCA_038236395.1 Candidatus Acidiferrales bacterium
GCCGTTCAGGATGCCGCCGTTTTGCTGCACCAGTTTGACGAACTCCATCTTCCCCAGATTTTGCGAGCCCTGGAACATCATGTGTTCGAACAGGTGCGCGAAGCCGGTGCGGTCGCGCGGCTCGATGCGGAAACCGATGTGATAGTAGACACCGACGCAGATGGTCGGGGAAGTGTGGTCCGGCGACAGCACCACACGTAGACCGTTGGCCAGCTTGTAATACTCCACCGGAACTTTATATTCCGGCGTCGAGGGCCCGGCGCTGGCCGGCGCTCCGGCCGCCAGGATGATTGCCGTCACCATGGCGAGCGCGCGAGCCGCTCGCTCTATCTTCAAAAGCATTTTTCCTCCGCACATTTTGATCCGCACTTTGATTCGCTCGGGCGATTCCCGGCAGGAACTATAGAGACCGCCAACCCACCACCCGCTTCAGACGCACGCTGCGCGCTAAAGTTTCACCGAACTATCGCTAATCGTAGTTGGGCAGCGCGTCAGTATACCGCACGTTTTTGCTCGGTGGCCTTGCTGGCCAGCGAGAAGCGCGGTTCCGCGGGGCCGTCTTCCAAAAGTTGCCGCGTCACGTATTCTCCGAATGCCGGGCCGTGCTTGAAGCCGTGTCCGGAGCCGCCGCCGGCGAACCACACGTTGCTCAATTGGGGGTGGTGGTCGATCAGAAAATCTCCGTTGGAGGTGTTTTCGTACTGGCACACGCGCGTTTCCACGATTGGCGCATTGCGCAGTGCCGGAAAGCGCTCCGCCACATAGGCGCGCACCCGCTCGTTCGATTCCGCCGAGACCATGCGAGACTGCGTGTCGGGATCGACGCGCTCGCCATGGTGGTCCAGGGCAATCTTGAAGCCGCGCGATTCCAGGTCAGGCATGCCATACACTTCGTCGCGCTGGATGAGCCAGGTCGGCAGCGCCTTCGCGCTAAAACTCTCGTCGCCAGGCGGCACCCCGAAAAAGAAAACTTCCTGGCGGCTGGGGAAAATGCGCGGGCCCAGAATTTCTGGGAATACTTTTCCGAGCCACGCGCCGCAGGCAAAAATGAATTGTCCCGCCGCGATTTTTTCCCCGTTGTTTGTTGTAATTGCGTCGAGTTGAGGAGCGCTGGCCTGAGCGAACGTTGGCGATGCGACATGCGCCTGGCGATATTCCACGCCGTGGCTTGCGGCTTGCTCAACTACCGCCATGACCGAGCGGCGGGCCATCAGGACTCCGCTGCCAGTTTCAAGAACGCCGGTGTCGATGCCGTGCAGGGCAAATTGCGGGTAGCGTTCTGCGATTGCGTCGCGGTTCAAGGATTCAAACGGCACCTTGCAGCGCGTCAGGGCTTCCTTGGTCGCGCCGAGTTGCTTGTCGCCTGCACTGGCCAGCCACAGCACGCCGGTTTCATGGAATAGCGGCGCCGCTTCCAAAGCCGGCGCTGCCGCGAAAAGCTCTTTCCATTGCGCCAGCGAATTTATCGCCCAACGCGTGTACAACTCGTCGGCGCCGTAGCCCATCCTGATGATGCGCGACTCGCCGCTCGAGCTAGCGCGCGCATTCGCCGGGCCATAGGCGTCCACGAGCAACACCCGCTGCCCGCGGCGTGCCAGGTGCAGCGCCGTCCACGCGCCGAACACCCCCGCGCCCACTACAATCACGTCGTATGTTTTCGTTTTTGCCAATTTTCAGTCGCAGCGTTTTGCCACGTTGTTTACGCGCAACGTTTGTAACATTGCTACGGGTTCTGCATCGTAACCCATCGCGCCGGATGCTGAAAACACTTCCGTCTCAGCCCCCGCTCGCTGTACGATTGCGCGTTTGTCGTTCCTGACTCGGGAGGATTCGGTGCAGGTATTTCGGATGCGCTCCATTTTTTCGTCATTGGCAATCATTCTGGTTGGTTTTTTTGCATGCGGCGCGAATGCGCAGGAAAAGGGCCACGCCGCGGCCCCAGCCAATACCAATCCCAACACCATCGATCCCAAACTCTACGGCGCGATGAAGTGGCGACTGGTCGGCCCGTTTCGCGGCGGCCGTGCTCTCGCCGTCACCGGCGTCGTCAGCCAGCCCAACACCTATTACATGGGCGCTGTGGCTGGCGGAGTCTGGAAAACTGCCGACGGCGGAATCACCTGGGACCCGCTGTTCGACAAGCAGAGCGTTTCCTCCATCGGGGCCATCGCCGTTTCCGATTCCGATCCTAATGTTGTTTACGCCGGCACCGGCGAAGCCTGCATCCGCGGCAACATATCTTTTGGCGATGGAGTCTACCGTTCGAATGACGGCGGCAAATCCTGGTCGAATGTCGGCCTGAAAGATTCGCGCCACATCGGCGCGGTGATCGTGCATCCCACGAATCCCGACGTTGTCTTCGTTGCCGCGCTGGGCCACGCCTATGGACCAAACACCGAGCGCGGGATTTTCCGCACCCGCGACGGCGGCAAAACCTGGGAAAAAGTTTTGTATCTTGACGATCGCACCGGTGGCATCGACGTGGTCTTCGATCCGCACAATCCGCACGTGCTTTTCGCCGCGATGTGGGAAGGTTACCGCACGCCCTGGACGCTCAACAGCGGCGGCGCCAAGGACGGCCTGTTCCGTTCGAATGACGACGGCACCACCTGGAAGCGCGTGGAAGGCCACGGAATGCCGGAAGGACCGCTGGGCCGAATCGGAGTAAGCGTTTCCGGCGGAGATTCCAACGTCGTCTACGCATTGATCGAAGCCAAAAAAGGCGGTCTGTATCGCAGCGACGACGGGGGAGAAAACTGGGCGCTCATCAACGAGGACCACCGTTTCCGCCAGCGCGCCTGGTATTTCACCCACGTGTGGGCCGATCCGAAAGACGCTTACAAAGTGTATATCGCCAACACCGGCCTGTTCCGCTCCACCGATGGCGGCAAAACTTTCGACCGCATCAATGCTCCACACGGCGACCATCACGGGCTGTGGATCGATCCCAATAATCCCAACCGCATCATCAATGGCAACGACGGCGGCGCCACAATTTCCGTGGATGGCGGCAGGAACTGGTCCACGCAAAACAACCAACCCACCGCGCAGTTTTATCACGTCGTTGCCGACAACGATTTTCCCTATCACATTTACGGCACGCAGCAGGACAACAGCTCCGTGGGCATCGCTACCGCCAGCGACAACGGTTTCATCGATCGCCCCGATTGGGACGCAGTGGGCGGCGGCGAAAGCGGCTACGTCGCGGTCGATCCGTGCGATTCGAACATCGTTTACGCCGGATCCTACTTCGGCGACATCACGCGTTATGACAAGCGCACCCACCAGGCCCAGAACATCCAGCAATGGCCGCTCGATCCCGACGGCTACAACGCCGCTGCACAGAAATATCGCTACACCTGGACCATGCCGATTGTTTTTTCGCCGCACGATCCCAACGAGCTGTATCACTCCGCGCAGTTTCTCTCCCGCTCCACCGACGGCGGCCACTCCTGGCAAACCATCAGCCCGGACCTGACCCGCAACGATAAAACCAAGCAGCAGGACTCCGGCGGACCCATCACCCGCGACCAGGCCAGCATCGAATTTTACGATTTGATTTTTACCGTCGCGGAATCGTCGAAACAAAAGGGAGTGATCTGGGCGGGTACCGACGACGGGCTGATCCAGCTCACCCGCGACGACGGTAAGTCATGGAGCAACGTTACTCCCAAGGGTTTTCCTGAATGGGCCATGATCAGTCTCATCGAAGCTTCGCCTTTCGATGCGGGAACAGCATACGCGGCCATCGACGCGCACAAACTCGACAATTTCAAGCCATACATTTTCAAGACCGCCGATTTCGGTAAAACGTGGACCATGCTCACCACTGGATTGCCGGACGGCTCTTACGTACACGCGGTGCGCGAAGATCCCAAACGTAAAGGCATGTTGTATGCCGGTACCGAAACGGGGATCTGGGTTTCGTTTGACGATGGCGCTCACTGGCAGACGCTGCAGCTGAATCTGCCCACCACGCCAATACACGACCTCATCATTCACGACGACGACCTGCTGGTGGCCACCCACGGCCGGGCGTTCTGGTCGCTCGACAATATCGATCCGCTGCGACAGATGAACGCAACAAACATCAACGAGGACGTGCGCCTGTTTGCTCCTTCCACCGTGTTGCGCGCACGCATGGGCCACAGCAGGCGGCGGCGAAACGCCGTCGGGGAAAATCCTGACAGCGGCGCACCGCTCTACTACTTTCTGAAAGAAGAGCCCAAAGAGCCGGCCAAGCTCGAGATTCTCGACGCCCAGGGAAAAGTGATTCGCACCTATAGCAGCGAAGAAAAAAAGATCGAAGAAGCCCCCGACGAGGGAGAGCGGGATTCGGAGGCTGAGCACATCCCCGCGAAAGCCGGAGCAAATGTCTTCTTCTGGGATTTGCGCTACGAGCCGCCGGTAAAAATCCCAGTAGCCATTTACGATGAAGGCGACCCTGTCGGGCCGCTGGTCATGGCGGGAACGTATCAGGCGCGGCTTACCGTCGCGGGGAAAACTTCCACCGCGCCTATAGAAGTGAAGATCGAGCCGCGAATAAAAACCTCGACCGAAGACCTCCAGAAACAATTCGATCTGATGCTGAAGCTGCGCGACCGGCAGGAAGAAATGAATAAGGCAATTCTGGCGATTCGCGACTTGCGCGTGCAGCTGAATCTGGTGGAAAAGCGCTGGTCATCGAAGGCCGACGCCAAGCCGGTCATCGAGCAGTCCAAAGAATTGCGTAAGAAGATAGGCGCCATCGAAGACGAGCTGATTCAGGTGAATTCCAAAGCCAGCGAGGACGAGCTGAACTATCCAACGAAGATGAACAGTTGGCTCGGCTACTTGCAGGGAGCAGTGGACAGCGCCGACGCCCAGCCCACCGAAGGAGAACTGGGAGTCTTCGCGGACCTGAACCAAAAACTCCACGCGCAGCTCGCGAAATGGCACGAGGTGCTTTCCACCGACGTACCAGCCATCAACGAAGCGATGCGCAAAAACGGCATGGCCTTCGTTTCCGCCACCGCCGAAGCCACCCACTGATTGCGCCTAGATCTTGCGATTAAACGCCGCGCCAATCGGCCCGGCCCAGTGCGACAAATGGTTCAGCGATTCCGTGTGGGTAGGGTCCAGGTGTAGCGGCGTGATTGACACGTTGCCGGCAAAAATTGCGGCGTAGTCCGTCTCGGCGTCGACGTCCTGATTGATTTTCTGTTCGAACAACCAGAAATACATCCGACCGCGCGGGTCTTTGCCTTCGGTCAATTGATTGCGCGTAATTTTTTTCGACTGGCGAGTAAACGAAACGCCGCCCGTCCACGGTTCCGGCACATTCACGTTCAGCAACACCTGGTCCGGCAGGCCTTCCTTCAAAACAATTTCAGCCGCGGAGCGCGCCACCCGCGCGGCATTTTCAAAGCTCACCTTGGGCGCTTTCGAGCACAACGACATCGCAATCGCAGGAATATGGTGCAGCGCCGCTTCCCGTGCGGCTCCCACGGTGCCCGAGTAGTACACGTTCTCGCCCAGATTAGCGCCAAAATTTATTCCCGACACCACCATGTCCGGCTTTTCCGGCAAAAGTTTGTGCAGCGCCACGATTACGCAGTCCGCCGGCGTCCCGTCGATAGCCCATTCGCGCTCACCCACCGGGTGGCACACGATCGGCTGCCGCAGCGTCAAAGATTGTGCCGCTCCACTCTGTTCGCGGCTCGGCGCCACGATGCTCACCGTGGCAAATTCCGCAAACTCCGCGGCCAGCGCGCGCAAACCCGGCGCTTCATAGCCATCGTCATTGGTTAAAAGAATGTGCGTCATTGGCGGGGAACGATCATCGAAACCGAATGCTTTCTAAATGAGTTTACTCAATCAGGATACGCGATTTCGAAAGGCGGTGCAGGCGCGCGCTCTCCGGCGTTTCCAGAACAAAACGCGAGCGCCGGATTCATGATGAAAAGGGAGGAATTTTTCTGCGAAGCGAATGGTCGGGACGACTGGATTCGAACCAGCGACCTCACCCACCCCAAGGGTGCGCGATACCAGGCTTCGCTACGTCCCGACCGGTGGAAAACTTTTCGTAGCCTGGGACTTCAAGGCTATCACCGGCGTTCGAATAGCGTCAAGAAAGCGCGCAGCGTATCGCGGAGATCCAGCAACATTTTCCGGCTCAGCAGTTGCGGCGTATCTTCGTTGCCGCCGGCCGCGTCGCGGGTTTCGGGATCGAGCCCGGCCTGCTCGCGCAGGTGCCGCCTCGCGCCCTCGGTGGTGAACCCTTCGTCGTACAGCAGCCGCTTGATCTTGAACACCATGTCCAGATCCTGCTGGCGATACATGCGGTGGCCGCTGGGGCTTTTCACCGGGTCCAGCATGGGAAATTCCGATTCCCAGTAGCGCAGCACGAACGGTTTGATGTTCGCAAGCCGGCTCACTTCGCCGATGCGATAGAAACTCTCGGAATTTTCTGCGGCCGTTTGTGCGGCTGTGCCGTTGCTGGACATCGCTGCTTCACCACACTTCTGTTCACAGGCGGGGGCGGGAACCTCTTCATCCTAAGCCAAAATACCGCCTTGTCAACGCGCCTCGGTTGTCAGTAGCGGGTCAGTTTCCGGTAAGTAAGTCAGACGACTTTCCAGAGTGTGAGGCATGGTTTGCGTACAGAAGCGGGTTTTCGACGCCGGTTGCACCGATTGCCACGATAGAGCCGTCGTCCAGGTGATAGATGAAAATGTTGACGCCGCTGCCACCAAGCTCGTTAGGCACACCACAACGGCCTACCACTTCCAACATCGTCGTAGAGCGTTTCAGGCCGTGGAAACACGAGAGTTCACGGGATGTTTTGGGAGCATGCGGAAACATCTGCTCAAGCGCATCATTCTGACCTGACGTGACCGTCATATAGCCTGGCAGTTTACAAAGCCAACTTGGAGAATCCGGTCGGCACGACTTTGTCGTTAGCGCCAAAATTTCCGATTCATCGGCGATTCGACGACTTTTGAATTGGCCTTGTACCAAGCTGTAGAGAACAGTCGAGTCCTGAGTTATTGTTCTTCCTTTGGCGGTATAGGTAATCTGCTTGCAACGAATAGCAACATCCTGAAAGCCGTCTCCATTCACATCTCGGATGCCGTAGGCGCAATCGAATGAAATCGTATCGCCACCATCATTCACGTCCATGTCGACGACCAGACCATCGCTTGCGGTCCACCAGATGTCTCGTCCATCCCCCCACGAGCGTATCTTCCACGCAAACTTAGCCTCGTCGAAATAGAGGGAAGCGAGCATGGTCTCGGGTTCACATTCTTTGCAAGTCTGGTAAGTAAACGTAACGTCTGGAATTGAACCCGGGCCAAATTTGGCCAGTTTGAGAAATTTCCAACTCCACATCCACTCGGCGTGTTCGATTTGTGATTTTTGTCCGGTAACGCTATCAAAGTTGAAGGCAGTGAAATACTCATCCCACGTGTTCTTTTTGCTCAATTCTCTGGCGGGTCGATGGCCGACGATGACGAGCACCGAATGATTTAGAATGCCGACCTTTTCAAGATATTTGTATCGGTACACGTCGAGTTCGTCTTGACCTTCCTTTCCTTCGTCTGGCGCCAGTTCATCACGGAACACCGACTCAATTTGCTGCCAGAGTTGCGCGTCCGAGTTTGGATGAACCCAACGGAAGGTATTTGCACCGCGACGGGCCGCATCATCAGCGGCGCGAGCCGAAGGAGCCGTACAGACCAGAACCATCCACGTGAGCCAAAGGACATTGCGGAGGCCGGCGCAGTTGAGTGTACTCCCGAATTCTGATGAGATTGAGGTCATGCCCGCAATTCAGCCTAACATCGCTCTATTTCCAGATGAATTGTTGCAGTTTCAGTTGTATCTCTGCGGTCAACTCCTGGGGAATTGAATCGGCATGCCTGCGAAAGGTTTGTCAACGCGCCTCGGCGATCAGCAGTAGTTAGCCCATGGAGTTGGGCATGCACCGCGCTTCCGGTATCATTCGAAACTGTGAATATCGTTCTTACTGAAATCGAAGCCAGGGTGCTCGGGGCGCTGCTGGAAAAAGAAATCACCACGCCCGATTATTATCCGCTTTCCCTCAACTCCCTGGTCAACGCCTGCAACCAGAAATCCAATCGCGACCCGGTCATGAACCTGGACGAAGATTCCGTTCGCGATGCATTGCGCACACTGCAGGACAATTCGCTGGCTCGTTCGGTCAGCGCCGCGGATAGCCGCGTCACCAAGTACGAGCACCGTCTACAGGAGGCCTTCAACTTCGATCGCCGTGTAGCGGCAGTATTCTGCGAGTTGCTGCTTCGCGGCCCACAAACACCGGGCGAACTGCGCACGCGCGCCGAGCGTATGCATCCATTTGACGATTTGAACGAAGCGCAGTCGGCTCTGCAGCGGCTGATGAACCGGGAGCCACCCCTCGCCAGGGTGCTCGCCAGACAGCCCGGCACGAAGGAATCCCGCTACATCCATTTATTGTCAGGCGATACGAAGCCAGTCAGCTCAACGCCTGGACAGGAACATTCGGCGGCACCGGAACGGGAAAAAACGGATGAGTTTTCTCGCTTGTCCCTAGAAATAACCGAACTTCGAAGAGACATCGCAGATCTAAAGCAGCAATTCGCGGCTTTCCGAAAACAGTTCGAGTAGAGGCGTCGGCTGGGGCCACGACTCAATTATCCGATTCGCGGGTTTTGTCTCTGCGCGCGTTAATTAGGCCCAAACCTGACATTTGCCCTGTTCCCGAGAGCAGGTTACGCTTTTGCCCCACAGTTGACGAGATCCTATTAATATCCGTTTGGTAATTCTAAAATAATACAAAATCATGAAGAAATGGCTCTCATCACTCGTCGCTGTCACGATTGGGCTCGGCATTGGGTGTGGTCTCGGCTACTTTGCGGCCCTGCTCAACGCCGGAACCAAGAATGTGCTGGTTACCAGCCTGACCGGAAGCGGTTTTCAGCAAGTCTTCACGGGCATGGGAAAGTTGTACGCGTTCGAAACTCTCGCTTCCAACTGCAAAGGCTCGAGCGACATGCGATTTGTCCTAGGCAACGAAGCGGATTTAATCGTCAGACTTCGGGAAGCTGCAAATGGGACCGCACTAAACCCGGCAATAGATGTGGCTGAATCAAGATTGGCTATAAGAAATGCCATAGCGGCAGAAGCAGTGAAGGACCCTAAGCTTCAATCAGAGCAAGTGGCCCGGGCGGGGAAATTGCTTGAAAGTAGCGGTTGGACGGACCCCTCTGAGGCTCGCATGCGACGTGTCATCACGGCGCCGGACCAGGAGGAGTGTCGACAAACACCTAGAACTCAGGCGCCGACCCGATGAAGAGAGCAATTCGCTTTGTGGCTCTAATGCTTGTCGGTCTCATTTTGGGATTGCCGCTCGGGATTCGGCTAGGACACCGGAGCTTCGACAGAGGAAACGAAATGTTCTCAGACGTCTTAGCACTGAGTGAGTACGAGACTCTAGCCGGCATACAATACAAAGAATCGGACTTTCCTCACGCAAAGCAGGCTCTGCTCGACCTCCTCAAGTTCATGGATGAAATGGAGACGAATAATAGGCTCGAACTGCAGCGGTCTGCGGAGTTGGACCGCGGTATTGCTTACACGAGACTCGCGTTTCTGGAAGAAAAGGCCGGGAACGCATCAGAGAGCACCGCATATATTCACAAAGCACAGGCGGTGCTTAGCAAGCGCGACGGCATTGAACCGACCGAGGAACACCTACGTGAGCAGGTAACCAGATATGACAAAACGCCTACGTACAAATTGCCCGGCATTTTTCTCTTAAGCCGAAAGATGTAGTTTCCTTGCCTGATAGAAGCCACGAATCATGGCGCTAAGTTTCCGGCAAGTCGCCTAATCATAAACTGATCCTCTACTCAGCTATCCGATTCGCTGTTTTTGTCTCGGCGCGTGCGCAGGCGTTGGATAAAGCGGATCGGGGTACCCGCAAAATCGAATTTGCCGCGTATCTGGTTTTCCAGGAAGCGCTCGTAGCTGAAGTGCAGCGGATTTTTCTGGTTGGTGAACATCAAAAACGTCGGCGGAGCGATTTTGGCTTGCGTGATGTAGTAGATGCGCACCGGGCGGGCCTTCGGCGTAGTGCCGCGCTGCAGGTCCACTTCTTCCTTGAGCCAGCGGTTCAGCTCCGGCGTGGAGATTTTCCTGCGCCGCGCATTCCAACACTGGATGATCAGCGGCCACAGTTTTTCGACGCGCTCGCCGGTGCTGGCGGAAAGAAAAACAATCGGCGCGTAACTGAGAAATTTCAGTTTGCCACGAATCATTTTTTCGTATTCGAACAGCAGCCGCCCCGTTTCGAAATCTTCCGGCCGGTGCCGCTCGCCGGGCGCCCTGCGCGATTTGCCTTTGGCGCTGGCGGCGTCGCGAGCTTCCGCTTTGCTGGCGGCTGCTACTGCGAGGTCCCACTTGTTGACCACGATCACCACCGAGCGGTTCGACTGCTCCGCGTAGTTCGCGATTTGCGCGTCGCCCTGCGTCACACCTTGCTCGCCGTCCACGATCAGCAGCGCCACGTCGCAGCGCTCCAGCCCGCGCCGGGCCATCACTACGCTCAACTTTTCCGCCACCAGCGTAGTCTTGCCTTTTCGCCGGATGCCCGCGGTATCCACGAAGCGGTAAGTGCGGTCGTCGCGGGTCACTTCCGTGTCCACGTTATCCATGGTCGTTCCGGGAATGGGCGACACTATGGAGCGCTCTTCGCCCGCAAGCCGATTCAACAACGTGGATTTCCCCACGTTGGGCCGCCCGATGATCGCCACTTCGATGACGTCCGGGCGTTTTTCTTCCTCGACCGCCGCGACCACCTCGACCTGCGACAGCGCCGCGTCCAGCAAATCGTCAATCCCCGTCCCATGTTCCGCCGCGATAGGAAACACCGGCACGCCGAGCGAGTGAAAGCTGGCGATGTTTGCTTCCTGCGAACGCGCGTCCACTTTGTTGGCGGCAATCACGAACGGCTTGCCGGTAGTGCGCAGCAGCCGGGCCAGCTCCTGATCTAGCGGCGTGATGCCCGCATGCGTATCCACCACCAACACTAGCATCGCGGCGTTTTCAATCGCCACGCGCGCCTGCCGCAAAATCTCGCGCGGAATTAAAGCCTTGTCTTCCGGCACCATTCCGCCGGTATCCACAATTTCCAGCGCGCGCCCGCGCCATTCGGCTTTGCCGTAGATGCGATCGCGCGTGATCCCCGGCTCATCCGTGACGATGGCGCGCCGCGTACCGGTCAGCCGGTTATAAAGCGTGGATTTGCCCACATTGGGGCGCCCCACGATTACAAGCGATGGCAAATTTTGTGTCATGTTTTGGCGATGCGGCCGCTTCGCATGAAAAAAAGTATCGCGTGAAGTTAGCGTTCAAGACCACAGCAGGACGTGCCACAACTGTACCGCATCGCCCGTTCAGGTCCAAAACTGCGCCCAGTCGAGTTCAGTTTTGTAGTACCATCGCGCCCGACCAGCCCATGGCCACTACACGACAAGTCGGCGCGAGCTCCATCGGCGCGACTACCCGCCCGGTCAGTGGCGCGGGCTTCCTGAATAACTATTTTTATTTTTTCATGTCACTGCTGGTTGCTGGAGTTTTGGTGTATGGCTTCAGCCATACGATAAACAAGAACCTCTTTCATCCCGCCGTGGCTCCTCCTAGTATTCTCTATCTTCACGCCGTCGTCTTCACCGGATGGTTGATCTTTTTCATTTTTCAGTCCGCGCTGGTGCGCACCCACAACGTGCGTTTGCACCGTCAGACCGGCTGGTTTGGTTTGGCCCTCGGGGTTGCCGTCTTGCTTGTCGGTGTCTCCACGGCCATCGCCATGGCGCGTTTCCACATCCGCCAGGGCGCCACTGACGCGGAAGGCTTTCTCATCGTGCCATTGTTCGACATGGTCGCCTTTAGCATCCCGTTTGCTCTGGCAATTTATTGGCGAAAAAAGCCGGAGTTCCATCGCCGCCTCATCCTGATAGCTTCCTGCGCGCTTACCGCCGCGGGCTTTGGGCGTTTTCCGGCTTTTCTGCTGCCGCCACCGTTCTTTTATGCCGGCGTGGATGTGCTGATTCTTCTCGGCGTGGCGCGCGACCTCATCGTCAACCGGCGCATTCATCCGGTATATGTTTACGGGTTGCCGGCTTTCGCGCTCGGCCAGATCATCGTTACGTACACGCTTGTCCACAACTCCGCTTGGTGGCTGAAAATAGCTCACGCCATCGTGGGCTAGGCGGCTGCGTCCCAGTTCTCACGCGATTTTTGCGAATGTTGCCGGGTAGCCGGTTTGTCCGCGCGCCGCAGATTGCGCTTCAGGCAAACCCTCGCGCGATAGATCATCACTCTCACCGTAGGTAGGCGCATATTCAGCGCGCTGGCGATCTCCGAATAGCTCATTCGTTTGTAATAACGCAGCACCAGCGCGACTTTGTGTCTCTCTGGCAAGCGCGTCAAATGTTCCCGGATGCGCTGCTGCTCGTCCTTGCGCAGAATTTCGGTGAGTGGCGAAGGAGTGGAGCGGTCGGCGAACCCGCTCACGTCGACTTCCTCCAGCGACAGACTTTTTTCGCGCATTTTTTTGCGCAGCTTGTCGATGCAGTGGTGCCCGGCCACTTTGGAGACCCATGGACGAAAGGGCACGGTTTCGTCCTTTTGGTGGAGCACGCGGTAAAGCTTCAGAAAAACTTCGGCTGCCGCGTCTTCCGCGTCTTCCTGCTGCCGAAAAAATCCCCGGCAGATTTGCAAAACGTGCCGGTAGTGAGCGGTGTAAATCCCCGTCAAGATTTCAGGAGACACCGCCGGCGGCTGCTGGAGACTCAGGTGGGCCCGTGTTTCTTCCCTGAACAATAAAGCCGATTCGGCCGCCATGGCGCATCCTCCGTTTCGTGTTTCGAATTCAGGCACACTAATACCGTCGGGCCCGCGAACCATTTTTGGGCTCGTCGTAAGTTGTGCCGCTATCTGAAATTTTTCAGTTCGCGGCCTGCCTCGGTCTCGCAACTTGTGCGAACCGTCGCCCGGCCATCGAAAAGTCCTTTTCGCTATCTGGCACGCGCTTGCTGACCGCGGCTTCGCAGCGCCGAATCACCAGCAGCGTCAAGTCGTCGTTCGGCGGGCACGAATCGGCAAAATCCAGCACCGCCGCAAGCGTAGAAAAGAGCACTTGGTTTGCATTCGCTCCGCTTATGGCTTTCGCCGCGGCCGACAACCGCCCCGTTTCGAATTCCTCGTCGCGTGGATTGCGGCATTCCGTCAACCCGTCGGAGTAAGCCAACAACATATCGCCGGGGCCCATGCGCACAGTCCCCACGTTGTAAGTCGCTTCTTCCAGCGCGCCGAGCATCGGGCCGCCCTCGTCCAGTCGCTCCACGGATTTGTCGCGCCTCATCAGCACAGGCGCCGGCAGTCCGGCGTTGCAGTACACCAGCTCATTTCGTTCGGCATCGAGCCGGCCAAAGAAAAGCGCGGTGATCGGCGGCTCGCCAAGGTCCTGGCAAAGCTCGCGATTCACGCCCGCGATGGCATCCGCGGGGTGAAGATAATTCCGCGCGCTACGCTGGATCAAATCCATCAAGTGCGCTTGCCAGATGCCCGCGGAAAGTCCTTTGCCCGCGATATCTCCCAGCGCCAGCCCCAGTTCGGCGCCAAGCTCCATGACCTTGAAAAAATCTCCCGACAGATGGCGCACCGGAAAACTTTCGCCGGCGATTTCGAAATCGAACCAGACCATTTCGCGTGGCGCGCAAAGCCGCCGCTGCACCTGAGCCGCTTCATAAATGGCCTGTTGCAGCTTGCCGTGTTCGCGGCGCACCGCTTCGAGCTCCTGCTTCAGCGACAGCAGGCTCTCCGTGGAATCTTCAGCACGAGCGGCCGGCGCGTTTCGACGCGTTTGCCCATCCATCGCGCGCTTTGTTCCCCTTGCCGCGCGACTCTCGCGAGCTTTGCTGACCTGGTTTCGCGTTTCTGCGGTTTTCATGATCATCTTCATTTCATCCTACGAATTTGTAACCCACTCCGTGCACCGTCAGAAAATAACGAGGCTGGTCCGGCACCGGTTCCAGTTTCTGGCGGATTCGAACGATATGCGCGTCCACCGTCCGCGAAGTCGGAAAATTCTCATAACCCCAAACTTCGTCGAGCAGCCGATCCCGGCTCAACGTTTCACCGGAGTGACATAGAAAATGTTTCAGCAGGTCGAACTCCTTGCCGGAACATTCCACCGGGCTGCCTCCGCGCATCACCTGATAGCTGCGCAAATTCACTTCCACATCGCCGAACGTGTAGCGGTCCTCTTCCTTCGGCAGCGCCTGTGACCGGCGCAGCACCGCCTTCACCCGCGCCAGCAATTCGCGAATCGAAAACGGCTTGGTGACGTAATCGTCGGCGCCCAGTTCCAACCCGACCACTTTGTCCACTTCCTGCCCGCGCGCCGTCAGCATAATGATGGGAATCGACGGCCGCTTGGCCTTGAGCTGCTTGCATACATCAAGCCCGCTCATGCGCGGCATCATCACGTCCAGCACCACCAGGTCCGGCGAATCTTTCAGCGCCTTCTCGAGCCCTTCCACGCCGTCGAGCGCGGTCAGCACTTGAAAGCCTTCGTATTCGAAGTTATCGCGCAGACCCGCCACCATGTTCGGCTCGTCTTCCACGATCAGAATTTTCGCTGCGCCCATACGCTCTCCCTTGTGTTTGGCGGGGACATTCACGTTTGTAACGTTGGTGGTCTTCATGCCATTGCGTTCCCGGTTTGATGTGGTACCACCAGCGGTATCGCGATCGTAAATTTGCTGCCTTTATCCGGCGCGCTTTCCACCAGCACATCGCCGCCATGTGCCCGCACGATATGCCGCACCAGCGAGAGGCCCAGCCCAGAGCCTTTGACGTTGTGCACCAGCGGATCGCCGCAACGGTAAAACTTTTCGAAAATTTTCTCCTGCTCGTTGGCGGGAATACCGATGCCGCAGTCCCGCACTTCCAGATTCACCGAGCCGTTCGAGCGGTACAGCCTGACGCCGATGTATTTTTGATCCTTCGAATACTTCAGCGCGTTGTTTACCAGATTCAGCAGCGACCGCGCGATGGCCTCGCGATCCACATTCACCGGTGGGATGTCAGGCGAAATTTGCTCCTCAAACCCAAAACCGTTTTGCTGAATCTGGAAGCGATAGGATTCCAGCGTTGAATGCACCAGCTCGGCCAGGTTGGTCTCCTGGAATTCGTATTCCTTGCGTCCCGCGTCGATTCTGGAAAAATCCAGAATGTTGTTGATCAGCGCGGTCAGCCGTTCGCTCTCTTCCCGGATGATGCGGAAATACTCCTGGTATTTCTCTTTGGCAGTCAGCCGCCCCAGCTCCAGCGTCTCGGCATATAGCCGGATCAGCGCCAGCGGCGTGCGTAATTCGTGCGAAACGTTGGCCACAAAATCGGATTTCAGCCGCGCCAGCGTCATCTCCCGCGACACGTTGCGATACGTCAGCAGCACTCCCCCGGCCATCAACAGAGCCAGCGCGCTCAGCACGATGTAGTTATATTTGCGGAACCGCGCCCCGATGTCCGCCACCGTCGTGCCCTGATACTTGATGGCCATCGTCAAATCCGGGAAAACATACTCGAAAGGACGCTCCGCCTCCGGTTTGGCCTTATCCCAGTTTGCCGAGCTGATCCACGGCGTGGAATCTTTCGACGGATGAATCATCATCACCGGCGGATTCGATTCCGTCAGCATCAACTCGCTCTTACTGGTCAAAACATCTTTCATTACTGCGGGAAAAAATGTTTTCCGCAGATACTCAGCGTCAAAACCCACGACTCCCAGCACCGTTCGGTCCTTGGAAATACCACCAGGAATAAAATAAGAAATGCTCCAGTAAGCGGGCTGATTTTCCTTGTGCGTCCACCAGCCATAAAACCCTACCGGCTCTTCGTCCTTCGTGGCCATCTTTCGAACACGCTCTGCCATCATGGGTGCTTCCAGAGGCAGCCACGTAAATGTCATGTTGATGGCTTCCTGCGCGCTTGCGCAGAACCCCGGATCGTTGCCTCGGGCCGGCTGCAGGCGGCTCACCAACAAATTTTTCTCCTTGTCGTAAACGAAGGCATACGCATATTCGGGATGTTCCGCCAGGAGGTGCTCGAGTTTGGCGTTGACGGTTGCGCGATCCTCGTTCGAGCTAGGGAAGTCTTTACGGATTGGCGCGACCAGCTCGCTGGCCTTATGCCAGGTTTTCTTTTCTGCGATTTTCAGCACATGCGAAAAGTCTCGCTGGATGGCCGCCTCAATAGCCTCCGAGCGCTGGATATGCTTCAGGTTCCAGATACTGAAGCCGAGTAGCGCCGCCGCGGGCAGCACGATAGCCAACTCCAGCGTCAGCAGCGTTCGGGTGCGCTCCGTCAATCTCCACTTCTTAGACATTTGCAAGCCTCGCCAGTTCCGTGACTCCCATGGCCGAACAGGACTATAAAGAACTCTCCGAGCGAGTGTGTCAAGGCTTCGCAAACTATTGTAAAAAGTTGTAAAAGCCCGATTTACGCCATCTGGGCAGGGACGGGTTGAATTGGAGGCCTACGCAGGATGGGTCTTCTTTATTGGCTGTTACTACCGGTAATCGCCTTCTTTCTGCCCGCTTGACGCCTCCGCGCAGGCGCGGTTACTGTATTTGTACTTATAACGCTCACGACGGACCTTCTTCGAGGGAAGCCCGCAACTTTTTTATGGAGTGCGTGCTCGTGAACCGCAAAACTGAGGAGACTTTGATGAATGGATTTTTCCGCAGCCTCGCCGTAGTGCGCCCCGCCGTAGCTAGTTTTGTCGCTGTGGCCACGCTCTTTATCCTCACCGCTATGGGCTCGTCCGCCTATGGCCAGACGTTTCGCGGAACGGTACTTGGCACCGTGACCGATTCGTCCGGCCTCGCGGTATCCGGCGCCACGGTCACCGTAAAGAACACCGACACCGGATTGCTACGCACCGTGACGACCGGAGACGACGGCAGCTATTCCGTTCCCGAGCTGCCCATCGGCACGTACAGCGTCACCGTGGAAAGATCCGGCTTCAAACTTGGGGTGGTCAGCGGCATCAGCGTCGAGGTCTCTATCGAGCGTCGCGCGGATGTAATTCTGCAACCTGGCGACGTTTCGCAGACCGTAGAAGTTTCCGGCGACACGCTTCCCCAGGTCGAATCCACTTCCAACACACTCGGCGGCATCATTGAATCCACGGTAGTCACCAATCTTCCGGTGAACGGCCGCGACTACCAGAAGCTGGTTTTTCTTGTCCCCGGCGTTACCGGCTCCCCTGACCAGATCACCGACTCGCCCGGGTCTTATGGCGTATTTTCCGTGAATGGCGCGCGCGGCCGCTCTAACAATTTCCTGCTGGATGGCACGGACATGAACGACGGCTATCGCAACGACCCGGCCATCAATGAGGCCGGCGTGTTCGGCACCCCGGCGACCATTCTGCCCATCGAA
>JBBRZT010000043.1:0-17325 GCA_038236395.1 Candidatus Acidiferrales bacterium
AGAAATATCAAAGCTCTCAATCCGCTGCGGCTCCTCCGGCAAATTCAAAGCCGCCTGCACCGCCTCGGTGATCGCTTTCGACGTCGGCTTCAAAACCCGAAACCGCTGCTCAAACGAGTGGGCCGCGTTACTCGCCACCAGGTCCAGAAACGCCCGCTTCGATCCCCGCAGCGGCGTAAAAATCTCCACCTTGTGCCCGGCCCGCTCCGTCAACGCCTCTTCCAGCACCGCACGATCCTCAAAATCCACCGGCACATGAATCGCCTTCGGCAGATACGCGGCCTCCAGATAAATCTGCTTCAGCAACGAGGGCACAAATTCCTTCGCATCAAATTCCTCCAGGTCTTCCCAGTAATATTCCCGCCGATCCACCGCCCGCCCGCCGCGCAAATGGAAAAGATTCGCCGCCACCAGCGGAGCTTCCGCGTGATACGCCAGCACGTCCGTATCGTCGCCCTGCGAAGACGCAATCCGCTGCCGCTCCTCAATGTCCTCCAGCGTCCGCAGCAAATCGCGATAAGCTCCGGCCTGTTCGAATAATTCCTGCTCCGCAGCGACCTCCATCCGCTGCTCCAGGCTCTTCACCAGGTCGTGGCGACGCCCCTCCAGAAACAGCCGCACATCGCGCGCCGCTTCCGCATATTTTTCTTCAGTCGTCAATCCCTCAACGCACGGCCCCTGGCAACGCTTGATGTAATACTGCAAACATGGCCGCGCATGATTCCGCGTCAAATCCACAGAGCACGACGGCACCAGAAACCGCTTGTGCACAAAATGTAGAATGCGACGCGCCAGGCTCGCCGGAAAGTACGGTCCAAAATAAAGCGACCCATCCTTCTTCACCTTCCGCGTGAAATAAACTCGCGGATATTTTTCCGACGCCGTAAATTTTATGTACGGATAAGTTTTGTCGTCCCGCAGCAGCACATTGAACTTCGGCCGGTATTGCTTGATGAGGTTGTGTTCCAGCGCCAGAGCTTCCCGCGCGTTGGCCACCAGAATCGTTTCCAGGTCCGCGATCTCCCGCGCCAGCGACCCGGTCTTGGCATTCACCCAGCTCGATTCCAAAAAATAAGATCGAACCCGGCTCCGCAACGCAATCGCCTTGCCCACATACAACACCTTCCCGCCGGCATCCTTGAACAGATACACGCCCGGCGCATCAGGCAACAACGCCGCTTTTTCTCGTGGCTCCATAAAGTTTCTATTCGTTCCTCAAGACGCGATTCGTTCGCTGGCGTTCCGCAGCCAACAAGCCTTGCGCGTCGAGCCGACGCAGGACTTGTGGGTCGCGCCTTTAGGCGCGATATTGGCGAACCAATTAGCGGGGCTTCAGCCCCTGAAGCTTTCAACCGAACACGAAATCCCGCGCAAATCAACCCATACAACTACTATGATACTAAAGTGAATCCGACACACTGGAAGAGCGCGAAAGGAAACTAAAACTAATTAGATGCCCCTGAATTACACCGCGATGCAAACAGCCACAGCGCGGCGCCTCATCCGCTTTCTGCTGGTGACGACGCTCGCCTGCGTGTCCGTGACCGCGCCAACCGTACGCGCCCAAGACCCCCAAGGTGAATCCTCATCCACCGCGCCGCAACCGCCACCGCCAGCGGCGCCCGAAGCCCCGCACTCCAAGCCCGCCAAAAATAAAAATAAAGACGCCCCCATCAAATCCGCGCCCGATCAGCCCACCTGGGACCCGCTCCGCGCCGAAAAAGACCTCGAAGTCGGCCAGTTCTACATGAAAAAAGGCGATCTCGACGCCGCCATCGACCGCTTCGAGGACGCGGCCGCCGCCAAACCGGGTTTCGCGATTCCCTACCGCTATCTCGCCGAAGCCCATGAAAAAAAGGGCCAGAAGCGCGAAGCCATAAAAGCCTACACACGCTACCTGGACCTCTATCCACACGCGGAAGACAAAGACAAGGTCCGCAAAAAAATTGACAAGTTGTGGTCTGAAGTAGGAAAAAAAGACAAATCAGCGAGCTAGTCGGTCCAGCACACGCCGTGCGCGTTCGAATCCCACGAAACGTTTTTCTTCTTCGCGAAACTCCCGCGAATGCGACACCAGGCTGCAACCCGATCTCCGCGTCGGATGCTTCACGTGCAGCATTTCGTGAAACAGCACGTATTCTACTGCACAGGCCGGCACGCCCGGTCGGTCCATGCGCCGGTTCAGCAGGATCTGGTTCGGCCCCGGATCGTAGCACCCGAATTGCCGCCGCCAGCTTCGCGCGCTCCATCCAATGTGCGGCCGCTGCAATGCGCCGTTAAAATATTTTTCATTCAGCTCCTCAAACAAACTCGACAGATCAAAGTGCCGCCCGTGCGCATCTCCCTGCGCCACGCGCACGCGTCCCCTTCGCATTCTGGTGATGCGCGCCCGCGTCTGGTGCGAACGCGCATATTCCAGGTACGGCTCAACCACAGCTTTCGGTTCCTTACGCCGGTAAACCCGCGATAACAGCAAAGCCGCCGCACCCTCTAGCACTGCCAGCGGCGCGCGATGCAGCAAATCCGAAAACCGCACGTACATCGTCTCTTCCCGCCGCCGGATCGTCAGCACCAGGCTCGCGTACGGATAAAACTCCACCCGAAAACGCGGCGGCCGCCCGTTGCAGCCCAGCCGCGTGAACATCCGCTGAAACAAAGCGCTGCCTCCAGGAATAGGCGCTGCTTCACGTTTTTTCATAATGAAAAGTGATTGTGTCGCTGCCGCCACAATCTCGCCGCAAAACTAATTCTTCCGCCGCACCGGCGGCGGAGCCACTTTCTTGGTCGCTTTTTGCGACTCATTCATCGCGTCGCGCGTCCCTTCGATGGCGTCGTTCAGATTATCCTTATAACTGTCCAGGTCCGGCCCGCCCGCCGCCGCCAATTTTTCCAGCACCGTCAAAAATCCCTTCGATTGCGACGCCATCAGCTCAATCCCCTGCCGGACGCTCTCCTGCCTCTCGATGCCCAGTTGAATCAGGTCCGCTGCGTCGTCTACGCATCCCGCGTATCCATTCAATAGTGAATTCAGCATGTCCACGTGCCGGTTCCCCGAGGGGTGTTCCAGCTCAAATTGAAATTTCTTCAGGCGGTCGTCCGCGAACGTCAGAAACAGTTTCACCCGTTCATTCGTCGTTTCCGCATCCCGGATCTTGTCTGCCTCCAACGCCGACAAATAGTCCTTCTCCTGCTGCGCTCGCGCCGCCTCGGGCAGCGTCAGGCATGCCACCGTAGCCATCAGCAGCGCCCAACTTCCAAAGACAATTCTCGCGCGGCGTTTCATGGCTTTTCCCCCGCTATCGGCGCGGGAGTGGGAGTTGATCCCGGTCCCTCCGGCGGCGGCTGATCCCCGGGATGCCGGAAAAGCATCCCGATCATCTCCCGATCCATCCTGTCCAGATCCCCGCGAACCAATTCCAGTGGCGGCTGATACTGCTCCGGCACCCGCAACAGTATTTCGTCCACTTCACGAATGCCCCTTCTCACGTGAATCTCGAGCTGCCGGTATCCGCCGGGCTGCTTCTCCGCGTCTGGATGTTTCTTCTTCAAACCTTCCAGCGCCTCACGCGCGTCGTCGCGATATTTCTCCAGCACGATTCCCACGGTAACCAGGTCGTTCGCTTTGAAAGCCCGCCGCGTTTCCGCGAATTGCGCGTCGCCCAGTTTTTCCAGCAATTTCGCGCGGTGCACCGGGTTTGTTTCGTGATCGAAGCGCCGTTGTAGCTCCGCGACCTTGTCCTCCGCACCGCTGCACATCACGCAAAAAATCGCGCTCGCGGCCAGCCACATTCCCACACTCGCGCGCCGGCCTATCATCGCTACCTTTTATGCTCCAGCACCTTGCGCAACACCTTGCTGCGCTCCTGCGCCTGCCACACCTGGTCCGCGTTTTGACCCTGGTCCAGGTTCAAAAATTTCTGATACGCCTCCAGCGCGGGCTTTGGCTGATTCAGCTTATCGTAGCAGAGCGCGCGAATGAACCACGGCCCCGCACCCGGCGTTTCCATCTTGGCGATTTCATCCAGCACCCCCAGCGTCGACGCGCAATCTCCCGCCAGGTAATACGAACTGCTCAAATCCTTCCAGTAATCCAGATTTTTCCGGTCGGTGTGCAACGCGATCTTCAGCTCTTTCTGCGCTCCCGCGAAATCCCTTTTGTGCAGATAAATCCGCCCCAACTCTCCATGCAATCCGCCATCGTTCGCAGCCAGCGCAATCGCCTTGTTCAGCGTCACGATGGCATCGTCCCATTTTTTTTGCGCCACCTGAATCTCCGCGCGCAATCGCAGCGAATCAAGATTCGGCCCTTCGGGCGTTGGGCCGCCCGCCTCCCCGCGATCCATCTCCGCCTGCGCCACATCGTATTGTTTCTGCTCCACCAGCAGGCGCACCAGCCGCGCCCGCGCCCCCGAATCCCCCGGCTGCACCGCCAGGTACGCGCGATAAGCATCCGCGGCTTCCGCTTTCTTCTCCGCGTCCAGGCATTCCGCCAGCCCCAGCAGCGCTGGCCCGTCCTTCGGCTGCGCTTCCAGCACGCTGCGGAGTTTCGCCTCCGCCTCAGGAAATCGTTTCAGCCGCAAATATAAATTCGCCAGATAAACAATCGGCTCCGGATTTTTCGGATCCAGCCGGTAAGCCCCTTCAAAAGATTCCGCCGCGCCGGCAAAATCACCCGCCCGTTCCTGCGCCACGCCCAGCAAATATCGCGGATGGCTCTGCGCCGGAAGCAAATCCACACCTTTCCGCAAATTCGTCACCGAAGCCGCCGGTTCGCTGTCGATCAACAGCACTCCCAGATTCAAATACGCCTCCGCCATTTTCGGATCGATGGCCAGCGCCCGCTCGTATTCCGCGCGCGCTTCGGCAGCTTTATGCAGCGCGGTAAACGCATACGCCAGCTGAAAATGTCCGTAAGCCACATCCGGCTGCTCGGCAATAAATTTCTGCAACGGATCGACGGCCGCCGCAAAATCCTTCTTGTCCATATCCCGCTGCGCTTCGTCCAGCAGCTCGTTCAGCGGATTGGCCACCTTCTGCCTTCGCGCCCCCGCCGGCGCACTCTGCGATTTTGGCGTGGAATTCCCACTCTGGCCACTTTGCCCAAACGCGGGCGCAACCAGCAGCAACGCAACCATCAAAATCTCGCAAACTCTCTTCATGGCTCAACCGCCGGCGACTTGGCCCCGTTCACCACCGCACCCGCCAATTTGGATGCCCCATTCTGCGCGCGTTTTGCCTGCCCTTTTCCGTTCAGCACCCGCGCCAGATATCTCCCCGTATGCGACTGCGCATTTCGCGCCACCTGCTCCGGCGTCCCGGTGGCGATAATTTTTCCGCCCTGGTCGCCACCCTCGGGCCCCATATCGATCAGCCAGTCCGCCGACTTGATCACATCCAGGTTGTGCTCGATCACCAGCAAAGACGCTCCAGACTCGATCAGCTTGCGAAAAGCCGCCAGCAACTTGGCGATATCGTCAAAATGTAAACCAGTCGTCGGCTCATCCAGAATATAAAGGATGCCCTGATTTTCCGTCCGCGAAAGATGCGCCGCCAGCTTCAATCGCTGCGCTTCCCCGCCAGAAAGCGTCGTCGCCGACTGCCCCAGCCGCAAATACCCCAACCCGATTTCGTTCAGCACCCGCAATTTCGAAACGATCTTGGGCACATTCATAAAAAATACCAGCGCCTCACGCACCGTCAGTTGCAGCACATCGTGAATACTCTTCCCGTGATACAGCACCTCCAGCACGCCGCTCTTGAATCGCGTCCCGCGGCACTCCTCGCAAACCAGTTCCACATCCGCCAGAAACTGCATCTCCACCGTCACCGTTCCATCGCCCTGGCACGTCTCGCATCGTCCGCCCGGCACGTTAAACGAAAAATGCCCCGCGCTGTACCCGCGCCTCTTGGCATCCGGCGTGTCCGCAAAAACCTCCCGTATTGCATCGAACGCTTTCAGATACGTCGCCGGATTCGACCGCGGCGTCCTCCCGATCGGCGACTGGTCCACAATCACCACTTCGCGGATCTGCGCATCCCCGTCGATCCGCGCGCAAAATTCCTTGATGCCCAATCCGTTGCGTTTCGCCGCCAGCGCCTGGTACAAAACGTCGTGTACCAGCGTCGATTTTCCCGAGCCGCTCACGCCCGTCACTACCGTCAGTGTCCCCAGCGGCAGCATCAAATCCACATCCCGCAGATTGTGCAGGTGGGCCCCAAACACTTTCAAAAATTTCCCATTTAATTTGTGCCGGTTGTTCGGCACCGCGATCCGCAAATCCCCCGTCAAATACCGCCCGGTAATCGACTTCGGCTCTTCCAGCATCGCCGCGTAAGTTCCGGCGAAAAGTAGCTTCCCGCCCAGCTCTCCCGCGCCCGGCCCCAGATCGATCACATAATCCGCGGCGCGAATCGTATCCGGATCGTGCTCCACCACCAGTACGGTATTCCCCAGGTCCCGCAACGATTTCAAAATATCAATCAACCTCTGCGTATCGCGCGGATGTAGACCGATCGACGGCTCATCCAGCACATACAACGCCCCCACCAGATGCGAACCCAACGAAGTCGCCAGCTGAATTCTCTGCGACTCCCCACCCGACAAAGTCGACGTCAGCCGGTCCAGCGTCAGGTAATCCAGCCCCACCTCATCCAGAAACTGCAATCGCGATCGCACTTCATGCAGAATTTTATCCGCCACCGTGTTTTGCACCTGCGTCAACGGTATGTTCGAGAAAAACAGCCGCGCCTCTTTCACCGTCAGCTTGCAAACTTCGGTGATCGACCTGCCCGCCACCCGCACCGCCCGCGCTTCCGGCCGCAGCCGCGTCCCTCCGCACTCCGAACAAGTCGCATACCCGCGAAAGCGGCTCAGAAAAACCCGCACGTGCAATTTATATTTCTTGCGCTCCAGGTATTTGAAAAATCCCACGATGCCTTCGTATCCGCTCCCCGGATCCCCTTCCAGAATCAGCTTCCGCTGCTCTTCCGTCAGGTGCCGCCACGCCACGTTCGTCGGGATGCCCCGCCCGCGCGCCCATTTCTTCGAGTCCTGCAACAGCGTGCGGTAACGCGGCTTGGTCCACGGCACAATCGCGCCGTCATCCAGTGACTTGCTCGAATCCGGCACCACCAGATTCAAATCAAAATCAATCGTGTTCCCAAATCCCTGGCATCGCGGGCACGCCCCATAAGGATTGTTGAACGAAAAAAGCCGCGGCTCCGGCTCCTGGTAAAGCGTCCCATCGTTCTTGCACTCGAACCGCTCGTTAAATCGCAGCCGCTCCGCCGGTCCCGCCGCATCCGCCACAAATTCCAGAATCGCTTCGCCATGCCCCTCGCGATAGCAAATCTCAATCGAATCCACCAGCCGCGAACGCGATTCCGGATTAATCGCTAGACGGTCCACCACCACGTACACCGGCTTCGCAAAATTAATATCCAGCAGCGTTTCGGGAGTGGAAAATTCATGCAACTGCCCGCCCTGATACAAGCGGTTGAATCCGCGTTTCTGCAAATCGATCAGCGATTGCCGCAGCAATTCCGCCGAAGGCGCCGCAATTTTCCTTTTCACCACCCGCCGCCCCGGCCCATCCCCCGTCACCGCTGGCGTAACAGGCGCCCCACCCGGCCGAAACTCATACAGCACATAAAAACGCCGCCCCGGCGCCAGCATCAAAACCCGCGTCGCAATTTCGTCCGGGTTATCCCGCTTCACTTCCGTGCCGCACTTGATGCAAAAAGTCTGCCCGCACCGCGCAAACAAAAGCCGCAGATAGTCGTAAATCTCGGTAGCGGTAGCCACCGTCGACCGCGGATTCCGCGTCGAATTTTTCTGCCGGATCGCCACCGCCGGCGCAATCCCCGATATCTCATCCACGTCCGGCTTTTCCATGCGCTCCAGAAATTGCCGCGCATAAGCCGACAGCGACTCCACATATCGCCGCTGCCCCTCCGCATACACGGTGTCAAATGCCAGCGAAGACTTACCCGACCCGCTCACTCCCGTCACCACGGTAATCGCGTTGTGCGGAATCTCCACGGTAATGTTCTTCAGGTTGTGAACCCGGGCCCCGCGCACCAAAATCACTTCCTGCGCAGCACCACCCGCCGTAGCGCCGCCAGCCACCGAAGTAGCGCCCGCACCACCCGCAACCGCCGAAGCAGCAGCCGCGGTCGAGCTACCAGTGGCGGCCACGCCCAAATCGCCAGCCTTCAAGTTGTGATCGCTTTTAGCCAAGAGGGAGCCCATGCGGCGCGTCGTCGATCCCGCGCCACATACAGCGCGTCCGTCGCGCACTGCCTAAACATAAAATTATACGTCTCGCCCTAAATCGGAGCAAACACTCGCGCAGCGCCATCTTCTTTCCCATAAATATGTTCCGAGGCCGACTATCACTTCGCGAGCCGTGCACCATTCCTCCCGAGAGTCGGCGCACCTCCCGTCCCCGCACACACCACGCCGCAACAGCGCTTCACCCCCAAATTGACACCTTTTTTCACCGGATGTTATTGTCGTTACACGCGCCGAGGTAGCTCAGTGGTAGAGCAGCCGATTCGTAATCGGCAGGTCGCGAGTTCAACTCTCGCCCTCGGCTCCATTTTCTTCAAATTATCTTAGGAATTTACCGCTGACTCGCTAGCAGAAAACAAACCACTACACCGCAGCCGCTTGCCCCGCATACACCGCGCCGCCCACGCTCGCCGCTCCGCGTTTCCTGTCTCGCGTGACCCACTGTGGAGTGTGCTATCGGGAAAATTTTCGCGCTAAGCCTGCCGCGTGCTCGAATGCATCATCGCAGAGTGGATAAAGCCTAGGGAATCGTGCTGTCGCTTTTCGCGCTATTTCTTCCAAGGTCGCGCTTCCGCTCATCTCTTCCAATATGAACAGCTCTGCTTGGCCTTCCTCGGTCAGTATCGGAACGTGACTGGTCGCGTGTCGGCGCAACGTCTGAGCGGACACATCTGCGCCTTCAAATGAGCTTTGCTGGAAATGAATTTTGCGGCCATCATCCATTGTCGAAATTTCCGTTTCCCAGCGCCAGAGGTAGTCTTTGCCAACAAGGTCAGCGTGCAACTCCACCGAAACTTCCTGGCCTTCGCACAAGGAAACCGGCTCCAGCCACGGCAAGAACAGTTGACCGTAAATCGTCACCGCTGATTCCGGCCCGGATGAAAACCCGATCCCATCACAAAGGTCAGTTTCAAACCACAAAGCGATTCCGTGGCTGGTTCCGCTTCGACTCGCGGAAAAAACAAATCTTGCAGCCGCGTTGATGGTTGGGTCGTCAAAGTAGTCGAGCGAGCAAAAATCTTTCGTCTGGCTCATCAACTGTTCAGGCTTGACGCGCGAGCCATGAGGAGTGTTAAGAATCATCTTAAGTGGCGTGGAAAATTCAGTCTCCTTGACGGAACCACGCCAGGGAGTGGTCAATTCTGAATAAAAGTGGTTCGCTTCCACAACCGCCGCTTTCAATACGTCGCGCCGCGGAATCATTACGCCTCCTGGCGCGAGTAGTCGTTGCCTCGCATCCTTTATCGATGTCACGGCGCCATTAAACAAAGGTAGTACTCCGCGAATATCGGAAACGATTACATTGGCGCGCTCCGGCAACTCGGTCTTGCGTGAATCGCTTTGAAAAAACTCGATATGATCCGCGTAGCCGTTCGCAGCGGCGATCTGGCGCGCGGTGGCGACAACATCCTCGCTGTCGATCGCGTAGACCTGGCGAGCCCCGGCACGGCAGGCGAGCAGCGCAAATACGGCCGGACCACATCCGATTTCAACCACGACGTCACCCGGCCGCACGCACCGCGAGATCGCGTCCGCGTACGCGTTGAATCTCGCGGAATCGGCGATCATGTCTCCAAAACTCTTAAGTGAGTACATATCAGCCGGGGTTTTGCGAGGCCGGCGAATCTATGCCGGTGAAATCTCGATGAATTAGTTTGCACAACGCATAGATGCTTACGAGGTCGCGCTTGGGATTCACTTTCCGAACGGGCACCCTGGCAACCAAGCGACTCAGCACTGCAAATTCCTCTGCACGCTGTTGCGCGTCGAGAAAATTGGTTGCATAGGTGTTGGCTACCAGTGTCAGCAGAGCTTCTTTCTTGGAGAGTGGTTCAACACACTGTTCCGCCGCATCTGCCGGATCATCGAAAAAATATATCGCTCCAATCGGCAGTTGGCGAGGTTCAAACTGGGGTATTCCTCCCTGGTTAAGGGCCAGAAATCGCTTGTCCCAGTCCGCCGTAATTGGGGGAAGCGCGTCGGGCGATCCGTAAAGCTTTTCGACTGAATCCGGCCATAGGTTCACGCTGGGATAAGCCGGAAGTACCTGGAATTGTTGTTCATGTTCGACCAGCGCAACGATATCGTCAGACGAAACCGCGTGCCCTAATTGGGCGAAGCCCGCAGCTGTTGTGGATTTGCCGGCTCCTTCCGGGCCCACAAAAACAACAATGCGGTCGTTTACGGCTACAGCACTCGCATGCAGGCACACTGTTCCTCGGAGTCGCAGCAGTAGACCCAGCACCGGACCTACCAGGTAGCTGAGTGCGGCATCCAGATTTGACGTTGGAGGCCACCGCACCCACAGCGTTTTCAAGGCACGATCCAGCCAGAACTCGGTGTCGTCGCTGTACAGGAGGCACAGAAATTCCCCATCGTTGACGTCCCAGATCCGAAGACTAGGCTCGCCGGTGTCCGTAAGGTAAGACGTCGCATACCTGAGCTTACGATTTTGAGCCGAGGAATCCAGGGCGGGGGAAGAGCCACATTTTATTCTTACCGAAGAATTAGAGGCAGGTGCTGGCAGCAGGCTGGGGATGGGGTAGTCGGAAATAAAATTCAATCCGTAGGCAGTGTAATTGTATTGCGGAGCTGCATCACAAAATCTCACTTGGGGGATAAGACCGCTCGGACGTGTTCCCATTTCTTACTAGGATGTGATCGCTCTAAATGGCAGTCTTGACCATGCTGGAACTTTTGCCGGCGTCGCTCGCGTTATTCTTCCCCACCGAAGTTGTCAGCTCACTTATTTTCCCATAGACGGTCAACGTCGGCTTTGAATACTGTTTTTCTGGCTTATTGCCATCTAGTTTAGACATTAACATCTCCGGATAGAACGGAATCGCCACCATACCGCAGCCACAAGTCGAGGCAATAAGGTCGAAATTGCTCGAATTCAATCCTACCATAGAAAAGAGTCAAACCCGATGGAGCGACATAATCCAGGATCTTGCCGTCCAGTCGCTCTGGTTTCATCGCTTGAGGCTTGCCGCTCCGGAACTTATCGACTACCGGGTATCCCGACAAAGGCTTTTTCGGTCGACGGAGTATCGATTCAGGGATTCGTCCTATTAGCGCTTTCCTGAGCAGGCCTTTTTTGTAGACCCATGGAAAAGCGGGAACGCCGAGAAGATAGTCAACCAGTCTCAGATCGAGAAAAGGATATCGAATCTCCGACAGGGAGTGGGTTACTCCTGGATCGGCCCATTCAAATATGCTGGTCCATTGCGGTAGCAGCATTGAAGCATGTCCTTTGGGTCGCGACGGATGTCGTTTCTCTGGAAAAAACGCACTACTGCACTCTTTCCATCGCTCTTCAAGGCCGGCGCGCTTTGCAAAGGCCGGGGCAATCCAGACGGGTATCCCCGCCCCTCCTGTCGCCCTGGTGAAAAGTGATTGAAGCCGCTGGGTGGCGCCGCGCCAGGGAAATGGCCTCACGGAAAGAAACCAGGCAGTTTCCTTGAGTAGACGGCCCCACTCTCCGGCGCGCTGCAAATCCTTCGCATATGGCCACATCTGAAAGTACATCAGGTTGTCGGCGCCCTCACCCGACAGCATCACGCGGCAGTCCGGCGCAACCATTTCAAACTGCTCGAATTCGCCCGCCGCAAGTGGATCGTCTATAGGCTCTGGAAAGCGATACTTGCCGTCGCCCCATTTCTCGAACAACTGGACATAATCCAGTGCCAGGTATTGGTTGGGGATGCCGAGATAATCGGCCACCTTGCGTGCATACAATATCTCGTCGTCTGGAATCAGAAAATCGTAGCCCACCGTGTAGCTGCGAAGATTTGGAATCCCGCCGCGACTCTGCGCGATTTCCTTTGCCGAGACAGCGACCGTGCCGGAATCCAGGCCGCCACTCAAAAAAATCCCGACGTTCTCAGAGCGCAGCCGATCGTCCACTGCTTGCTTCAATAACTCATTGAAGTGGTCGATATAGTCGTTCTCGTGGGTATAGCGGATGCGCCCTTCCGTCGGTGGTCGCCAATAACATCGTGCTCGCAAGCCCGCTTCAGCAACTTCCAACGAGTGTGCGGGCGCCAAACGCTGAATGTCGCGAAAGGTGGTGGTGGACTTGTCGTAGTTCAGTCCAAACAGCAGAAAATCGCCAATCGCCAGCTCGTTCAGCGTGGCCGTTACTTTTGGGTGCGTTCTCAAGCAATTCAGAGTATTGGAGAAAAGGAACAGATCGCCGAGGTCGGCATAGTAAAAGGGTTTGATTCCGAAATGGTCGCGTGCACAAAACAGGGTTTTCGATTGCGTGTCCCAGATCGCAAATGAAAAGTCGCCCCTCAGGCGTTCCACGCAAGACGGCCCCCACGCCGCGTAGCCGTGCAAAATCAACATTGCATCAGCGGTGTGCAGCTCGACGCGCCTGCCAGCTGCTTCAAGTTTCCGGATGAGCTCTTCCCGGGAGTCCAAGCGCGCGTCAGCCGTGATCCAGAACTGATCCAGGCGCGCAGGCTGGCCCCCAGTAGAGCTTATTTCGGTCGTCAGCAGCAGGGTGTGGCCAAACCCAACGCAATATCCCGTAAGCGTGTCCTTGGCATCGGGGCCTCGATAGGCGAGGAAGGCGGTCATGGCCAGCAGTTGCTCCGCATCGATTGGCCCTCCGTCTCGGCGGAACAAGCCCACAATACCGCTCAAGGGAGTAACCCCCCTTCGCCAATTGGTGGGAGCGGACTAAATACGGTCGGATGACGTATCGGTTGGCTATATTCCAGAATTGGCATACTGCGGGAGGTTTGTTGGCACATTAGAGAAGCAGTCTTCCATTTTGTCATAGCTAGCTCGGAATAGCATACTTTCCTGTCCATAAACGGTTTTTTATCAATGTAGTACACAGCCTTTAATTGGCGAATTCGGCCGCCTAATTGCTCAGGTTCTATGGGGTGCAAAAACCATGAACTATATAACTCGGGGCCTTCTTCTTGTGTTCGGCTTGGTATTTTTAGGCGCGGGTGCCGCATCCGCCGACACCCTACCCACGCCTCTCTTATTCGATCTGACCGGTCCGGTGACTGCCACGTTTGAATTGCCCGCCGGCCAACTAAGCATCCCCCCATCTCAAGTAAATCTCGGATTCGGCTTCGTCATAATTCCGTGGAATTTGACGATCAATGGTGCCCCTTCGTCTGACTTTCTGGCGTTTTACAACGGAGCATTTGACGGGGCTTTCTGGGCATTCTCTTCAGGCTCTAGCGCGGACGTGGCGCTGAGCGGTGCCCAACTCTATGCTGGCCCGGAGAACACGCCCACATTCTCCCCTGGAACCTTTTCACTGGCCGGTGTAGACGGAGGAAACTATACCCTCACGATCACTACGGTTTCACCGACTCCTGAACCTTCCGGATTGTTGCTTCTTGCGGCCGGCTTGTCGGCAATGTTGTTAACTGGCTCTATGTTGAGTCGATTCGGGCGCGTAGCTCCGATAGCAACCAGTTAACAGCGCCCTAAAGCTATATTTAAGCGGATAGCGGCAAGGTTTCTTGCCGCTATTTTTTTGCCACCTCATGGATGGGGAATGTTTCGTCAAAGGCTGCATAATGACGGTGCGACCCTTCCGGTTCGTTGAGTGCTATGCCATCGCATTCCACCCACGCATGAGCCTCAAACTTGTCGTCAACTTTGCGTGTTCCGATCCGCACGCTCGATGCAATTCTTTGCCGCCCCAGCAGCCACCATAGTGCTAGCGACTTCTCCAGGCACGTAGCTCTTCCAAGTCCACGAAAAGCGGCCGACCTCACCATTCGCGCTGTCAAAGACACGCGCGTCGCCCGGTCTGCATCCAGTATTTCAGGTCCGGACTTGGAATTCGAAATATGCTTTTGGAAACGAGACTGCGTGGCGCGAAATCCAGTAAGGCGCAGGCTGAGAGAAATCAATGGCAAGAGACCGGCAGCCCGTAGAAAGAGTCCACGCGCTCCAGGCTCTAAAGCATTAAACCGCTGGAGCGGTTCCCACATCGGCCACTTCGGAGGACGTCACGGTTAACAGGCCGTCGTCTGCCAATTTGTTGAGCAGTTCGATGAGATTCTCGCGAAGTGTCTCGGCTTCCACTTCGTATTCGTCCACTAACTGCTGATATGCGGCGGCTATATTAGGCGCGACAGTCGCCAACTGCCACATCCGGGTTCCCGTTTCGTCCAGGCCAAAGTAACGTTCCGTCTCGAGATTCAGCAGAACGGTTTCCTTGTCCAGCAAGCGCACCAGGACGTGAGCCGGTATCACGACTTTGTCGGTGAATGAAATCATCTCATTATCACTCTTTGACCGCTGGCTATCTCATTCTAATTGTATCGGATTGCAGCGTTTTCGTGCAGACAAACAGACTGGGACGTGGCCCTTTTACGCGGCATGTTAAAGAGAATTTCATGGCCATCTAAGAAATAGACTAGGCTTCTCTCCGCGGATTCCTTAATAATTCCTCAAAGTATCCCGGAAGATCGGGCCGAAACCATCCCGCAAAGGCCGTCTTCGGGTTATCTCCCTCAACGTCTGATACTCGATGTTGTAGTTCCTGCGAAATTTTGAAGACAAGAGCATCTCCAAATCCAGTATTGGCGATTTGGAACAGCATCTCTTTGTCGCCGCTCTTACGCAACTGAAATAGGCCGCCCTTATAACCGAGCGGGCTGAGATTGATGCTCATTCCCACGAGGCGATTACTCATAGCGTCGTCATGCCAACCATCATAATGACCATCGCTCGACTCCATTCGATACAGTCGGCCGCGAAATTCCGTGAACGGTCCGGAGCCGGTGATCTCCTCCATGAGCCTCCGAAACGTGGGAAGATTTACGGCGAAATGGCAGAGATGGACCGCTGCAGGGTCCTTAGTCATGTGGTCGACACCGATCTCACCATGGCTCATCGACACCCATTGGCACTGTTCCAGGCGACGCTGCAGGAAAGCAAGAAGGGAAGGATGCAGCAATTGCGGAATGTGCACGCAGTTCACCGCGCGAAATTCTTCCCGCAGCCGCGCAATATCGTCCCGATCGCTCGTTACTCCCGTATTGCTGATCTGGATCACTGTGCCGGCCCTGAACCTTGCTGATTATGTCCCGCCCCATCCCACCCATGCAAACACGCTCCCCGCCCACTTCTCGTTCGAATCTGGATTTCAATCTCAAATATATTGATAGTGGATATATATAGTACACAAGCCATGATCGTCTCAACTTCAAGCAGCTACCCATTTTACGGCATGCCACTCCAGAACGCCGCCCCGCCCGCAAGATCCCCGACGTTATAACCTTGTCTGTTTTTAACGAACTGGAAGATGAATAGCGGCTAAATGTGGGTAAATCGGTAAACTGATTTGGCAGAACGGGCTGTAGTTATTTTCTTACAATCAACTCGACATCTAGCCTTCGGCTTAACGTGGGATTCTGTCGTATGCGGTTGTAGCGATATATCGTGTTGCTGCTTGCAGGCTCGTCGTTCTTGTCCTGGCTGGCCTTAGGTTCGACCGTGTACTCGCCGATGACAGCTAGAACATAAAGTCATTAAATTTTCTGGTGCGTCTGGACCTGACTGGCTGCGGCTTACGAGATGATGAACATGCAAGTCTTGGCGCGATCCGCAACACTGGCACTTCCACCTGTCGCGATTTAAGACTCGATTCCGGAGATCCTCATAGTGTTCATGGTTCAAGACAAGACGTGGTCGCTTTTGGCGCAGTCCTTCCATGGTCCCTCCGCCAATCGTTTCAATAGTTGAGCACGGCGTTCGTCGGATAGCATTCGATAAAGTCGTTCAAGGGACAATACCAGCACTTCAGATTGATTCTGTTCCGTACCGGATCCAGCCAGGAAATCGGCGCAGATCATTTCCAGGCAGTAACCTCGCGATTTGTCCGATCCGAGCATCAGAGCGGTGGTTTCCAGCGCCTGCTCCACCACCGGCAGCTGGCTTTTATAGAGCTTGAAATAGATGACCTCCCAAGGCTCCGTCTCCTTGCCGGTAAGGTAACGCTCCACCTCCGTTTTAAATCCCTCCTTCGAGAGTTCTTTGGCTTTGTGCAACCAGGTTGCGCAGTCAAATCTCTCGCCGTCTTTTCGCGCCACCTTAACCAATTCCGTAGCCTTGCTCCATCCCACCTCCCGTAGCTGGAGTTTGGGAACACGTGTTAAGTTCTCGTGAATGGCCATAAGGTAGTACGCTTTACGTCGCGAGGCCGGAAACCGTTTTTCAAGGAAGTGATCAAAGGAGTTGAGCTTTTCCAGTTTCCAATACTGTTTTGCTCTCACCTCACATAGATATTCCCCAAGCTCAACGAACCGCACGTCCCCCTCCCGCTCCTTGGTTTTCTCCCAAGACAAGATCTCGTCAATCTTCCTGAGAATAAGGAGTGCCCGGCGCGGGTTGATTTCCGGCGTCACGCTCATTCGCCCGTCAATCCACAAGCTCGTCAAGCCAATCAATGTCGCTCGCTCCTGCTTTGCGGATGAGGTTCGCCGCAATTAATTGTTGGTTCCCAAGACAAAGGCCCAGATGAGAGCAACTGACACAGCCGTTTTGCGGGAAGCGAATGCCACTGTGTGAGTCAAAGTGCGCGGTTTCGATCTGGTTCACTGTTGTCTCAACCAATCGACCGAATTCTTTGCGTTGTTCTTCTGTAATTGTTGCCCTTAGGTATTGGATTTCCGGATGGTGCTTACGAACGAAGACCACAAAGGCAACTTCTGAGATTCCTCTCAGCCAGGAATAACAGATCAATTGTGGGTCGAGCGACAGCAAGCCTTCCGGAGCTTCCGAATAGCGAGCACCGGTCGTTTTCCAATCGATGATGCAACGTGTGCCATCCAACTCGCCTATAGCGTCCACATATCCCAGGAATTCGTTTCCTTCAGGAAGATTGCGCACGATCTTGATCTGCAAACCCTTCTGCGGGTCGTGAATGCGAATGCGATCATCTTGCGCAAATCGCTCCAGCAATTGAATACCTTGGTGCACGAGGCGGTCCCAGGTCTCACCTTTTTTGTATTCGAACCCGACATCACGGTGAGCGCCCCAATCGGTAA
>JBBRZT010000044.1:0-17171 GCA_038236395.1 Candidatus Acidiferrales bacterium
GCGCTGGACAAGAATGTTCAGCGGGCAGTGGGCGAAGTGAAGGCGGGGTTGGATCAGTACTTCGCGACGGTGCCGGCGACCAAGTAGCATTTGGCGTTTGCGGCCCGAAGCAGGGGATAAGTGCACAACGTCCACACGCAATCCACAAACAAATTGGGCGCAGTCTATTCGGAATGGACTGCGGAAGCTTCGTCTTTGATTTTGCCGGGGACGATACTTTTCACAATTACGTAGAGCACGGGAATAAAAACGAGATTGAGAGTGGTGGCGGCGAGCATGCCGCCAAAAACGGTGGTGCCGACGGAGATACGGCCGGCGCGTCCCGCGCCTTGGGCCAGGACCAGCGGAAGAACTCCCAGAATAAAAGCGAACGAGGTCATGAGGATGGGGCGGAGGCGGATGCGCGAGGCTTCGACCGCGGCATCGATGATGGAGCTGCCTTGAGCGCGAAGCTGCTCGGCAAATTCAACGATCAAGATGGCGTTTTTGCTGGCCAGGCCGATGAGCATGACCAGGCCGATCTGGCAATAGACGTCGTTTTGCAATCCGCGCAAGGCCTGAGAACCGACGGCTCCGAGTACGGCGACTGGCACGGCGAGCAGCACGATGAAGGGAAGCACAAAACTTTCATACTGCGCGGCGAGCGTCAGGTAAACGACCAGCAGGCCCAAGCCGAAAAGAATCGCCGCTTTACCGCCGGACTGCAGTTCCTCGAGTGACAAACCGCTCCATTCAAAGGTCATGCCATTGGGCAGCGTTTTTTTAGCCAACGCTTCCATGTCGGCGATGCCGTCGCCGGAACTGCGCCCGGGCGCCGCGGAACCGTTGATCTCCGCGGATCGGAAAAGATTGTAGTGACTGATGACCTGGGGATTGGCGGTTTGTTCCACGGTGACCAAGTCGTCGAGCGGGATCATCTTGCCGGTGTTGGAGCGCACGTAATATTGATCGATCGATTTGGCGTTGGCGCGGAAGCGGCCGTCGGCCTGGATGTAGACGCGATAAGAGCGGTTGTTGAAATCGAAATCGTTTACGTACACCGAGCCCATGTACACCTGAAGAGCGTTGGTCACCTGGCTTAGGGGCACCTGAAGGCTCTTGGCTTTTTCGCGATCGATGTGCACCAGGTATTGCGGATCATTGGCGGTAAAACTGGTGAACAGTCCGGTCAGTTCCTTGCTGCCATTACCTTTCGCAGCCAATTGATTGGCGGTGTCGGCGATGGACTGAAGGGAATTGCGGCCGAGATCTTCGAGTTCGAATTGAAAGCCTCCGAACTGGCCGAGTCCCTGAACCGCCGGGGGATTGAAGGGGATGACCAGTGCGCCGGGAATACCGAACATCTGCGGGCGCAGGCGGGTAATGACCTGCTCGGAGGAGTGTTGCAGCCCTTTGCGTTCGTTGAAGGGAGCGAGATTGGCGAAGATCATGGCGCGATTGGGCGCGGCACCGGAGAAGCTGAAACCGGAAACGGAAAAGACGCCTTTGATCTCGGGAACTCCGGCGAGGACTTTTTCGACCTGGTTGCAAACATTGCCGGTGTACTCCAAGGATGCGCCTTGGGGAGCCTGCACGATAAAAATGATGTAGCCTTCGTCGTCTTCGGGAATGAAACCGCGCGGTACGATCTGGTAGACCCAGTAGGTTAAGCCGAGGAGCGCGAGGAAAACGATGAGGGCGGCATATCGCCAGCCAACTACGCGATGAAGAGTGCGGGTATAGAGATTAGTTCCAGCGTCGAAGACGCGATTGAAAGTCTTGAAGATGCGGCCTTGGGCGCGTTCGCGATGGTGGCCGAGCAAAATCGCGGACATGGAGGGAGTCAGCGTCAAGGCATTGAACGCAGAGATTGCGACGGAAAAAGCGATGGTGAGAGCGAACTGGCGGAAAAGGATTCCGGTGGTGCCGGGAAAGAGGGCGACGGGTACGAAGACGGCGACGAGGACGAGTGAAGTGGCGATGACCGCGCCGGCAACTTCTTTCATGGCCACGGAGGCGGCGTTGTGGGGCTCGGTGATGCCTTCGGCGATGTGGCGCTCGACGTTTTCGATGACCACGATGGCGTCGTCGACGACCAGGCCGGTGGCTAAGGTGATGCCAAAGAGGGTCAGGGTATTGATGGAAAAGCCCAGGAGTTTCACGAAGATGAAGGTGCCGATCAGGGAAACGGGAATGGTGATGGCGGGGATGAGGGTGCTGCGCCAGTCCTGGAGAAATATGTAGATTACAAAGACGACCAGGACGATGGCCTGGAGCAGGGTAATCAGCACATCGCGGATGGATTCGCCGATGACCGTGGTGGTGTCAAAGGCGACGGCATACTTCACGCCGGGTGGAAAAGTTTTTGAAAGGCGAAGCAGTTCCTCTTTTACGAGGCGGTCGACATCGAGCGCATTCGCGCCGGGCAACTGGGTGATGGCCAGGCCGACGGCTTGATGGCTATCGAAGGTGAGCAGGGAGCCGTAGCTTTCAGCGCCGAGTTCCGCGCGGCCCACATCCTTTAGGCGGACGAGAATGCCATTGGCGCCAGTTTTTAGAACGATATTTTCGAATTCCGATGGTTCGGTCAGGCGGCCGATGGTGCGGACGCTGATCTGAAAAGCCTGGCCCGAGGGCAAAGGCGGTTCGCCGACCTGGCCGGCGGCGACTTGCACGTTTTGCTCCTGCAGAGCGGCGAGAACATCAGTAGCGGACAATCCGCGCTGGGCCATGCGACCGGGATCGAGCCACAAACGCATGGCGTATTTGCGCTCGCCGAAAATCACCACGTCGCCGACGCCGGGGACGCGCTTGACGGCGTCTTTAACGTAGATGTCCAGGTAGTTGCTGAGAAAAAGACTGTCATAGGCGCCGGTGTCGTCATAAACCCCGGCGGCAAGAACGAAACCGCCGAGCTGCTTGGTGATGATGACGCCGGTGTTCTTTACTTCGTTGGGCAAACGACCGAGGGCCTGGTTGACACGGTTTTGCACGTCGACGGAAGCGAGGTCGATGTCGCGGGAAACATCAAAGGTGACGGTGACCTGGCTGCTGCCGTCGTTTCCGCTGGAGGAGCTGATGTACTTCATGCCCTGCACGCCGTTGATGGCTTGCTCGAGGGGGATGGTGACGGCGGACTCGACGGTTTGGGCGTTGGCGCCGATATAGCCGCTGGAGACCACGACCTGAGGCGGAGCGAGATTTGGAAATTGAGCGACGGGCAGGGTGGGAATGGAAATCGCGCCGCCGAGAATAATCATCAAGGCGCAGACAGTGGCGAAAACCGGGCGGCGGATGAAGAAATCAACAAACAAAAGCGGAGGCCGCCTTCCATGAAATTTTGGTGGTGAAAATCATCGACGATGGTCGCGCTATTGCGCAGCTCCCGTGGCGGGGGTACCCGCGGCAGGATTCGCATCGGCACTCTGGATTTGTTCCATGACGGGCATGCCGTCCTGAAGGAATTGCGTGCCAGAGACGATGAGATGGTCGCCGGGTTTCACACCATCCAGAACCACGTAGTCGTTGCCGACGGTGTTGCCTACGGTCAATCCTTTTTGGCGGGCGACAGAGCCGGCACCTTCCTTCATGGCCACGAAAGCGAAAAAGCGACCGTTGATGCGCGAAACGGAAAGGACGGGGACGACCGGACCTTCGTGCTTGCTCCAGATTACCTGTGCGCGCATTTGCTGAGAAACGCGCAACTGGCCTTTGGCATTTTCGATGGAGGCTTTGGCGAGAATGGTTTGCGTGTCGTTGTCGACCTGTGGGGAGACGAAGGTGATATGCGCGTCGCTGATGGCCTTGCTGGACTGGTCGAGCAGATGAACTGGGAGCCCGACCTTTAATTCTCTGCCGCGGTCGGCGGGTACGTAGATATAGGCCTCGAGAGAACCGGGCTCGTCTACGGTGGTGAGCAACGTTGTGACGGCAACGCGATCACCTTCGTGCACGGGAATGTCGCCGACGATTCCGGCCATGGGAGCCATGACGCGGTAGTAGTGCAATTGGACCTGCTGCTGAGTTACCTGCTCGTCGAGAGACTTGAGCTGGGCCAGCGCGGCGTCGTAGGCAGCCTGAGCGTTGTCGAGCTCCATCTTGGCGATTACCCCGGCGGCGACAAGCTGTTTTGCCCGGTCGAGCTGGATGCGAGCGTTATTCAGGTTGGCCTGCTGGGCGGCCTTGCTGGCTTCCTGGCTGCTGACCGTGGCTTGTTGCTTGAGCGGATCGATTTGCAAGAGGGGAGTGCCGGCCTTGACGTGGTCGCCGGACTTCACAAAAATTTTGGTGATCTGGCCTTCCACCTGAGGATTGATGACCGCGGAGTGGCGCGATTTCAGGATGGCGAGGTATTCGCTGGAGTCGGCGATTTGCTGTGACTGGACGATGTGGACTTGCACCGGCATGGCTTGAGGGGCCGGGCCAGCGGGCGGAGCGCTTTTCTGGCAGGCGGCTGCGCTCGCCAGGGTTAAGACCAGAGCGGCGAACAGCGGGGCATGCACAGGAATTTTATTGGGGAAAGGAATTGTGGAACCGCTACCGGGCATATTTGCGCATATCTCCGTTAACTTGTCTGGCTTGTTTAGCTTGATGAACAAATCTTACGACACCCTGGGGCCATCGCCAAAGCAAGTTAGAACTAATTATTAGACGCCGGGAGGGAATATCCGTTACTTGGGAAGTTTCAATGGTTCGGCCGACCCGGGGCCTGCAATCAGTAGAAGTCGCGGGAGTTGATGCGCTTGCTGGAGAGGCCGAGCTGCAAGACATCCATCTGTTCGGGGCGGTCGAAGACTTTGCCGGGGAAGAATGTCTTCATGAGGACGCGGACGCCGCCGAAGGCGATGCCAAAGACGATGGCGACGAGCATGAATGCGCCGGTGGCCATGATGATTTTGGCAAGCACCGTGGTGATGGGGGGATCGGTGATGGTGTGAGTGGGCTCGTTCCAGGTGACTTGGGTTTCGTAGTTCACGGAGTTGCGGACGCGGGTGGCGTAACCGCGCGAGGATGGAGCGAGAACGATAGCCAGCATGGAGCCTTTGCGCTCGATAGAAGTGCCATCGGATTTTGCGGATGGCGGAAGAGCTTGTTCGAGGTGCTTCCAGTGCAAGCCGGCGAGTTGCGGCGTGGGATATTCGAGGAGCAAGAGAACGGCGTCGTTGCGGGAGTTGCTATAGCGCGCGAACATGGCTTCAGCGCCCGAAGAAAATCCAACGGCGCTGGCAATGGCCGAATATTCCGGGCGGTCCAGCTTTACTAGAGCGGCGTAAAAAGCGGCGGGGCCCAGAGCATATTTTTCAGAGCCGGCTACGCGATCACGAGTGGGCAGATAATCCGGGATGGGCGGAGGAGGTATTTTGCCGGCTTTGGCACTCACCTGCTGCGAGAGCGCGGCCATGTCGGCGGAAGAGAGTGTAGTCGGAGAGACGATGACTAGCAAAATATTCCCGATCCGGACGACAGGGGCATTCGCGTCGCCCGCATTGAGCCAATAGGTGTACGCTTCATAGGCTCCGCTGGAATCGTGAAAGACGTACACCGCGGCAGTTACGGAGGCCGCGCCGTTGCTGTAGAGACGGCCCTCTATGTTTTCCAAACCAGATTCGGTCAATATCCTTTTGGATTCCGGCATCATGCCGACTGTCTGGGCAAATTGCCCGGCGGACCAGGAGCCGAAATGCGAGGGAAGGATGGTTTGAGCGCGCACGATTGGCGGTGCGACCAAGGCAAGCACAATCAGCAGGGAACGAAGAGTCATAATGGTACTTAGGTAGATGCAGGTAGATTACTGTTCGTTTCTTGATTGTTCAAGCTTCCGGCCTTTGGAGCGCGGGGTGGGCTTGGCGGGCACGTTCATAGTGACGCTGTTGAGGCTTTGCAGGTAACTGGCGACGCCCTGGTAGAGCCCTTCCGCCAAGCGCTGGCGGTGCTCCGGTTTTTTGAGAAGCTGCTCGTCGGCCGGATTGCTGAGGAAAGAAATCTCGGTAAGTATGGACGGCATGTCCGCGCCGATGAGGACGACGAAGGGAGCCTTGCGCACGCCGCGATTCTTTACCGTCTTGCTGGTTTTCTGCACGCGCTGGGACAGCGAGGTCTGAATGTCCTCGGCAAACTCCTTGGATTCGTCGATTTTTTCGTTGCGCGCGATTTTCTTGATGAGGTCTTCGAGGTCGTGAATGCCTACCTGGGAGACGGCGTTTTCACGCGCGGCTACTTCCATGGCTTCGGGAGAGCCCTTCAAGTTTAAGTAGTACGTTTCGATGCCGCGAGCGCCATGGTCCTGGCTGGAGTTGGCGTGAATGGAAATGAAAAGGTCGGCGTGGGCCTCATTGGCGATGGCAGTCCGTTCTTCGAGCGGGATGAAAGAGTCATCCGGGCGGGTGAAGACGACGTCAGCTCCGGGAAGCCGCTGCTTGATAATTTTTCCGAGACGGAGAGCGACGTCGAGGCAGAGATCTTTTTCCATCAAGCCGGTGGGGCCGATGGTGCCGGTGTCGTGGCCGCCGTGGCCTGCGTCGATGACGATGCGTCCGATTTTGAGTCCTAACGCGCGCGTGAGCGTGGATTGACCATCATGCGTGGGTCCGGGGGCACTGGCGGGTTGAATGAGATCGGGATGTGAATTGGACTTGGAGGCTTTTAGCGATGCGGAAGTTTTTTTGCTGGAGACCGAGGCATCCGTCTGCGCACCAAGATCAGCAACAGGTTCGTCTGCACGGGTGAGCGCGCTTGCGGGCGGGCCTTGAGTAGCGATGGAGTTGTGGCTGGCTTTGGCAATTTTGGCCGCGGAAGCAGGAGGAGTCTTCTTAAATAGATCGATTACCAACTGCGGGGGATTTCCGGAAATGGACGCTCCATATTCCTTTACGCCGGCTACCTCGAGGACGACCCGAACTACATCAGAATGATTCTGCGCCACCCGCACGGAAGTGAGCAGGTCACCATCGACCTGTACAGCTTCGTGGGCAACCTCGGGCGTGAGGCGAGCGGAATGCAGATCGAAAAAAATGCGGTCTGGCTTGGCGAGGCGGCCGGAGGTGTATTGCACGATGTCTTCGAGGTCGATGGTGACGCGAGTGGTGTCCGCGGTTGAAGCGCTGCGAATGCGCCGCAGGCGCGGGACGCCGACGGATGAGTGAGAAGGAGAGTTAAGAGTTACTGGGGCGTCGGCGGCTTCGTCGCGAGGTAGCGGGTCATTTGAATTGGCGATGCCCGCTGCAGCGCTGGCGGCCGGTTCGTTCTTCGCTGAAGAATTCGATGAAGGGCTGGCGTTGTTCTGAAGCAGCGCCAATTCGGCGACGCCTTCCTGGGCTTCGCGTTTTCGTGGAGAACGTGGGAAACGCTTCAGAAAGTCCTGATAGGTTTTGGCCGCAGCGGAATCGTCTGCCAATTGATCGCGCTGGAGCTTGGCGCAAACGAGCATAGAGTCGGGCACGTAGCGGCTTGCGGGATATTCGCGCAAGAGGAAGCGATAGGCGTCGACGGAGGACTGATAGTAGGTGCGGCCGAAGCGCTCACCCATTTCGGTGTAAAGCTGGGAGATGGCGAGCAAGGCGTCGGGAACTTCAGCGGCGCGCGGAGTGATGAGATATACGCGGCGATAGCTGGCAACCACCTGGCGGTAATCGGCAAGCGTGCGTTTGGAGCGAGATTTCACGTTGAGAGCCGCGCGCTGCTGTTCGGCGCGCTCGAACTGAGCCTGGGCCTGGCGCTTTACAGTGGCCGTGGGCGTAGCGGGAGAAGCCGCGCGAGCGAGGCTGAGAAATGGAAAGAAACACAGCAAGACGAAAAACGGCGAAACGCGGGCGAAGGTCCAGGAGAAGCGATTTGCGGCGGGGGTAGGCGTCGTGCTGAGCATTTTGGTTATCGAGTTCGCTCGTCGAAAACAACCGCTAGCCGGACGTGTGAAGACTGTTTCAATCGTTGTTGAAGATGGTTCGACCATTCACGTCGACTTCCCGGCGAATCGGGTGCGGCCGAACCCAGGCATCGGAAAGACGGCCGGAATTGGGCCGGAAGTAGGCGTTCTGCACTTTCTGGACATAATTGCGCGTTTCGCGGAACGCGGGGATGCCATGAGCGCGGTCGACCGCCCCTTCTCCTGCATTGTACGCCGCCAGAGCCATATCTAGGTTGCCATTGTAGCGGTCCAGCAGGGTCTTCAAATAATGAACCCCGCCGTCGATATTCTGTTGCGGGTTGAAGACGTCGTTGACGCCGAATCTATGCGCCGTGGTGGGGATCAATTGCATGAGGCCACCAGCGCCTTTGTTGGAGAGCGCAATGGGATTCCAGTTCGATTCGGTCTGAATAACGGCGCGAATCAAGGCGGGGTCGACGCGATGGCGGTCGGCCGCTTCCCTGACAAGTTTTTCAACGCCATCACGATCTATGGTTACCGCCGGGTGCGAGCGCCGTACAAAAGGAGTCTCGCGCGGGAGAAAAATGTTGGTGTGCTTGAATGCGCTCAATCGGACTTGCACAGGTGGCTCGGCGTTGATGAAAAGGCGGCGGCCGTCGTCAGCTGTGCTGGTCGCAATTTGTGCATTGGCGAGCACCGCGAAAAAGCTCAGCGCGGCTAAAACGAGAGCTGCGGAAATGGCGGTGAGCTTAAGCATAAGTGCCTGGGGAAGGCGTGTAACTCAGTTTAACGCAAGGAAACTTGGTGCGGCTCGACAAGCGATTCAAGTGGATTGCTTGTCTCGGTCTGCGGGGACGCGGAACATTGATACCCGAACAAATCCGTTTGAGAGGCCCACGGACCCTTTTCCAGCGCAGCCGGATTATAACAAAGGCTCGAGGAGCGATGGTATGCCCTGAAGGGCAGTTTTTAGGGCAGCTGTGTCTTTACCGCCAGCCTCGGCGAGATCGGGGCGGCCTCCGCCGGAGCCCCCAACCTGTTTGGCAAGAGCCTGTATGAGCTTGCCAGCATGGACTTTAGCGATTAGGTCTTTGGTAACGGCGACGATCAGGGCGACTTTGCCGTCGTCGGGCATGCCGAGGGCGATGACCCCGGAGCCGAGCTTCTGGCGCAGGCTGTCGACCAGTTGGCGCAGGCCCTCGCGATCGACGTTTTCCACTTCCTCGGCAATGAGCTTGACGCCCTTTACGAGCTGGACGCGAGCGGCAAGTTCGTCGAGCTGGCTTAGTGCGCCTTTGCGTTTTTGAGTTTCGAGTTCTTTCTCAAGTTGCTTGGCGGTGTGCGAAAGTTTTTCGACGGCGCTGAGGATAGCGTCTTCGCCGACGTTTAGTTGGGCGGCGAGTTGGGTGAGGATGCGCGCTTGATTCTGGTAGTGTTCGAGCGCGCCGGTGCCGGTGACGGCTTCGATGCGTCGAACTCCAGCGGCGACGGATTGTTCGCTGACGATTTTGAGCACGCCGACGTCGCCGATGCGGTGAACGTGGGTGCCGCCGCAAAGCTCCTTGCTGTAGAAGCCGCGCGGGGCGTTGGGATCGGGAATGGTGACTACGCGAACATTGTGCTCGGGATATTTGTCGCCGAAGAAAGCGAGTGATCCGGAAGCGAGAGCGTCTTCGAGCGAAGTGACGTTCGTTTCGACGGCGGTGTTGAGACGGATTTCTTCGTTGACCTGTTGCTCGATGTCGTGAAGCTCAGACGGATCCACGGGAGCGAAGTGGGAGAAATCAAAACGCAGACGATCGGGAGAATTCAGCGAGCCGGCCTGTTTGACGTGGGTGCCGAGAGCGTTGCGCAGCGCGGCGTTGACGAGGTGCGTGCCGCTGTGATTGCGCATGATGTGGGCACGGCGCTCGGCGTCTGCGACGACGGTGAGGCGGTCGCCAACGTGGAGGGTTTCTTTGGCGGTGACGCGGTGAGCGACTAGTCCGGCGACGGGATAAAAGGCGCTCGTGACGTCGGCGAGACGCTGCGTGCCGGCGTTATCGTAAAAGCCGCCGGTGTCGGCCATCTGGCCGCCGGATTCGGCGTAGATGGCGGTGCGATCTAGGACGACCTCTGCGGACTGGCCCGCGGGGAGTTCGTTGACGGGGCCGTTTTTGGTGATGATGGCTTCGATGCGGCAGTCTTTGGCGGTGGTGCCGAAGTAGAAGCCGGGCTCGGTCTTAAATGTTTCGGCAATTTTGGCGTAGGCAGGATTGGCGGATTCTTTGGAGGCGCCTTTCCAGGAGGCGCGTGCGCGAGTGCGCTGTTCGTGCAGGGCGCGGTCGAAGCCGGGCCATTCGATGGCGATGCCGGAATCGTGGGCAACGTCTTCGATGAAGTCGCGCGGCAAGCCGTAAGTGTCGTAGAGCAAGAAAGCTTTTTCACCGGGCAGGGATGCGGATTCGTTGGCAGAATGGGCCCCGTCGCCGGTTCCGGCAAATTCGGCAAACTTTTTTAGGCCGACGGTGATGGTGCGAGAGAAGCGCTGTTCTTCGCTGAGCAAAATCTGGCGTACGCGATCGAAGTGCTCTTCGAGTTCGGGGTACGCGGCGCCCATTTCAAGCTTCACGGCATCAGCCATGGAAGGCAAGACGGCGGCTGGCGCGCTACTGGACGCCTGCAACAAACTGGCGTGCCGCAAAGCGCGGCGGATGATTTTGCGGAGGACGTAGCCGCGGCCTTCATTGGAAGGGATTACGCCGTCGGAGACGAGGAACGTGGAGGCGCGAGAGTGGTCGGCGATGATGCGCAGCGACGCGTCGGATTTGGGATCTTGACCGCTGCTCGTGGCGGTAAGCTCAGAAGCTTTCTTGATGAGCGGCTGGAACAAGTCGGTGTCGAAGTTGGAGATGACGCCTTGGATTACGGCGGCCAAGCGTTCAAGGCCTGCACCGGTGTCGATGGAGGGCTTCGGGAGAGGGACCAGGGCGCCGGATGCGTCGCGGTTGAACTGCATGAAGACCAGATTCCAGATTTCGACGTAGCGCCCGCAATCGCAGGGAAAGGCACAGTCGGCGTGGCCTTCGTCGGAGGCTGACGGTCCCATATCGTAGTGAATTTCACTGCACGGACCGCAGGGGCCGGTGTCGCCCATGGCCCAGAAATTTTCTTTGAGGCCGGGAATGGGCACGACGCGGGAAGCGGGGACGTTTTGCGTGAGCCACAAGGACTGGGCTTCTTCGTCGACGCCGAGCGTTGTGCCGGGAGCGACTTCAGCGCCGCCGAAAACGGTGACGTAGAGCTTGGATTTTTCGATGGCGAACCACTCCGGCGAGGTGATGAGCTCCCAGGCGTAGGCGATGGCGTCTTTTTTGAAGTAATCGCCAAAAGAAAAATTGCCCATCATTTCAAAAAAAGTGTGGTGGCGCTTGGTGAAGCCGACGTTTTCCAGGTCGTTGTGCTTGCCGCCGGCGCGAACGCACTTTTGTGCGGTGGTGGCGCGTTTGTAATCACGCTGCTCGAGGCCGAGGAAGACGTCCTTGAACTGGTTCATTCCGGCGTTGGTGAAAAGCAGGGTGGGGTCGCCGTGAGGAACGAGCGAGCTGCTGCGCACGACGCGGTGACCGTTTTTTTCGAAGAATTTCAGGAAGGTGGCGCGGATTTCGTTGCCGGTCAAGTAAGCCTCAGGTTGCGCGATGATAAAGACATTATCGCAGAGGTGTGGAGGCGCACCAAGAGAGATGCGAATGGCGGCTGTTTGCGCGGATCAAGCGGAGTCTTCGTCAGCGGCGTTTTCGATGGCAGGGACCTTTTCGCGGGTCATGGCGCGCAATTCGGTGCGCACGATTTCGGAAGGGAATCCTGCGCGGAGGAGACTGCGATAGAGGGAAGCGATCTTGCGGTCGCCGATTTCGCCGCGAAATAATTTGAGCTTGCGCTCGATGCGCTGGCGAACCACGGCGCGCTCGTCGGTTTCCTTGGCGGATTCTTCAAGGGCGAGATCGATGTGGCGGTCGGGGATGCCGCGCGCGCGCAGTTCGCGGGCGATGCGAAATTTACCTTGCTTGCGGATTTCGGCGCGCTGGCGGGTGAATTGCTTGGCGTAGCGGGCGTCGTCAATCATGCCCTGGCGTTTCAGCCGATCAAGGACGGACTTGACCATGGATTTGTCGTCGGTGCGGCGCTCGAGGGATTTTTTCATTTCGTGAACGGAGTGGGCGCGGCGCATCAGGGCGCGCACGGCGGTTTCGTACAGTTCGGGTTCGGAATCGAGTTTGAGCGGGGCGCGAAACATAGGGCGAGCATAGAAGGAGGAGCGTCGCGAAGCAAGCCTCGCCGGGGCGCTGGCACTGGACGCACGCGAGCAAATCAATGCACTTGTGTGTGTTATCAAATATGGAGTATAATATATTCATAAATGGAGGCATTGCATGGGCACGATCCAGCCAGCCGTTGCGGGCTTTTCGTGGGATATAGCGGTCGACCTGTCGCAAAAGCAGCATCGGGCGCGGCTTAGTCCTTCTGCCATCAAGGGGCTGCTGAAGATTACGGCGCACTGGAAATTGCGCGATGAAGATACCAGGGGTTTGCTGGGCGGGCTATCCAGCGGCAGTTTTTATGAGATGAAAAGCCGTGGCGCGAAAATTATGGATGAAGATCAGCTGACGAGAATTTCGCTACTCATCGGGATTTACAAAGCGCTGAACATTTTGTACAGCCGCAAACTGGCGGATGCCTGGATGATGCTGGCGAACTCGAATCCCATGTTCGGCGGAGACTCGCCGCTGAATCATGTGAAACGGGGAGGGATACCGGCGTTGCTGAGGGTGCGGCAGCTATTGGATGCTCGGCGCGGCGGAAGATGAAATCTCCCAAGCTAACCAAAGTGCGAAAGGACCAGACGCACCGGCTGATTCCATATCGCTATAGCGACCGGGGCCGGCCGATTCTCGATCGCCTGGCGCAGGGTGATGACGATTTTCTAAGCGACCTGACGGAGTTGGAGGGCGCCACGAACGACAGGTTGCTGGGTGAGAGCGGCAGGCTGCCCGGGGTAACCGCGCTGGAACTGGTTTCCGGTTTTCCGCTTGCACACATCGTGAATGCGACCTTTACGCACACGCGGCCGACGGGAGGGCGGTTCAATAGTTCAGCGCGAGGGGCGTGGTACGCGTCATTCGAAATGGCTACGGCGCAAAGGGAAGTGGCGTTTCACCGAGGCGCGGAACTGAAAGAAGTCGGATGGAAAGTTGAAGAAGTTTCTCCTTACATTGATTATCTCGCGGATTTCAGGCATGAGTTTCACGATCTGCGCGGGGATGCAAATTTTGCGGACTGCCTGAACGCGAACAGCTACAGCGCGTCGCAGGCGCTGGGGATTAGATTGTTGACGAATGGGTCGGCGGGAATTGTCTATCCCAGTGTGCGACGCGAGGGTGGCGTTTGCATCGCGTGTTTTCGGCCGCCGCTGGTATTGAATGTGCGTGAAGGGGCGATGGTGAGGTTTACTTTCGTTGATGCGGAAATGGATTCGGTGCAAGTCGAGCACTGAAAACGCTACTCCCAGCGAAATACCCTGGCGGAGAGCACGGTGCAAACGGCAAAAATCAAAACGAGCGCGGCTACGTCGCCGAGATGCGGGGACCATGGGTCGCCGACCCAGATTCCCTGGAGCAGGCGAACCGCATAGGTCAGGGGATCCACGCGCGCGAGCGCATGAAGCACTGGGGGCAGCGATTCGACGGGAGCGAATATCCCGCAGACGGCAATCATGGGGTACATGATGATGGCGCCGATAGGTTGAGCGAAGCGCGCCGTGGGAACGATGCTGGCGATCAGAAAGCCGATGGAGAGAATGCTCCAAGTACAAATGAGCAGGGCAATGGTGAACGAGAAGAAATGAACGTGGATGCCGACGGGGTAGTAGCGCTTGCCGGCCAGCAACATTAGAGCCAGGGTGGCGGCGGTGAGGAGCAGCTTTACGATCACGTGCGCGGTGAGAATGGTTTGGGGACGCAACGGCGTGGCGCGCAGCCTTTTGAGAATGCCGCCTTCGCGATAGATGGAAATGATGGTGACCAACGATAATACGGCGCTGATGGCGATCAGCAGGGAAGCGAGAACGGGAAGACCGACGCGAACGAAACTGCCGGCAGAAGCGGAATCGGGGATCCTGCGGCCGAGGGCCCGGCCTGTGCCGATGAAAACGAGCACGGGGATCACTACCGATCCGATGGCGCCCATAGGTTCGCGCAAGAAGATCTTGATTTCGACCCAGGTCAGTTTCCAGAGACCGCGCAGCATCATCGGTGAGCCCTATTCACGAATCGAGTGACCAGTCAGTTTGAGAAAAACGTCCTCAAGGTTGGGAACAATAGTGCGGAAGTCGGTGACGCGAATGCTGTTTTCGGAGAGGCACTGAATTACGTCGGTGACCAGGTCGTCGTTGCGGCCGCTGATGGTGAATTCATGGGCGGCGCCGGTGACGGAGTCGACTCCGTTTATGGCGCGAAAGCGTGTTTCAGCGAGCGGGTCGGCGGTAGAGAGAATGACGGTGCGCTCGGGACAGTGGCGGTCGACCAGATTGCGCGGCGTGTCGATGTCGATGATGCGGCCGTGCTCGATGATCGCGACCCGGTCGCAGAGGCGTTCGGCTTCTTCCATCAGATGGGTGGTGAGGAAGACGGTTTTTCCGCGCTCGCGGATGCCGCGCACGAGGTCCCAGATGGCGCGGCGAGCCTGAGGGTCGAGGCCAGTGGTCAGCTCGTCGAGGAAGACCACTTCGGGATCGTTGATGAGCGCGAGGGCGATGAAGAGGCGCTGCTTCTGGCCGCCGGACAGATTCATGAACCAGGCGTTGCGCTTGTCGGTGAGTCCGAGTTGTTCCAGCAGGCTTTCGGCGTCGATCGCTTTTTTCTGGTAAAGCGAAGCCCACAGGTCGACGGCTTCCCACACTTTAATGCGCTTCTGTAATTGCGCCTGCTGGAGTTGAACTCCGATGCGGTCTTGCAGTTTGTAAACCTGGCGGAAAGGATCAAAGCCGAGGACCGAGATGCTGCCGCGGTCCGGTTTGCGCAGACCCTCGATGCACTCCATGGTGGTGGTTTTTCCGGCACCGTTGGGGCCGATCAAGCCAAAGATTTCGCCATCGTTCACTTCGAACGATACTTCGTCGACGGCTACTGTCGAGCCGTAGGTCTTGCGAACGCCGGAAACCTGGATGACTGGGCCCATGGCTTGCGAAATTGCGGACACGTGTAGATACGTATGGGAGGAAAAGTTATATCACGGAGCGAGGATGCGTGTTTCTGTTCGGTTACTTGCGGGCGAAGCGCTCGAAATCGGCCATCTGGCGTTCCATTTCTTCGCGCGCGGAATCGGCGGCGGAGCGAACACCTTGAATGCGCAGCTTGAATTCGTCGGCGTTGGAAGCGCGCAGCAGGGCTTCGTCAAGCGTGATGAGTTGCTTGCTGTAGAGGTCGAAAAGCGACTGATCGAAAGTCTGCATGCCGTACTGGCTGGTGCCGGCGGCGATGGCGTCGCGAATCAAGCGCGTTTTGTCAGCGTTGATGATGCAATCGCGGATGTAGCCGGTGGCGATCATGATTTCAACGGCGGGGACGCGGCCCTTGTCATCGGCGCGGCGGACGAGGCGCTGGGAGATGACGGCTTTCAAGGTGGCGGCCAACTGCAGGCGAATCTGTTTCTGCTCCGGCGGAGGGAAGACCGCGATGATGCGCTGAATGGTCTCCGTAGCGTCGAGAGTGTGCAAAGTGGAGAGAACCAGGTGGCCGGTTTCGGCAGCGAGCAGAGCGGTGGAAATGGTTTCGAGGTCGCGCATTTCGCCGACGAGAATGACGTCGGGATCCTGACGCAGGGCGGCGCGGAGAGCGGTGGAGAAGTTGGCGGTGTCTACTTCGACCTCGCGCTGATTGATGAAGCTGCGCTTGTCGCGGTGCAGGAACTCGATGGGGTCTTCAATAGTGATCAAGTGATCGGAGCGATTGGCGTTGATGCGGTCAATCATGGCCGCGAGAGTGGTTGATTTACCGGAACCGGTGGTGCCTGTAACCAGGACCAGGCCGCGTTGCTCCTCGCAGATGCGAGTGACCACCGAAGGCAAATTCAATTCTTCGGTGGTGCGAATCTTGGTGGGGATGACGCGCAAAACCATGCCGACATTGCCGCGCTGCTGGAAAACGTTCACGCGGAAGCGGCCCAGGCCGGCTACGCCGTAAGCCATATCGAGCTCGGCGGTTTCCTTGAATTTTTGCTTTTGGCGGTTGGTCATCATGCTGAAGGCCATGGACAGCATTTCTTCAGGCGTGACGCGAGGGACGTCGGAGAGCGGGCTGAGCACGCCGTCGATGCGGAGATAGGGGTGGTTACCGACTTTCAAGTGCAAGTCGGACGCCTTGCTTTCTACAGCGCGCCGCAGAAGGTCGTCAATGCTTAATGCCATAGCGATAGGACTCCGCAAAATTACAACTAATACCGGACACTAACATCCGCGAGACAAGCGCGGCAAGCACACAAGAGTGGATGGGTTACGCGCTAGTTACCTGAGGCGATAACGAAAAGAACACACCGGAAACTTGCCCGCGCCGCAGCTTAAATCTCAGCTCGTTTGAGATAGAGAGAATCGTAAAGCAGCGCGGCGAAAAATCCGCCGGCCAGTGGCCCAACCCAGAAAACACCGTGATTGGCCCAATGAGTGGCCGCCAGAGCGGGGCCAAAGGCGCGCGCAGGATTCAGGGCGCCGCCGGTGAATGGCCCGGCCACGATGATGCCGAGGGCGTAGACCAGCCCGGTGCCGAAGCCGGCGATGGCGCGAAACGTTCCGCGGTCATCGAGCATGGTGGCGAAGACCACCAAGACCATAAAAAATGTGGCGGTGGCTTCAAGAGCCATCCCGGCCCAGCGCGGGAAATCGCGCGCGAATTCGGGAGCGCCGAGGGCGACGGCGCGCCAGGTGTCATCGGGAATGACGGCTTTCAAGAGGAAGGCGGCGGCGATAGCTCCTGCGAGTTGTGCGATCCAGTAGAGGAGCACGTCGAGAGTATTCTGGCGCTTGGTGACCCAGTAGCCGATAGTGACCGCGGGATTGAAATGGCCGCCGGAGATGTGGCCCAGCGCGGAAATCATGATGGCGAGGGCGAAGCCGTGCGCGAGAGCCACGCCGATGAGACCGATGTTGCCGGTGCCGTGGAGGAACTGGTCAGCGCACAAAGCGCCTTCGCCGAAAAAAACCAGGGCGAAGGTGCCGAGGAACTCCGCGGCAAGTTTTTGTGTGCTGGTGTACATGCAGAAGCCTCCCGGCCGAAGAGAAAGGCACGGCGGAATACGA
>JBBRZT010000045.1:0-16830 GCA_038236395.1 Candidatus Acidiferrales bacterium
CTGTCCGCCGGGGCAAATGTAGAAAGTGCCGGGCACGATCGATTCGTTGTTTTCGGCTTCCTTCACGCGAATGCTTGTGAACTCTGCCAACTGCGCAGCATATTGAGTGGTGAACGCCGCCGGCATGTGTTGAACGAGAATAATCGCCGCCGGAAAATCACGCGTAAAACCGGGCGCCAAGCGCATCACGGTGGCCGGGCCACCGGTGGACGCCGCGAGAACAACGACAGGGAAACGCTGGTCGAGTGCGGGTAATGCCGGAGCTCTGCTCACTGACGGCGCCGGGGACACTGGCGTGCCGCTGGAGTGTGCTATTGCGGCGGCAGTACGGGAAGCGGTGCGCACCACGCGCACCTTGGAGGCCATGCGAATCTTGCGGAGAAGATCTTCGCGAACGCTGTGCATGTCGAGGTCGATGCCGCTGGAGGGCTTGGCCACAAATTCGATGGCGCCGAGCTCCAGCGCTCGCAACGTGCTGGCCGCACCCTGGCGCGATTCGGAGCTGACCACCACGATGGCGCGCGGATTGTTGCTCATGATTTCCGCGGTGGCCTGCAGACCGTCCATCACCGGCATGTTGATGTCCATGGTGATGACGTCGGGCTTCAGCGATTCCGCGAGCCTCACGGCTTCGCGCCCGTCTTTGGCGTGGCCGACGACGTGAACGTGTTCATCGGTGACTAAAATGGTTTCCAAAACTTTGCGCATGAACGCCGAATCGTCCACGATCAGCACGCGAATTTCTTTGTGGGTTTCAGCCGCCATGATCGGTTAAGCCACGGGAACAGGAATGCGTTCCGCTTCCTTCCCCATGAGTTGTTCGACCGCGGCGATGAGCTGATCTTCCTGGACAGGCTTGGTAAGGAAAGCCGTGGCGCCTTCTTTCATGGCGCGGTCGCGATGCTTGGCGCCTGCTCGCGAAGTGACCACCATGACGGGAATGCGGCGCGTCGCGACGTTCTGGCGCAGCTGCACCATCAATTCGTAGCCGGTCATGCGGGGCATTTCCAGGTCGGTGATGACCAGATGGCAGCCGTGTTGTGCGACCAGTTCGGCCGCTTCGAGGCCATCGGCGGCCAGCTTGACGACGTAGCCGTTCTTTTCAAGCATGCGGCCTACAAATTTGCGCACGCTGATGGAGTCGTCCGCCACTACGATCAAGCGTTCTTGAACAACGCGGTCGATAGCTTCGGTTGGAATCGTGCCTTGCGCAACGGCTGCGGAGCCGGGGGCGAAGACGCGCGCGGCGCTGGCGTTGGCTTGCAGGGTGCGGCGCTCGGTTGGTTCGGTGGCGACCATGCGATTCAGGTCCAGCAGCAAAATCAAGCTGCCGTCTGGCGCGATGGTGGTTCCCGGAAAAAGTTTTACGCGCCGGAGATATTCGCCGAGATTCTTGATGACGATTTCGTCCTTGCCGATGACCTCTTCGACCACCAAGCCAATCTGGCGATTCCCAATGTTGGCGACCACCATGTGGAAGTAGCCGTTGATCGCTTCGAGCGGCGGAAGGCCGAGATAGCTGTCGAGGCGGACGACTTCGGTGACCACATCGCGAACCTTGGTGAGCAGCTTGCCGCCGACGTCTTCGATCTCGTCGGAGCGCAAGCGGCGGATTTCTTCGACCACCGCGAGAGGCAAAGCGAAACTGGTCGGTCCACAGCGGACAAACAATGCCGGAGAAATGATCAGGGTAAGGGGAACCTTCAGCGTGAATATGGTTCCGGTGCCGGTAGTGCTTTGAATGTCGACTTCGCCGTTCAGGGCGTTCAGATTGGCCCGCACTACGTCGAGGCCGACACCGCGCCCCGCCAACTCGGTCTTCGCCGGAGAAGTTGAAAAGCCAGGATGGAAAAGCATTTCGCGCAGGTCGCGCTCGGTCAGGCGGTCGGCGGTTTCTTGCGAAACCAGGCCGCGCTCGATGGCGCTCTGGCGCACGCGTTGATAATCGATGCCGCGCCCGTCGTCATGGACTTCCACGTAGATGTGGTTGCCGCGATGATAAGCGCGGAGGCTTACTTTGCCCAGCGGCGGCTTGCCTGCGGCGACGCGATCTTCGGAGGATTCGATGCCGTGGGCCACCGAGTTGCGCACGAGATGGACGAGTGGATCGGAAATCTGCTGGATGATGCTGTTGTCCAACTCGGTTTCGCTGCCGGACAGTTCGAGGTCGACCTGTTTGCCCGCGGATTTGGCAGCGTCGCGAACCGCGCGGGACAATCGCGAATATAGGGTACCGATCGGAACCATGCGCGCGGCGGTAAATTCGTCCTGCAGATGATGGGCAAGTTTCGTGAACTCGTCGATGTCGCCTTCCACGCGGCCAATAAATCCCTGCAGCTGAGTAAGTACTTCGTTCACGTCGGCGGAAATTTCGGACATGGAGCGCGACAGAATATTGAAGTCGTCGTAGCGATCCATTTCGAGTTCGCTGAAATCGGACCAGAAGGAGGTGTCGCCGGCGGCGGCGCTGGTTAATCGCTGCGTCGTGGTGCTTGCGTTCCATTCTCCCGGTTTGGCCTGCGAGCCGATGCGATTGAATTCGTACTTGTCCTGGAATTCGGAAACCTTGCCTTGCAGCCGCTCCTTCGAAAAACCGAGAGTGTCGACCAGCTTTTCAAGTTCTGCGACCCGGCCAACCATGCGGGTGCGGTTGATCACTAATTCACCAACCGTATTCATCATGTGGTCAAGGCGGTCCAGCGCTATGCGCACGGATTTGACGGCAGCCGTCGGGCCGGAGGGCAATTTCGTCGACTGCTGAGCTTTTAATTCAGTTTTTGGGGCGGCGGAATAACGGTCCGAATGTTCTGAAGCGGCAAAACCCGCGGCCAGACCGTCAGTTTCGTCCAATTCGACGGGCGCAAATTCCGCGATGCGGCCCAGCAGCGAGTCAACGCCGGCGCGAACTTCCAGTTCATCGGCCCACTGTTTGTGCAGCGTTTTCTTCAAGACGTCGACAGATTCGAGGCAGAGATCGACAACCGCCGGAGAAGGCTCGATTTCCTTGTCGCGCAACCGGCCGATCAAATCTTCCACCCGGTGGGCAATAGCGCCGAGGCGCTTCAGGCCGACCTGCGCGGCGGAGCCTTTTAATGTATGAATGGCGCGGAAAAGTTTATTGATCTCTTCGGGGTTGTTGTTGCCTTCGAGTGAAATCAGGCAGTCGCTGACGATCTGCAGATGTTCTTCCGCTTCCGGTTGGAAAAATTCCAGGATCTCATTCGGAACATCATCGTCGGCGGGTAAAAGGTCGAAATAGGAACCAGTTCCGAAAGCTGCCGCGGCATCCGACGCAGCTCCTGCCTGGGCCGGCGATTCGTAGTAAGGGTTTGAGCGCTCGGGCTCGGCCGGAAACGCAAACCGGTAGCGTTCCTTGAAAGCGCGAATTTCGTCTCTGTTTTCGGCTCCCGTGTCGCTGATTTCCAGAAGATCCGCTTCCAGCAAAGAGATGCCGTCGGACAAAAATTCCGCCAAGGGACCGTGCAACTCATCGCCCAGCGTCGCGTTCAAAGCGTACTGAAAAACATGCGCTAGCTTGGATGCCACTTCCGAAAATCCGGGAAACTCGTAACTTGCGGATGTGCCGCCTAGAGTATGAGCCGCAATGTACAAACGCTCCAGGTCTTCGCGGCGTGGTTCTGTTTCCTGCAGAACGGTCACGTACTCGCGCAGGTATTGCAGGTGGTCGGAAGCCTCCTGAAGGAACAGCTCGACGCCTTCGCGTTGCGGAGTGCTCACGCGCGTCCCTCCGTTACCAGTTCGGATTTCTGCAATTCTTCCGCGGTCGGTTTGCGGTAGAGAATGCAATCGTTCAGCACAATGGCCTGAAATTTAACCGGCATTTTAGAAATGGATTCGGAATGGCCCAGGAAAAGATATCCGCCCGGTTCGAGCGTGTCGTAAAAACGCTGCACCAGAGAGCGGCGACGCTCTTCAGAGAAATAGATCAACACGTTCATGCAGAAAATAACGTCCATGCGCCCCACGTAGACGGCGGAGGCCAGGTTCATCTGCGTGAAGGTGACCATCTTGCGCAAACGCGGCTTCACTTGCTGGCCGCCTTCCACCGGAGAAAAATGCGCGGCGAGCTGTTTTTCGCTGACACTGGAAAGGCTGCGCCCGGAATAGGTGGCGTTCTCGGCCTGTTTGAGTGCCACACGCCCCACATCGCTGGCCAGAATTTCAACATTCCAGGCGTCGGCAAACGTCAGCGCGTCGGCAATGGTGATGGCAATGGAGTAAGGCTCTTCGCCGGTGGAACAGCCCGCGCTCCAGATGCGCAGAGTGCGAGGCGTTTTCCAGAATTTCTTGATGTGCAGTTCCGGCAGCGCGCGTTTTTGAAACGCTTCGTAAACCGCGGGATAGCGGAAGAAAGTGGTTTCCTGGGTGAGCAACCGCTCGAGCAACGCTTCGTATTCCACGTTAGCCTTGCGGGCGGCGCGCAGAAAATCGGTTCCGCGTTCGAATCCTCGAGCCAGCAAGTGCTCGCGCACCCGCCCAACGAAGAATCGCTCGCGCGATTGGTCGAAGCAAATACCCGTCCGCTCTTCGATTAGCATGCGGATCTCGCTCAATTCGTGTTCGCTAAGTTCCAGCTCAGATGCCTGGCGCACGTTGGTGACTCTCACGCTTGGTCATTCCGTTCGGCCCCGGCGCTTGCCCGAGCGGGAAATATTTACCGCAATGCGCCGACCGGAACCTGCCGCTCGGATTCTTCTTGAACAGCGTTATTGCCATGCTTCGACGATGCGCGGAATTGCGCGAGTCCGTCGTTGAGCTGGTCAGACAGCTTTACCAGTTGGCTCACCGTGGCCACCGTGCCCCGTGTGCCCTGTGACGTCTGGCGGGTGATGCTGGAAATAATCTGCATGGCGTGCGCTACGCCTTCCGTACCGCGCACCTGCTGTTTAGAGGCCAGGGAAATTTCCTGAACGAGTTCGGCAGACTGGCGCACCACGTTGGAGATGGCGTCGAGTGCGCGGCCGGCCTGATCGGCAAGGGTTGCGCCGCTTTCCACTTCCTTGGTGCCTTCTTCCATAACCACCACCGCTTCATTGGTCTCGGCCTGAATGGCCTTGATCAGCGCGGCGATGTCTTTCGTGGCGCTGCGGCTGTGCTCGGCCAGCTTTCGAACTTCGTCGGCGACCACCGCGAAGCCGCGCCCAGCTTCCCCAGCGCGCGCGGCTTCGATGGCGGCGTTCAACGCGAGCAGGTTCGTCTGCTCGGTGATGTCGTTGATGACGTTGATGATTTCCGAAATTTCCAGCGAGCGGTCGCCCAGCGATTTAATTTTCTTTGCGGTAGCCTGCACGGAAGAACGGATCCGCTGCATGCCTTCGAGCGTGTCGCGAACGGCGCGGTTACCTTGCTCCGCTGCGTCCAGAGCGCGGCGCGCGGCCTCGGCGCTGGCTTCTGCGTTGTTGGACACCTGCTTCATGGAGACGGTGAGTTCTTCCACCGCGCTCGAAGTATTGGTGATTTCCTGATCCTGTTGGGTTGCTCCGGCCTGCATTTCGTCGGCGGCCACAAGAATGTTATTGGAGCAAGCGGTGACTTCCATCGCGGCTTTGCGAACTCGCTCGAGTACCTTGGTGAAGCTGTCGAGCATGTAGTTGACAGAGTCGGCCACGTTGCCCAGCGCGTCGTTGGTTACTTTGCCGCGCAGCGATAAATCGCCGCGGGCCACCTGGTTGATCACCGCCAGCAGTTCCGTGATGCTGCGTTGCAGCGCGTCGCTGGATTCCTGGTTGCTTGCGGCCTTGGCGACTTTTGCCACCGCGCGATTCAAATTGTCGGCGATGTAACCGAGCTCATTGGTCGCGGAGACGTCAGCGCGCGCGCGGGGATCGCCCACGGCGAGCCGCTCGGAGAACTGCGAGAGCTCCTTGAGAGGCTCCGACACGCTGCCTCCCAGCCGCCACGCCAGAATGATGCTCATCACCAGCGCCAGCACGACCGCGCCGAGCACGGCGCCTGTGGCGGCAGCCGGCAACGTTGCGAGATCGAAGATGTTAGCGCCACCCGATTGCCGGCCGGCGCTGTAGGCCAGGCCGATTACGGCCAGGGCCACGATTCCATTGATCAGGGCCAGGGTCCGGATTGTAGAACTCAGTCGCGATTTCATACTTCCTCCAAGGTCTTCAGCACCGTGCGTCACCAATCACGGCGATGTCCCAAAAATTCAAATACTCGGTCCGGGAAAAACTTCCAGCAACTTGCGCAAATCAATTACCAGTGCCAGCCGGTCGTCGTGCCGCAACATCCCGATGCAATGCGGAACGTTTTCCGGCGCTTGTTCCAGCAATTCCTCGCTGTTGACGGAATACGTTCCAATCACTTCATCGGCGGCAATACCCACTCGTAGAATTTCCTGGTGCGCGTCTACGCGCATACACGCCACCACCACATGTCGTGGCAATAGTCCCGCCCGACGGCCTTCGGTCATGGCGATGTCGATCAGCGGAACGATGGAGCCGCGCAAATTGAAAATCCCGATCAGATACGCAGGACTCAGCGGCACTTTCGTCAGCAGAGGCCAATCCAGCACTTCTTCCACTTCGAGGACCGGCAAACATAGGCGTTCGCGCCCGCTGCGAAAGACGCAGTACTGCGATTCCGGATGCCGCTCTTCCATGGGGCCGAGAGCTTCGAGCAAACTTCCGGTGCTCTCGTCGGCAGCAAGCGGTTCGAGATGCAGGAAGGGGTTCATGCAAACCTCCGCACGGCCCTGATCAATTCCTGCGAAGTAAAAGGCTTGGTGACGTAGCCGTCCGCGCCTTGTTGCTCACCCCAGTATTTGTCGCTGGGGGTGTCGCGTGACGTAACCAAAATTACCGGGATGGCTTTGAATTCGTCATTGCCTTTGAGTTCGCGGCACACTTGAAAGCCATTTTTGCCGGGCATGACCACATCGAGCAGAATCACGTTGGGGCGCTCCAGCATGATGGTTTCTTCGATTCGCGCGGAATCGTGCAAGCCGACAGGGTTGTACCCTTCGCGTTCGAGCAGCCCATGCATGAGCCGAACTTCCGAAGGTGAATCGTCGACAATAAGCACTTTTTTCAGCACGCAAAAATCTCCCGGAGAACTCCGGGAAAGAGAGGTGCACGCCAGCAGCCAGTTCTAAGCCCGCGATGCATTTGTTCTAAATGAATTAAATGGCAGGAAAAACAAGGAGTTACAGAAGGCAGCTTGCCGCTATCGTCCTTGAACCAGCGGCGCTCTCAAGGCTTCCGTCTCAGCTTGAGAAGCATTCTCAGCCTCGCGCATCTCGCTGGCCAGTGATGAGAATCGCAGCATGATTTCGTTGATGCGCATGGCCATGCTGTGAATAGTTCGAATCTGCGCCAGCGACTGCGAGGAAAGCTGGCCAGGCTCGAGCAGAAGCAATTCCGCGTTACCCAACATGGAGGTCAGCGCGTTGTTCATGCTGTGTTTCATATCCGTCATGTAACCGCCCAGGATGGCAAGCTGTTGGTTCCGAGCTGCTTCCCGCTCAGCCTGTCTGGCGGAATTGGAGGCTTCCACCCGGCGCAGCGACTCGCCCGCCAGCAGCAGCAGCGTATGCGACCAGTCTTCTCTTTGCGGCACCACCAGAAAACGAGGGTAAAGATTGCGCAGTTCATCCAGTTCGCGGGAATCCGTCGCGACGCACACGATCACCGCGGCAGCGGGCTCAAGCGAGCGGAGCACCTCGTGACGCTTGCCGCTGCTGATAGGCCCGACGATCACCAGGTCGTGGACCGTCGCGTCGTTGTTACTCCAGAGTTTGCTGTTCACGACCGCAACATTGGGAGACTTGCGCTGCGCCTGCCAACACCCGGACACGATCCTGGCAAATTCCGTTTCATCAGTAAGAATCAGAACGCTGGCGTTAGGCAAAGGACAGCCACTCCCAAGAGTATTCACCCGAAGTTGCCGGGGAAATTGCGACGCAATCTAAATCTTTTCGGCTTCGTCCAACGCGGACAGCAGGCGTTTTGTGCTGATGCCCAGGTTAACGGCTGCTTCGGTGTCCTTCGCTGCCTTGGCAATATCGACGCGGTCCTGAAGTCGCGAAGCTTCCACGCGGCCGACGGCCAGCGCTTTATCCAGCGCGAATTTGTGACCTTTCTCCTTGGCCATCGCGGTTGCGGCCGAAACCATAGCCCGGGCGGCCACGGCGCGGCGGAGATCTTCAGCGGAGCCGCTCGTTTCGCTGACAAACGCGGCGACTTCCCAGGAGGACAAGAGAATGCGAGTTCCGCTGAGTTTTACGGTGGTCATGGTGCGGCCGCGCACTGGCGGGGTGGCGATGAGTTGTTCCCAGATTTGCTCCATGCACGCTTCGAAATCCAAGGCCGGCGGCGCTGAGGATTTTTGCGCAGAGTCCTGTAGAGGGCGATCTGCCATGTTCGCCGGCGAGGTCGAACTGGGTTCCCACGCTGGAGCTTTCAGAGCTTCAAGTACGCTTCCATTGCCCGACTGAATGACCGCGCGATCCGAGTTTCGAGCAGCCAATTTTTCCAGCGCAGCTTCCACGTCGGCGCGCAGTCCGAGCAGTTTTTCGAAAGCCTGGTTCACGGAACGTTCCGTGTATTCCTTCTGAAACGGCTGCTTCCATTCATCGGCAAGCTTGCGGACCTTGGCGAGCGGTTCCGCGGCGGACAACCCGATAGTGTGGCAATCGACGATTCGCACCTCGGCGACTTCCAACTGACTCAGCCCGCTGCCAATAGCAATCAGGTCGGCATGCATGAGCTCAATGAGGGTGCGCCGCAGCAGGAAATTGAAGCGGATGAAAGCAAGGAGCGCGGAAGCATCGTAAAACATTCCGCCGGCGGATTCCTTTACTCTACGGCCCTGCTCAATGAAATTGGTTTTCAGAATTTCGCGGAGGCTGCGAAATCCGTGCAGTGCTTCGATCATCGCTTCCAGTGGCTCGCACCACACCAGCTTCGCGGGTGCCACGTCACCGAGTATGGGTTTCATGACCTCAGCGACATCCGAAGGCTCGATGCGTTTGTGATAAATCTTGGCCGGGGCGCAAAGGGCGAAGTACTGAACCAAGAGGAAGTCAATCTTGTCGCGATCGAAGTGGGTCTTGGTGGCTTTACGAAGGTGCCGTTCAATCAGCGATTTGAGGCTGCTCTCGCTGGCATTCAACGTGGTCATCTGTAACAGATGTCGCAGTTGATAGACGATGACGCGCTTGTCCATGGCGTCCAGCCAGGTCTGCGCTTCGGTGAAGAGTTCAGGCTCTGGATTTTCGGGCAGATTTCTCTGCGCGAATGGAATAGGAATACCAAGCTGTTTCGCGAGCGCCAGGTAAATAGGAAATACCGACCGCGACTCAGCCCACTGAATCTGCTTGGTCTCCGTCGGATTCGATAGAAATGGCGTAGTCAGTTTAGTCATGACTTGTTTATCCAGTTGCTGGGTCCGCCTAAAAACTTAACCGCCACCGCTTTCCGTCCATCGTGGTACTGCATAGCCACCACAGTGGCGTCGGTTACGGACTCTTTCTGTTGGCCTTCCAGCCGGACACGGTCGTCAAACTCCAGCGGCAGGGTCGAATCAAAAATGGCGTGTTCCACAGCGGCAAACTCCAAAACGCTGGCCTCGCGCAGACGTGTGTTGCCACCCCGCAGTGCGGTGACCTGAACCGGAATGCGAACGCTGGTCGCACCTGGGAAAAATCTGGCCAATTGCTCCGTACAGCTTGGCGGTTTCGCGGTGATCGCTATATCTTCAAACGTTTTCACTTGCCCTCACGAACCTCAGGTAGAAATGCTCCTGCCCGGTGCCGCGACACACGGAGACCCGAGGAAAATCCCCAGAGAGGAGATGCACGCCTGGCACCAAAGAAAATGAGAGACCCGCCTGTCGGAGGACTAAGAAACGGCTGGAGTTAGGATTTGCGAAGCCACGGGTGGCGGCTCATGTGTCTCAGCCTGAAACAGAGCCGTCTCAGCCAAGTGAGCCTATGCCGTTCTTCTTACTGATGCACCGTCTCGGGCTCGCCGACTCCAGAGTCTGCTTTAACGGCTATGTTGTAGCGCTTGAGCTTGCGATAGAGGGTAGCGCGACTGATCCCCAACATTCTGCCAGCCAGGGCTTTGTCTCCGTGGGCTTGTTCGAAAACGCGGAGAATGGTCATGCGTTCCATTTCGGCAAGAGCCGTAGTGGACAGGGAAGCCGTATCTGAGGCGGAATTCGAAGAGTCCGGCTGTTCAGTGCGGATCGATGGAGGCAAATCGGCAACATCGATGAGCTCGTGGTCACCGAGCGTCACCGCCCGCGCTACGCAGTTTTCCAGTTCGCGCACGTTCCCCGGCCAATCGTATTGCAGCAGGCTCTTCATGGCTGCGGCAGTCACCTGCATGTTGGCGCCTTGCGCGTAGCGATCGAGGAAATGATGAACCAGCATAGGGATATCCGAACGGCGTTCGCGCAACGCGGGAATGTGCACGGTCACCACATTCAAGCGAAAATACAGATCCTTGCGGAACGTACCGGCGCGATAAGCGGCTTCCAGGTCGCGATTGGTGGCGGCAATCACGCGCACATCCACGTTTACCTTTTCATTGCTGCCCACCGGGCGAACTTCTTTTTCCTGCAAGACGCGCAGCAGCTTGGCTTGCATTTCCAGCGGCAGCTCGCCGATTTCATCCAGGAAAATAGTGCCGCCGTTTGCCGCCTGGAAAAGCCCGGCTTTGGTCTTCATGGCTCCGGTAAAGGCGCCTTTTTCATAGCCAAAAAGTTCGCTCTCCATTAGGGTTGGCACTAGCGAACCACAATCGACAGCCACAAAGGCGGTTTGCGCCATCGCTCCCCGAAAATGAATGGCGCGGGCGACAAGTTCTTTACCGGTTCCGCTTTCTCCCGACACCAGCACCGGTGTACGCGTGTCTTTGAGGCGTGAAATCATCCGCAACACGTCCTGGATATTCGCGGACGTGCCAATGATGCCCCCCAGGTTTTCTTCGGCATCCACCCGCTCGCGCAAGAATTGATTTTCTGTTACTAACCGCACCTTTTCCGCCATGCGTTGGAGCAGCATGCGCATTTTTTCAACGCGAAATGGCTTTTCGATATAGTCGTAAGCGCCCAGCTTCATGGCATCGACCGCTGATTCAATGGAGCCGTGACCGGTCATGATGGCGACTTCGGTGCGCGGCAAAATTGCCTTGGTTTGTTTTAGTAGCGCAACGCCGGTTTGCGTCGGCAGCCGCAGATCCGTCAGAACCAGATCAGGAGTGTCAGCCTCCAGTCGCGGCAACGCCGCTTCGGCGCTCTCCGCTTCCGTGCAGGCGAATCCCAGTGCCGTCCCAATGGTCATGCACAGGCGGCGGATGCTTTGCTCATCATCCACCACCAGTAAACGAGTTTTCAGATCGTCGCTCATGGTTTCCCGAAGGTTTTCTCCACTACGGACATTAATTGCTTTACGCGAAAAGGCTTCTCGATGCAGGGCGTCCCGCTTTGCGCCAGCAGCGTTTGTGTTTCGTTATTTGCCGTGTCTCCGCTGATTAATATGATGCGTGTGCGCAGCTCCGGGCGATTTTTCTGAATCCAGGCGTGAACTTCCGCGCCGTTTACATTTCCGGGCATTCGGATATCGGAGATGACTCCCGCGTATCGGCCATCGGAAAGACGTTCCAATCCTTCGCTTCCGGAAGCTGCGTTGACCACCGAATATCCTCGCCGCTCGAGCGCCGCACGCAGAAAGGCGATCACAGATGGTTCGTCCTCGATAAGCAGGATGGGTCCGCCCGTCCACATGGTGGATTGCAGGCTCACCGGCCGGCCTCTTTCGCGGATGCGCTGGAGGTGACACTTTCGGTCTCCGCTATAGGAATGCGAACCACAAAGGTGCTGCCGGGCTCGGCATCGTTATTCAGACACTGAATTTCGCCGCCATGAGCCCGCACAATTCCGTAACAAATGCTCAGGCCGAGGCCCGTTCCTTTGCCGGCCTGCTTTGTTGTGTAGAAGGGATCGAAAATGCGTTGCGTATCGGCGATCCCAGCGCCGTTATCGGCGATCGCCACCTCGATAGCCTGGTTCCGATGGCTCGTTCGAATGGTGATCTGCCCGCGCCGGCCAGATTCCTGGACCGCATCGTAGGCGTTGTTCAAAATATTCAGAAATACCTGCTGCAATTGTTGAGCGTCTCCCAACGCCGGGGCCAGTGCTTCGTCGAATTCTTCACGCACTTCCACGCCGTGGCTCGCAAAATCGTAGCTGCGCAACTTGATGGTCTGACGCAACACCGAATTGACGCTCACCAACTCGCGCTGCACCGGACGTTGGCGCGCAAAACTGAGCAGATCCTGCACGATGTCCTTGGTGCGCTGCGTTTCTTGCAAGATTATCTGCAAATCCTCTCGCGCCGAAGCCGGTACCTCCGGATTTTCGAGCAACAAATCGGTAAAGCCGAGAATTGCCGCCAAGGGATTGTTCACTTCATGCGCCACGCCGGAAACCAAGCGTCCGATGGTAGCCATTTTCTCGCTGTGTGCCAGTTTGGCCTGCAGCAACGTGGCGTCGGTGATGTCGGTCATGACCACCACCACGCTGTTCACGGTATTTAGTTCGTCGCGCATGGGGCTGAGGCTGATCGAAAAATGTCCCATGGAGCTATCGCTGCGGCGAACCCGCAATTCGATATTTTCCACTTGCTGGCCGTGGGCGGTGGTATCCAGCGCGCCTTCAAAATCCTGACGGTGACTTGGCTCGATCCAGTCCACTAACCGGTGCCCGATCAAATCGCTTTCTTCGTATCCGGTTTCATAACACCGGCGATTGGCGTAACTGATGAGGCCGGCGGTATCCAGCACCAGGATCATGCTCTGCGTGGTATTGAGGATTTTCTGGTTGAAATCGCGCTCGCGCTGCAATTGAGACTGAAAAGTTCTTTGTTCCGTGACGTCCAGCATCAATCCGCGAATCTGCGCGATGCGGCCGCTGGCGTCGCGAACGGCGGTAATGTTCTGCAGGGTGTGTAGCAGAGTGCCGTCTTTGCGGCGCAGCGTCTCTTCATAGTTGCGCAACACGCCTAACTCCGCGAGCTTGGAAAGAAATCGCTCGCGCGCGGCCGGCGCCGGATACAGATGTGGCCCCACGTCAGCGCGCAGCAATTCCTCTCGAGAGGTGTAACCCAGCATGCGCACCATGGCGTCGTTAACGTCCAGGAATCGGCCATCAGGCGTGGCAAAAAATAACCCCTCCTGAATGCTGTCGAAAAGTTCCCGGTAGCGCCGCTCGGCTTCGCGGCGATCCGTAATGTCCTTCAAGACGTGAATGGTGCGGATGTCGTCGTCGGTCAGTCCTGGCGTGCGCGAAGTGGAAACCAGAAAAATGCGATCGCTGGACGCGGCGACATATTCTTCCCTGGCCTGTTGCGTGTCCCGGCAAAACGGGCAGGGAAGATCGCTTCCGGTTTCCGCAATTTCCCGCAAGCTGCTCATGGCTTCGCCGACCAGCGCCACGGGAGAAACGCCCAGGTGCGACGCCAGTGAGCGATTGGTTCGAACGATTTTCCATCCGCGGTCATGCACCACGATGTAATCGCTAATGGCGTCGATATCTTCCACCCACTGGCGCTTGGACCGCTCCAGTTGTGAAAACCGGCGAAAATTTTCGAGCGAAAGGGCCGCGTGGCTGGCCAGCGCCTGCAAAACGCGTTTCTCTTCTTCGGTAAACGAGACCTGTCGGCGAAGCAGGCATAGTGTCCCCAACCGCTCCCCATCGCTTGCGGCGATCGATTCAAAGACCACAGTGGGCTGGCCGGCCCCGCTTACGGCGCCGCTCGACGCTTCGGGCGGCAATCGGCGCAACTCCAGTTCGGTGCGGATTTCAGCTGCAGTGGAAATCAACCAGGCCCGGCCTTCGTGAGAAAAAAGAGGTTTGCTTAGCGGAGTTTCGTAGAGATCGGTTTCGCGGCCGCGGAAGACCAGCACCGCACCCCAAGAAGCCTTGAGCATGCGGGTGGAGCGCAGCGCGAATCGTTGCAGAAAGTCGGGGAGTTTGCGCGATTGTGCGGCGTCGACGGCCAGTTCCATCAACTCGTCGGCGTGCCGCGCGACAGATAACGCCGCGCCGGACTTGCCGGAGCGCCGCGACGGGCGACTCAGAGATTTTGACTTCGTTCCACGCATGGGGTTCAGGGGGATTGCGCGCGTCTCAAGTTGACGACTCCCGAGAACTACCACGCTAAGTGCAGTCTCAATGTGAGTCAATCGTTCCCGCGCGAAGTGTTTCTAGAACGTTGACCGGCGAAACTTGGGATTTGATGCCGCGATGTCTCAGCCTGAGACCTGCCTCACGTGAATGCCGCCCGGTGAGACGAATCGCGTCCGCGCTCAGCAAGCTCCCGCCGCATGCAGCCGAATAACTTCACGCTCCTCTATTACTTGAGGGCAACCGTGTATGGGGAGGGAAAGAGGATGCGGGGTGAAATCCATGGCAATGCACGTGCCTTCTCTCTTCCGGGGTACTGTCCGGTGGCGTCGGAAGGGATGCGTTTCATGAGACTAAGTTGGTTAAAAAAAGCAATTCTGGCAGGTAGCGTTGCAACGTTTCTCACGGGATCCGTGGGATTGGCTCAGACCAGCACGACCGACGAGGGCAAGCGCAAGGTCAAAACCAGGGTTTCGCCCTCGTATCCAGAGCTCGCACGCCGCATGAGCGTCTCCGGCAAAGTAAAAATTGAAGTGGTGATTACTCCCGACGGTCACGTCCGAAGCACCCGGGTTGTTGGGGGCCATCCACTGCTGGTGCAGGCCTGTCAAGACGCGGTGAGGGAATGGAAGTTTGGTGCGGCACCGGAAGAAACCACACAGGTCGTCGAGTTTGAATTTCGGGGATTATCAAATTAGGGCAGTCGGGAAAGTGCGGGGGGCTGGCAAGGCCTTTTGATTCGGGCGGCTTGGCCAAAGTGAGTGGAGGCATTCAGCAATGAAGATCGGCAAGAAGTTATACATTGGATTCGGCTCGGTTCTGGCGATTCTGGTCCTGTTGCTCGTGGTCAACCTGTTCGCGGGCCTGCGAGAGCGGTCTGCGCGCCTGGATGCCTCGAATGCTCTTGAAAGCGTGCGCACCATCGAAGCCGTGCGCTACCAGATCATGCTGAACCGCCTGAGCCTCAATAACTACCTTTTGAGCGGCGATCCTCGTGACGAAGAGCGAGTCAACAAGGGACTAACCGATATCTCCGAAGCCATCAAACGCGGCCAATCTCAAGCGTCAACAAATACCCTTCGAACCGCGCTTACGCAGGTGGAAAATACCGAAGCAAACTGGGCCGATAATTTCGCCAAACCGCTGCTGGCCAAGCGCCACCAGGTTGATTCCGGGGACGCCACCGTATCCGATCTCCAGATTTTCTATCTGCAGAAAGATCCCGGCTCGTGGCTGATCAAGTCTTCAACGGTTCTGGATCGCACGAATCAGGAGATCGGCAGATCTGCCGACGAAACCTCCCGTTCAGCCGACAGTGCCAGAAACACAAGTACCGCCGCGACAATCGGCGGCACGGTAGTCGCTTTATTGCTGGGCTTGCTGGTGGCTTTCTACACAGCTAGATCAATCACCGACCCCCTGACTCACCTCATTACTGTGGCGCGTCAAATCGCCGATTCGGGGGACCTCGATCAAAACATCGATATCCAGCGCAACGACGAAATCGGTGCGCTGGCGACCACCTTCAACAATATGGTTGCGTACCTCAAGGAAATGGCGGCCGTATCCATGGCGGTCGCGGAAGGCGACTTGACCGTGGAAGTCGCGCCGAGGTCGAGGCGCGACACTCTCGGGAACGCGTTTCTGCGTATGTCTCACGGCCTTCAGGATCTGGTGCGCACCACGCGCGATTCAGCCGCCCAGGTTTCGGCAGGCTCCAATCAGGTTGCCGGCGCCGCCGACGAGTCCGCCAAGGTCAGCGTGCAGGCGTCTTCCGCCATTGAAGAAGTCACCAGCACGATGCACGAAATGAGCATCAACGTGCAGAACGTGGTGAAGAACACCCAGGTGCAGGCTTCCAGTGTTGCGGAGACTTCCGCTTCCATCGATCAGATGGTCACCTCTATCCAGCGCGTGGCGGACACCGCCAAAGTATTGTTGGATATCGCGAATCGATCCCGTCAGGAAGTGGTCACCGGAATTCAAACCATGGAGAAAGCCACTGACGGACTGAACCGCACTAATCACGCCATTCAATCGTCTGCGGAGATCATTAACGTGCTGGGTCATCGCGCCGACGATATCGGCAAAATCATCGAAGTGATCGACGACCTTGCCGAACAGACCAACCTGCTGGCCTTGAACGCAGCCATCGAAGCAGCACGAGCAGGTGAGCATGGGCTGGGCTTTGCCGTGGTCGCCGATGAAGTTCGTAAGCTGGCCGAGAAATCGACCCAATCCACCAAAGAAATTGCCGACTTGATCCAGAGCATCCAGCGTGAAGCGCGCCAGGCGGTGGAAAACATGGAGCGCAGCACGCACATCGTCGAGGAAGGCCTCAGCCTGGGCAACGATCTGGGCGCGGCGCTGCATAAAATTTCCAACGTGGTCACGGAAGTCTACAAGTTCTCGCAGGAAATCGGCGCGGCGACCAACGAGCAATCGGTCGGATCTTCACAGATTGCCAAAGCCACCAGCCGCCTGACGGAGATCACCCAGGAAATCAATTCCGCAGTCGAAGAGCAAGCTTCCGGAGCGCAGGCAGTGGTCCGCGCCATGGACAAGATGCGCGAACTCGTGCAGCAATCGGCGTCCAGTTCCACGGAGCTTTCAGCGGCAGCGGAGCAGATGCTCAAACTCTCGCGCAATCTGCTCGACAGCATGGAC
>JBBRZT010000046.1:0-16703 GCA_038236395.1 Candidatus Acidiferrales bacterium
GATGTCCGGCAGGTTGGCTCCGCCATTGACTTTATTTAATGTTGCAGTATTCGTGAAGTAAATCATCACACCGGGATTTGCCATGTCCGTCAGTGTGCCGCCGCCGTTGAAACCCAGACCGCCGCTGCCATTTATATAGTAAATTCCAGGAGCCATTGTGATCGTAGAGTTCTTTCCGATCAAAATGGAGCTGTATGTGCCAGGTTGAATGGTAGCTGAACTTCCCGCTGAGGAAACATAATTACACGCAAGGTTCGGGCAGCTCGCAGATGCCGGCGGTTGGCTCGGCGGTACTATTCCTGTAAGTGGATCTTCCGTCGCGGGAGCCCCACCTATGGGAAGAGGGCACACGCCGCCTGGGAATGACGTGCACGTCACATTGGGACTGCCGCAGTCATTGCCGGTACACGTGCCGGAAACCCCAAAAGTCTTGGACGAGACAGTATATTTGTTCCCGGTCGTATCGAAATTGCCGTTGTCCGAAATTCCGCAGTTCGGCGCAACCAGCTTCGCGGCTCCTTGAACGTTGACGCCCTCGATGGCGGCGCCCGGCGCACCTAGCGTATACAAGCACGAGGCGTTTGTTCCGCCACTAACATTGGTCGCCACCGCACGCGCCGCGATGGGCTTGCTGTTAACTCCAAAAATCTTCATGAAGTAGGTGGGTTGTATTGCAGTAACAATCACTTCCACATATTTTGGGTCGCCGGCGTGTGGCCCGGTGGTCGGCCCACCAGTACTGACAAATACACTGGTGCACCCGATTGCTCCGCCAACGCACCCAGCGCCGCTGTTGTTATCGGTATAACCGTTCTGGCTTGCTCTATTTCTCGCGCCGGTCGTTGGAATCGAGCCAAAGGAAAGTTCCACCGCGCCGGCGATCGCCGCACCGTCCGCAGCCGTCCGCTCCAGCCGCCTCTGATAGCGCATGACGCCCAAATCCACTCCGAGTCCAGCAAAACCTAATAGAACGACCAACCCCACAGCGGCCGTAACCAATACTTGGCCTTTCTCATTCCTGTTTATCATGGTGACCTCCACAACGTTCGGTCGTCGTACGCCGGATTGTATATCTCGGTACCAAGTGCGAGGGACAGCGCACAGAGGAAAAATCTGGCGTGATTGTACTCCGCTATCAAGCTGCCTGCAACGGTCATTTTTCGGCTCATCCTGCGCTTTGGTTGAGACAGAAATGGTTTACACACCCCGCGAACGTCTACGTTTCTCATAACCTAAGCAGTTTGGGTACCAAAGCCATTTAAGCGGCTTGTCGTAGCCGAGCGAATTCTGCCACCACTGCGAAATTCGACTTCAACGATGCCACAGTTTCTCCAACTTGTTGAATCTTATCAGCCTTAAGGTGACCCAACATGGTCCCCGCAGCCGCCAGATACTTAATTCGCTCGGGCATCAGGCCCATGACTCTGCAGCAGGTGGCGTCCACGGCGACCGGATCGTCACCGAAAATGAGTGCCCCACAGGCCTTGGGAGTTCCCTGTATAGGACCATTCCCTTCCATACCCACGATCCCGTCCACGATGGCAAAATCAGGCTTTACGGCCGCATTGATGTCCAGAATCGCGTTGTCGATCCCTGCCCAGTGCAGCACGTTTTTCGGCCAGCCGTAGCAACTCCCCGGCACCACGCCGAACATGTTTTTCAGCGAAAGCGTCACTCCCGCCCAGTGATGAGTCTTCAATTTCGGCATGGACACCACCAGGTCGGCGCCCAGCACCGTCTTCGGAAAATAAAGCTCCTTCAATCGCGACGCCCGCGTCGGCAGCGGCACACGCTCCACGTCATCGACGTTCAAATCCACAAAGGTACGCGCCAGCGGCCCCGCGAATTCCCGCAGCCGCACCGACTCCAGAATCGCTTCGGTATCGCGATCCATTGCCGGCCCGTCGCCGATCAACACCTGCGACGCGCCCAGCCGCAAAAAACTTTCGCGAGTTGCCGCAATCACCGCGGGGTGGGTATTCATCACGCCGAGCGGGTCCAGTCCAACCAGGTTCGGCTTCAACAGCACGACCTTTCCCTTTACCGGCAATACGAATTCCACCAGGCTTTCGTAAATCAAAGTGCCGAGCTCCTGTTCGTAGCTCGCGGCGCGGCGGATCAAAACGCGCGAAGTCGGCCGCTGAAATGACGGTATCAACGCTTGATTGCGCACGTTGGTCATCAGCGCTTCACACTTGCGCCCGGCAGCCACTTGTTCGTATCGCGTGCCGCCAGGCTCGTCCACGCCGCCGCCTCCACGCTTTGCAGCGATTCGTTCTTGGCGTGATAGTCGCCCGCACCTGGCCCGTCTTCGTTTCTCTTGCATCCGTAACCCGAAAGGCAAATCCGCGCCAACGCATACGAACCCGGCCCCTTAATGTGCGCGAAATTTTTCTCCATCCACGCCAGGCTCTCGATATTTTCGCTGCGCTCCGGATGCCGCCGCAAAGCCAGCAACGCCCACGTGGTGGGAATCACCAGCGGTTCGCCCGCGACGCCATACACCTCGGGGTTACCGCAATTCCAACCGCCGCCCGGACACATGCGATCGTAAAGCAAGGCCTCGCCAAGTTTCCGGCGCTCCTCTGCGTTTCCCGGAAGCGCAATCGCCGGCTGACTTTCCAGAGCTAGCAACGCAAACGCCGTGGGCTCCACCCAGCTGCTGGTACCCGGCGTCCAGCCCCATCCGCGCAAGGCATCGTTCTGCTTCGAGTGCCGGCCCGACGAAGATAGTTTCCTCAGCCATCTGCGCCACGGGCTGCTGTCCCGCGGCCAGTCGTCGCAAACCCAGCGCAAGCCATCCCCGATAGCCTTCGAATATTTTCCATCTCCGCTGGAAGCCAGAACCCAGCACGCCAGCGAGGTCACCCAACATCCGTTTTTTTCTTCCGGCGTAGCCGGCCACGAACCATCCGGAAGCTGACCCGCTGTCAGAAAATTCAATCCGCGAAGTATGGCCTCGGCATCGGAGTGCTCAGCGGCGCCCACTGCAATCAGCGCCTTCAGCGCCCAACAGGTAGGCTCCGCGCGGCTCGTAGCGTCCGGGCGAAAACCCCAGCCGCCATCGCTGTTTTGCGCCTGGCGAAGGAACGACACACAAAAATTTTCGGCGAAAGATGTATCGGGGATGGATTCCATTGCAACTGACGCTAGCTCTTCCGCAGGGGCGATGTCCATAGCGGACGCCATGCGGTGTGTCACATCACCGGACCAATCGGAAGGTTGTCATCGGGCCGTTCCGCGGAACGTTCCAGTTCCCGGTCCTGAATTCCCAGTTGGTTGATCAACCGATGCAGGTAACCGCGCGCTACTCCCAGCGTGCGCGCGCACTCCGCTTTGCGCCAGCCGCACTGGTGCAGGGTGCGAAGTATCAGTCCGCGCTTGAAGCGGCGCACTTCGTCTTCATAAGAATGACTAAGCTCCAGCGATTCGGCGCCTGGGGCCTGCGTCGCCGGTTCTTCGCGTTCGGAGCGCAGCGCCGCCGGCAGTTGGCAAACGTCGACGGTGAACCCATCGCAGAGGGCCACCCCGCGCTGCACCACGTTTTCCAGTTCGCGTACATTTCCAGGCCAGTTGTATTCTTCCAGCGCCTGAACCGCCAGCGGCGAAAAGTTTCTGGTTTTTTTCTGAAATTGCTGCGCGGCCTTGGCCAGGAATTGCTGGGCCAGCAATGGAATATCGTCCCGGCGTTCGCGCAGCGGCGGAAGGTGCAATTGCACCACGTTCAAACGGTAATACAAGTCGTCGCGAAACTTTCCCTGTTGCACCATTTCGCCCAGGTTGCGGTTGGTGGCGCAGACCAGGCGCAGGTCCACATTGATGGTTTTGTTTCCGCCCAAACGTTCGAATCGCCGCTCCTGCAGCACCCGCAATAATTTCGGTTGCAGCCCAACTCCCAGGTCGCCGATCTCGTCCAGAAACAAAGTTCCATGATCGGCAGCTTCCAGCCGCCCGCAGCGGCTCATGATTGCGCCGGTGAAAGCGCCCTTTTCGTGGCCGAAGAGCTCGTCTTCCACTAGCGTTTCCGGCAGGTTTGCGCAGGAAAACGCCACCAGCGGGCCGCTGTTTCGCCCGCTCAAGTGATGAATCGCGCGCGCCAACAATTCTTTGCCCGTCCCTGTTTCTCCCGTGACCAGCACGCTGACGTCACAGGTGGCAATCTTGCGCGCCATGGCAAACAACTCCTGCATGGCTGAGGACGTTCCGATCAGTTCGTGCAGTCTTCCCGCGGATTCCGCGCCTCGCAGTTTTCGAATTTCCTGCTCGGAAACGTACAGCTTGTGCGCGCGCCGTAGAACCAGGCGAACTTCGCTGATGCTAGGAGGATTGGTGATGCTGTCGTCGGCGCCGAATTCGACGGCCCGCAAAAACGGCCCGCGCTGGCCGTCGTCGCACAGCACCACCATCGGAGGGTGGCTGGGCACATCGTTAATCTTGGCCATCAGCCGCAATGCCGCTTCGTCAAAATTCTCCGCCACGTTGGTGCGGATGTCGATCAGCAAAACATGCGACCACGCTAGCGTATCGCTCAGCGCTTCAAACCGCAGCTCACTGCTGGCCTGCATTTCGAAGCCTGCTCCCATCGCACGTGCTACCGCTTCGGCCAAGCCGGTGTCAGGGGTTAAGAATGAGACATGAATCGCGTGACTATCGGACATCAGGGCTCCTGGAGCCGGGACGTGCTCCCCAAGAATGACAAAACAGCGCTTCTGCTAATTGTGGCAGGGCCCGATTCGATTCTCCCCGGCGAATCCTTCGCAATCTGAGGGTTAGCTAAGTACTCTGGGTGGTACCTGGTAGGGCACACAAGGTACCATAATTCATGTAGAAACAAAATGTTAAACTGAAAAGAATGTTGAGCTTAATTACGACCCCTCAAACTGCGACCGGAAAATGGGGAGACTTATGCGGTAATTGAGAAAACTCTTTCCTAGGTCCCGGGGCGAGCCACAGGCGCAGCGGGAGGAGGATCAGACGGTATCCCCACTAGGATATCCACTGGGATTGCTTTTCCGCCTCGAGTTGCAGGCTTAAATTTCCATTGGCTGAACGCCAGTCTGGCGGCTTCATCCATCAGCGGTAGCAAACCCGAGTGAACCTGCAGACCTTCAATCGTCCCATCTTCGAGGAGTCGTCCTTTCAGCACGATTAGCTTGTGCACCTTATCTTCCGGCAGCGGCAGCCGCTTGAAATCGAATCGCGTTTCCGCGTCCGGCGGAGTAATTCCCTGCTCCATGTGCACCACTGCGGAGTTCGTTTGCTCCCGCGTTTTCGCAGGATTTTCCCCTGCCACGCAATACTGCAGCGTCCAAGCTTTTCCGGGCATCTGCAGGAATACTGTAAAAATCTTTCCGCAGTGCAGGGCCCCGTAAACTCCCAGCCCCCCACCGCCAATCGGCCCGGCGGAAACCACCAGCGAATTTTTGCGCGGCAACACGCTGGCCACCACCGGATAAACCATGCTCAGCGGAACGCCCGGTCCCAGCGTTCCAGCGGCTCCGCCTCCTCCGCCTGAACCGCTCACGCTCAGATTGCCCGGCAATCCCGACTTTCCTCCTCCGCCGCCGGTTTCGCCTTTTCCAATTCCGGTGCTGCTGTCGCCGCCTGCCCCTCCGCCAGTTCCTACTCCGGCCGTCCCGCGCGAAGTTCCATTGGGCGAGCCGGGCGTGTTGCCCGCGGGCGAAATCGAAAAATCCGCCCAGCGATTCCCGGTCGGCAAAGCGACCATGTCCGACGGATCTCCGGGATCCGTGCTGATGACCACCAATCCACTCCCCTGCGCCTGCGATTGCGCATCCAGACCCGCCGCGGTATTTGCATCCGCCGGGGCATTTTCCTGCGTAGGCGCTGGCGCCGGAGCGGACGGTGGCGGAACCGGCAAAGCGGGTTGCGATTTCGTGGGGTCGGTCAAATCCGTCAGCGGCGTATTCGCATTCGTGGCCGTAAGCGCGGGAGCCGGCGCTGTCACGGCCTGCTTGTTCGGAACTGCCGGCCTGGAATCCTTCGGATGAAAATTCATTTCCGGCTTGGGCACCACTACCGGCCGGGCTTCCACAATGTTGGGCAATTTCAGATCGGTGGTGATGCGCATGTCGGGAGGAACGGCGGGCTGAAAAATTGTTTGCCGCTTGTTGTCGGGACGCAGCGGCCGCGAAACGACCGTGAGGTTGTGTTGCTGCGCGGTGCTGCCCAGCGCCGGCGTTCTGTCGACTAGCTCGCCGTGCCCCGGCTGCGCACCCGCTCCTGTGGGAGCGATGCGCGGCAATTTCTTTGCTGGATCCAACACTGTCAACCGGTAATAAATTTTCTCCGCATCCGGCTGCGTGGTTTCAAACGCAACTTCCCGCGCCCGGCTCGTCGTCGGCACGTAAATCAAAAACGAAATAAACACCACGTGCGCCGCGAATGAAATCGACTGGAACCTGCCGCTTGGCCGATACGCCGCCAGGTGCGTCCCTCTCAAAATCACTCCCGAAGGCTTCGCCGACGTTCGAATCGACTTCAAGCTAGGTGTGCTTGATAGCGTCTTCAGCGAATCCCACCACGCCATCCGCAAGGACCCGCGCTGCACCAAAAACTTAGGCGCACGCGCCCGGGGCGAGGGGATCAGTGTCGGCCCCAATCCCAGCGATGGGGGCGCCATAAAGTTACGTCGAAATAGGGTGAGCGTCGTGTTTTCGTTATGCAGATTCAAATGATTTTCCACACTGGCGATCAGCTGGAAACCCGACTGAGTCGGTCCGAACCCAGCCTAATGGTCTTTCGGCACTCGTTTCAAGTGCTACCGTCAGAAGATAGCACGCAATGTACCAATGAAATCCGCATCCACCCAAGCTTAGGGTGGCTCAACCTTACATACAACGGTACTTAAGTAACCATTTGGAGACAGTTTTTTCGCATTTTGCCCTGTTTCGGTGACCCACGCGGAAGCGATGGCGGGCCAAACTCTCGTTTGCGCGCTTCCTGATGGCCGAAGCAGTTCAAACTGAACGATTTAAATGATACTGTACGTCTTTCGGGTTTGGAATGCCGACTGCTCCCGTCATTCCGGGAATCCATCTCGATCTTTGTAGGAGTTTATGGGCACTGCTTACAATCGAAGTCTTTACAGTTTTGTTCCTCAAATTTTCCTTCTAATCGTCGCAGCTTTGCTGTGCGGTACGGGGTCGGCCAAGGCTCAAGCCATCGCTGAAACGGCTGGTGCAACGGCCGTATCCGGAGCTACCACCGCCGCTGTTTCTAAGACGCTGGCTTTCCCGGCGTCCGAGAACAAGACTGCAACTGGGACTTCGCCACATTTGCAAGCTTCCGCCGGACCGCCTCCCCAAGTGGTAAATCGCCGCGAGTTGGAAGCCCAAGCTGGCGTCAACGCCTCGAAATTGCTGATCCGTTCCACACCTCCGGTCTCTCAAGTGTGGATCAACGATAAGTTCGTTGGCAGCACGCCGATGTTGCTGATTTTAGCCCCTGGCAAATACCGTGTGTCGTTTCGTGGGCCGCGCATGGAATCCGGCGCCCAATCTGTAGATCTTTTACCTCGCGAGACTCGCGAGTTGGCTTTGAGCTTGGCCATTCATTACCCAAACAAATTTACTGTTCGATAAGCAGTTTTCTTAAATAGAAAGCATGAGGCTATATGGCAGGAATCGATTTCGACCGGCAAGCATTTGTACCTGCAACTGAAAAATCTCCGCGTGTTAGCTCTAATATTCTGGGCGCAGCGATTCTGATCGTGGCAATCGCCATCGCTGGATTTGTCGCCTACAAGCTTATTCCCAGCCTATCGGCGACAGCTGCTTCTAACACTGCTGACTCGGCCTCGCTGACACAACTTCAGCAGCAGCTGGGGGAGATGCAAAAGCGCCTCGACACCCTGGAAAAACATCGCAAAGTTTCTTCACCAGAGCCAGTTAAAGCAAGCGTGCCTTCCCCGCCTGTTGCCGGGAAAGTTGCACCGGCGAAACCCGTTTACAGAATTGCATCCGGTATTCCACAGCCAACAGTCAATCGCCCGGAAGCGGGCAACCAGTCGGCTGGTTTAGCAACTCAACAGGCTGCACTAGGCGCTGTGGAAGCGAAGGCCAATGCTAATCACGAAGCGTGGCAAGCCACTACTGATCGCTTGGCCGACGTCGTCGGTGTAGTCGGGTCGCAACAGGGAGAAATCGCGCAGACCCGGGAAGACGTGGACAGGTTGCTCGCCAAAACTGGACGGAGCGCGGTCCCGTTTGAGCTTCGCCGCAACGCTAGCCGCGAACCTATCGGGCCGGTCTATCTGGTACTGAAGAGCGCGGACACCAAGAACAACAAGTACAGCGTTTGCGTGTACGTGACAGACCAATGCATTGAGTTGAAGGACCGTGCGTTAAACGAAGTTGTGGCGTTCGTTACTTCCAAGGATTCTGCCCCGCTGGCCCTGGTCGCTACCAAAATTCTTCACGACCAGATCGTTGGGTACCTGGAAGTTCCTAACAAGCCGACGCTCTAGAGCTTTTTCTCTGCCAGGAAATACTGATGGCACGCTTCTTCCAGACTTTCCTCATTGACCTGGGGCCGCACCCCTTGATAGCTTGCCGTCCAGAAAATGTGGTTTAGCAAATCGCGAGGGAAACACTGGCAAAGGGGCTGTTTCACGACTTGGGTAATATAGCGCGAGACGTACAGGGGAATCTCCGGCTCATAACTGAGACCGCGGCGCTCGCACTCGAGCTCGAAAATCTGGAGAAATTGCTCTTCCGACGCGTGTGAAATCTCGATCTTGTTCGAAATTCTTCTCAGAAATGCTCCGTCGGTGATGTTAAGCGGATCGAGGTTTGTTGAAAAAACTACAAACAAGTCGAAAGGCAGTTCGAATTTTCTTCCACCAGGCAGCGTAAGGAAATCGACTCTCCGATCCAGCGGTGTCATCCAGCGGTTCAGCAACTCCTCGGTACGCATGCGCTGCCGCCCAAAGTCGTCGAGGATCAGCACTCCATTGTTCGCTTTCATTTGAAGCGGCGCCGTGAAGAATCTGCTGGCCGGGCTGTACTGCAAATCCAGCATTTCTGCGGAAAGTTCTCCACCTGCTATCACGCACGGCCGCTGGCATAGCACCCAACGACGGTCGAACTCCTCGGGATATGGCTCGGAACTTCGGAGGTGCACACCCGGGTCATGCAGCTTGATGATTTGGTTATCCACTTCTATCGCGTGGGGGATCCACACGCTGTCGTTGAAAATTGCGGGAATGCAACTGGCAATGGTGGTCTTGCCCGTGCCGGTTGGTCCGTAGAGAAATATGGACGCTCCCGAGGACACTGCCGTCCCCAAACGCGTAAGGGTCGCCGGATCCAGCACCATTTGGAGAAACGCGCGCTCCACATCGATCGGCTTGATCTTGGTTTGGGCCACACTCTGCATTTGCACGCGCGCGATGTAGTCCGCCAACGACACGGGAGCGGGTCCTGCGTACTGGTTAATGGACATGAGTTCCGCCGCCCGATCTCTCCCTCGAGCGCTAGCGGCAATCCGGTGCGCAAGTCCGGACATCCCCTTCACTTCACATAGCTGTTCTTTTCTCAAAAACTGAAAAATCTCACTGATCACGTCGGTGCTTAGGCACGATAAATCACTGAGCTCGCCCAGGGACAACTCGCCATGCAGGTACAGAATCTTTAGCGCCAGGTCCTCCAAGAGACCTTTGCGTATACCGGTTCGCCGCAGTTCCCGCGGCACCATCAGGCTCACTTCGCTCATCGCGCTGTCTCCAGTTTTGTACTACTTTGGCATGGGCCTCAACCCAGTTATCGAGCAACAATTCGCCGGGGTGACCGCCATAGTATCAATTTGAGCTACCCCTCTACGAATTATGCGCATCGGGATATCACAAATTCCCTTACTCGTCCGAAAATATACCTGCTGCCAGGTTCGCCACTAATGCCATTGATTCTGTCTATTACTCATTACTCTTGCATGATTCTGGCCATTGCCGAACCAAAACTCGCCGTTATCGTTCCCCTGGCACTAATTAGTTTGACGATATTCGTGGCGATACCAGTAGCCGCCTCGCGGGGCAAGTTGCACTTGGCTGGTTACATTGGCATCGCATTGGCTGCGTTTGCCGCAGCCATGGTCTTCGGAAAACTCTCGGGAGTCCATCGCGTCAATGGCACCCTGGTAGGCCTGTCCCTGGCTTTTCTGTTTTTTTGCGCTATTTCGACCGCACTAGGATCGCTCGTAGCCCTGCTTTTCTACCACGCTCCCCAAGACCCCGCCGACTAGCCAATTCCGGCACTCTGAGAATCGGGCAGGGCGAATCATTCTGCAGAAATCCATCGCCAGGGACGACCAGCATCACCTCGAGCTAATTTCGAAATCGATCGTTATTTGTGTCTCTACTTCCGCAGGCACGCCATTCTGATAGCGTGGCTGGTATCGCCAGCTTTTCACGGCTTCCAACACCGGAGCGCTGAGCAGCGATGGTGGGCCAACGAGATGAACGTTTTGCAGCGCTCCATCCTTGGTAATTGTGGCTCGCAGCACTACCCGGCCCTGCACATTTTTTTGCAACGCCAGCGCAGGATACTCCGGCAACACTTTGTTTTCTGGAACGTCAGGCGAAGGATGGAGCAGGACAAGTCCTACTTTTGTGCCGCCGGGCTCTTGCGTCAATGATCCCGACGCCGCCTGCCCGCCGGAGACAGCCGCCACATTGGCTGCTCCCGCGGTTGCGGATGGAGGCGTGACTGTTACATCTTTAGGTTGCAGTGTGACTCGTCCATTTTGCGCGTTCATCACCTCGAATTGCGTAGGCCGCGGGGTTTTCTCGGAATGGTTTGCTTTGTCCTGCCTGGCTTCACGCGAGCCAGGAGTCTTCACCGTTCGAGATGGGCTTCCGCCTTCGTCAAGATTGGAGCTTGTGTTAGGAGAATTTTCACTCGCTTCGGACTTATCGCTAGTGGCATTGAAAACCTTCGTTACGATATTCCGAAGATCTCCAAGTGAAGTTATTCTGTCTAAAGCAGGGGATGTGTAAATCCACTTCGCGGCAGCTAGCGAAACGATCAGCAAAAACGCTACCGTCGCCACGGTAATCCATTTTTCTAGAATCTCGCGATCGAATGGAACACGCTCCGATTCGAATTGAGTTGCCGGTGCGGATGGACGTGGTGCTTCCACTTTACTGAACGAAGATCTCAAGCCGTTCACCAGCTGGTCATCCCCTGCGGAGGGCAGAGGAGCATTACTTCGAACCTCTGCAGTTTTTGCGACTGGCCTCGCTACTTCTCGTCGTGGAGCAACTTCGGGCACAGTCGCTGTCACCGCGGCGGCCGTTAAAGCGGGGCTCGCTTCGGTTGAACGTGCCAGCTTTCGATCGACAGTGTTATCTGATTGCTTTACAGGATAAGAAACGCGGGCCGGATCGCGCGCAATACTCTGCCTCATCGCATGCGGCAACAACTCCGTCGCAGCAACCTTCTTAGTCAGCCACGTCTTTATTTTTCGGCGCGAGCCTTCTGGCAAATCAACGAATTGCAGCCCCACGCGATTCTGGCGCTCGTCTTTCCACGTGATTCTGCCTTTCGCTTCGAAATGCTCACCAATTTCCAGTAGATCGAAATTTAGGAGAACGTGATCGCTCGCGGGCCGGGGACCAACAATGTCCAGTGCCATTCCGTCTTCGCTGACGTCGTACAAAATCCCGCCGCTGCTCGAACCATTCAAGCCCACGTAGGGTCGCGGCCTGATGAGCTGGCGGTCATGACGGCGATGTTCATGAAGCATTGGCATTAGTGTTGGAGTAAATAGCCCAAATTACTCGGCCTAGCCTAACTCCGTTTCCGACGTCAGAGAGATTAAATTTTTGTAGTCGTAACATATGCGCAAACCCTCGATTCCGCAAGCCCACTGAGCGTCCGTGTCCACTGAGCGTCCGCGAGTCCTCGTTGCGATTAATTCTAGTTTTAACGGAGCTGCGCGATAAAAACCTTCAAAACACATGCCAACGAAATAGCCATTCGCAGTCGATCGCAAAGTTATTTTAAGTCGATTTGCGGTAATCCGTGTTCTCGAACACTCGACGCCGCGCGCGACTGTCCTGCGCCCCTTCTATCCCTAACAGATTTAGCGTAAACTGTCGATAATCCGACCGTTGGTGGGCGTAGCTCAGCTGGTAGAGCGTCGGTCTGTGGCACCGAATGTCGCGGGTTCGAACCCCGTCGCCCACCCCAAATCTCCTCTCATTTGGTCAAAATGTTCCCGTGGCAGGTGCTTGCTTCCACACTCGGGAAAACATTGCTACGATGATTCGCAACCCGGCTCAGCCCACCACAAACCCTAGAGAATTTCCAGATTTGGCAAAGATCGAGCTAGCGCTGGATTAACTCCCGCGAAAGTTAGTCACACATTTTTGGAGACGTTAAAATGAATCAATTTGGTGTCCGACGTAGCATCCGAATTGAAGAAGAAGTTCCAATTACTCTGATTGGAAGCGATACCGAAGGTAAATTGTTCTTGGAGCATACTCATACGATCTTGATTAGTCGACATGGCGCCGGTGTTGTTTCTAAATATAAGTTGTCTCCCGAACAAGAAATACTTATTCGGTCGCAAGACTCTAACAAAGAAGAAGATGTTCGGGTCATTGGACAGATTGGAGTCCACTCAGACTCGTTTGTCTACGGCGTTGCCTTTTTGCAAGCCGACACGAATTTCTGGGGTCGTGAGTTTGCGCCCTTGATCGGATCGGAAAGCACAGCACCATGCTTGACACTTGAATGCGTTCGTTGCGGAAGCCGTGAATCCGTCGAGCACAATGATCTTGAGGTAGACGTTTACGCTTTCAACCATAGTGTTGTGCGACATTGCAAAGAATGCGGACTCTCGACGGTTTGGAAGGTTCTTTCGGCTGAGGAGAGCGCGAAGTTAGTTTCCAGCGGGCCAGAGCAAAAAGATGGTTTAAGCCTCCCTTTGACTCCCAGCTTGCTTCCAGTTTCGCCGCCTCCGGCAGACAGTCCGGAAAACAGGCGTAAGGATCGTCGAACGAAAGTGAAATTAGCTGCTTGCGTTCGTCGCCCTGGTTTTGAAGATGATGTCGCCATCTGTGAAGACATGTCACGTGGGGGCGTTCGCATCAAAAACCGAAAGCTCTACTTTGCGGACACCATGATTGAAATAGCCGTGCCGTACGCTTCGAGGGGAACCAACATCTTCGTTCCGGCCCGAGTTCTTTATGGGCAGGAATTGGAAAAGGAGAGATTTTTTCGGTGCGGCATAGCCTACATCAAGTTTCCGAAGAGTATTAAACGCTCCGATTAGGTCGTCTCCGCGCAGTCTTCGCTACTTGACACTCGATGAGGAAGATCGTTTGACATATTCCAGGAGTTGCCACCGGGAATCTTTGGAACCCAGCATTATGACCTGGAACAGAAGATGGCGAAGCTTGGAAGAAAATTCATCACCTATTTGCTGTATCTGGAGTTTGCCTGGCCGTCGGAAGCTACCTGTCGGCCTTTGATAACCCGCTAGTTATTTGCCCGAATCGCCGCAAGGCCAGCGCAGCTACCGAGCTGGGTTCCGACCTTTGGCAACACCTTCCTTAGCCAGCGCCTCTACAGCTTGGGTCAAAACTTGGGATATGACTTCCTTGGGAATACCTTGATGTAGCAGTCGTTTTATGCCTGAGGCGATTTCAGCGTATGAAACCCGGATTACGTGACCATGCTGGGCTACCGTCAGCTTAATAATATCGGCTGGGAGGGGTCCTTTTGAAAATGGCGAATTTGCATCCATCCTTACCATGTTACGAGCAGAATAAACGACTGTCACTGGTACGTTGCTCCTAGTATTGGCGTACTTGAAGTACCGATTGGTACCGCACGTCTGCAAGGCATGCCGTCCAGACGATCTACTGTAATTCCTGACTTCAGTAGTGATGAGTTGCGTAACCGGAAACTAGGAAATTCACTTGACCGGTTGAGCGGGCAGCGTTTATCAGGGTTGAGTGCATTTGTTGGTAGGAAAATCTCAAGAAAGGCCCACCGAGTTCTGGGACTCACATTACAGGCTCCGGTTGTATCGGGATTTGGGAGTGTTGCTTATTGGAGGGGGTTCACAGTCTTGGGCGCTTTTGTTGCCCGGTCGCGTTCGGCAAGCGTTTCCACGACTATTTCGGTTCGCCCGTCTCTGCCAGGCTGTTCGATAATTGTGATGACGTCCTGTTTGCCCATCCATTCAGCGCGGTGCGCGTCATATTTTGCGCCATACACATCGAACACTGGTTCGGTGTAGTTTTTCGACGGCGCACCGTAGGCTTCCCGCAATCCCTCGAAGAGCTCACCAAAGTACTTCGGGTGGTATCCTCCAACGTCCGTGGTCGGGGCGTTAAAGGCCATGTGTATTTTCACCAAGTAGCCTCCGTCTAAAGTAAATCTATCCGTCCTCACAGTCTCGTCGTCGCCGCCAACGTATTCTTGACGTGCCCCGCTTGTCGCTTGTTGCTTGACGAGCACCGCTTTAGCGCAAATATCTTTGGCGTTGGGTTTGGAGGCGGGGTCTACAGCCTTGGCCAGCTGTTTCACAGCTTTCCAGTCCCCTGCTTCGCATGCGCGCAGCAGTTGCCCAACGGCGCCTTCGGAGAAGAAATGCTCCGCGGTTTCGCCAAGCAAATGTCCACCACCCTTCAACTCACGGGGCCGCTCCTGCTGGGGTCCTGAGCTGAATAACATCAAGAATCCGAGGACACTTGCGATCGTGTTTTGCATTTCTTCTCCGCCACTGCATGGAAGCGTAGGCCACCAGTTTGCCGAAATCCACATGTCCTGCTGGCGCATGGCCCTTATGCCTCGCCGCCTTCATCTCCAAACGACAGGACGCACGTGTGCCACACCTCATCCTGGACATGGGCTTCGCAGAACCACCTACTACAGGTCGAACAGTGCACTGTCGCCGGACAATCGCATGGCTCATCACCCGGGGATATACCCTGGCATAGGCGCTCCGGGTACGCGGTCACCGATTCTTCTTCCACGGCACACCTCATGCCGCCATTCTACGCGCCTCTGCCTAAAACGGATGCGTGGCAATTCTTATGAACTTGAACGCGTTGTTCTCGAATAGCAAATTCTGCATAGTCGAGATCCGGACAAACTGTTCCTCATACCGTTTCGATGATGAATTGTGCCTCCATTACGACAGCGGGAGTCTATGTGCTATAAAATTGTTATATCCATTTTGCAAAATTCACACCGTTACGACGGAGAGTTGATGCAAGCTGCTCGGGTCTGCCTAATATGCTTCATCTCGTTGACCCTCTTTGGCGACTCCCCAACGGTGCGTTCGAGCTCCCCGCAAGCCTTGCCCCAAGAATCCTCTCCCGTCTTTCGCGGCAATTGGACGGCGACGGCAGGCCCCACACAGATTTTCCGCGGAACATGGTCCGCACAAACTTCAGCGAACAGCGCGAATGCCGCGCGGGGTTCATGGACTCTTCTCAACCAGGCAAACGAAATCGTTCTTCAAGGAACTTGGTCGGCGTCGATGTCGCGGGAGGGTTGGCAAGGCACTTGGACCGCCAAAACACCGAACGGCCGGCCGTTCTCCGGCACGTGGACCGCCGATCTCGCGGACTTCAGCGGTAAGACGTTTCAGGAAATGCTGGAACGAACGGTGGTGCGAGAGGTGGCCGGCTCGTGGCGAACGGGCCGGCAGCATGGCAATTGGTGGCTTAAACGCTGACAGACCGACCGATTAGCGTCTGTTAAAGGTCCTCTAATGGCGGAATATCGCGGCCAGAATCACCGCGCTGGCTAGTCCGGCAAGCAAAATCAACAAGAACATTTCGTTGGCGAAGTCCCCACCCTGCGTTTTCTTGACTGGGCGATTTACAGTCTGATTCTGAGTGAGTCTTGATCCAAAGTTCTTATACTCGCGTTTTTCCATTGTCGTGCCCGCTCGGTGGCAAAGTGAAAACATACGCTCAAGGTTAATTTGAGTCAACGGCGGAAAAGCTGAACCGAAGTTGTCCCTGAGAGTGCGAGCCCGCATGGCGCGAAATGGAGAAATTGAATAGAGTCCGCAATGGTTATTCTCGGACAGCATCCGGGTTAGAAGCCAGCACTACGGCCTGCACACGAGTCTCAAGTTCCGCTCTTGCGTCGTTCTTCCGATTATCCCGAGGAAGACATGGAAGGTTCCACATCGACTTGCAGTCCGCCGCGCAACGGAAACGTCAGTGCCATCGGCCAGCAAGGCCTAGCCGAGCTGTCACGATAGTATTTTCGGTCTTATAACTTCTTCAGCTCGCCGCCCTCGAACCCGCCAGCCCTGGCCTGAAGGACTTCAGCGCGCTCGCTTCGTCCGGTTCAATGTCAAACACTCGATCCAGTTTTGTAATCCGAAGCACCTCCTGGACGTGTAGGCCAGGACCCACCAGCTTGAATTGGCCTCCGCGGGTGCGGATGGAAACGAGGGTGCGCACGAGTTCGCCAAGCCCGGCGCTGTCGACGAACTCGACTCCTCGCAAATTCACCGCCACGCGTTCTTTCCCGTGTTCAAGCAAATCTCCGATCGTGTTGCGGAGCAGCGCGGTGCCGTCGCCAAGCACGATCCTCCCAAGAATATCGATGAACGTTACACCGTCACGTTCTCTCGTACTAACCTTGCTTTTCCGGGGAATCTCTTCTTTCATGCTTATCCCCAGCCGTTCCAGGATCTGGCAAGCGACC
>JBBRZT010000047.1:0-16607 GCA_038236395.1 Candidatus Acidiferrales bacterium
AGCGCGGCACGCAAGCAGTCGCGCGTGTTCGTGCAACAGGTTGCCGGGGCGTTGAAGGAAGGCAAGCTGGATGAAGCGATCGCTATAGCCGAACGCAACAAGAAGAGCCATATCGCCAAGGTGGTGGCCACCGGGTTGTCGGAATTTCAGTCCGCCTCCCAACAGGTGTCCGACTCCGACGTGGTGGAAGCAGCCAAGCGCGGCCTGGAGCGCTCGATTGCTATCGTGCACGCCGAAATGAAGCGCGGGCTCTCGGCGCTCGCGACCATTGGTTCCACGGCGCCGTTCGTGGGACTGTTCGGCACGGTGGTCGGAATTTTGAACGCGTTCAAAGGTATCGAGACCAGCAAAGCGACTGGATTGTCGGCAGTGGCCGGCGGTATCGCTGAAGCGCTGGTGACCACCGCATTTGGTTTGCTGGTTGCCGTGCCCGCGGTGTGGGCCTACAACTACTTCACCAATAAAGTGGAAGCCTTCGACGTGGAAATGGACAATTCCTCGATGGAGTTGATCAACTACTTCATCCTGCGTCGCGGCGCGAAGAAGTAACCGGCCATGGCGTATAAACCCACAGTTGGGGCGCAGATGTCGTCGCCCAACGTGATTCCGATGGCGGACATCATGTTGGTGCTGCTGATCATCTTCATGGTGGTCACCCCCATGTTGCAGAAGGGCGTTTCCGTGGACATGGCCACAGCCAATAATCCGCGGGATATGCAGGATGCCGACAAAGACGACTCGGTGATTGTGGCGGTCACCCGGGGCGGGAAAATCTTCCTGGGAAATACGGAAATCAACAAGGAAGACATCACCGGGCAAATCAAGGATAAACTTGCGAACCGCCTGGACAAGACTGTGTACGTCAAGAGCGATTCGCGGGCCAAGTATGGCGACGTTGTAGGCGTGGTGGATGAAATCCGCTCCGCGGGTGTCGATCAACTCGGCTTACTTACGGAACGGAGCCACGAGCGGGAAACTCCGCCGCCTCCGCCGAATAACGGGCAGCCGTCGACTTAGCAGCGAGAACTATGTTTAAGCCGTTGGGACCCCGGCAAGCGGCGTTGCGCAGCCTGCCGTGGGTTCCGAATGGCCGGGCAGTAAACAGGGAGATCTGCAATGGCAATGAGCGTGGGTGAAAATAAGGGCGGGGCGATGGCGGAAATGAACGTCGTTCCGCTGATCGATATTTTGTTGGTGCTGTTAATTATTTTCATGGTGATTTCACCTCTGATGCCCATTGGACTGGACGCTGTCGTTCCCCAGTCCAACACCAATGTCGTGACTCCCGGGGACACGGTGGTGGTGCAGGTCGCACGGAACGGCAAACTGAAGATCAACAATGAAGACACGGATTTTGATCTTCTGGGATCGCGTATGGAACAGATTTTCAAGAATCGCGCGGAGAAAGTTGCTTTTGTCAAAGGCGATGACGACGTACTATTCATGGACATTGCCCGGACAATCGACATCATGCGCGGGTCTGGAATCGACAAGGTCGGTTTGATTCCGCAAGTTCAAGCTAAGGACCACAAAGCGAATATTTAAAGCAGTGGGTTTTGGATGGCTGGGCAGTAAACAGGGAGATCTGCAATGGCAATGAGCGTGGGTGAAAGTAAGGGCGGGGCGATGGCGGAAATGAACGTTGTTCCGCTGATCGATATTTTGCTGGTGCTGTTGATTATTTTCATGGTGATCACGCCGTTGACGCCGAAGGGGCTGGACGCGCTGGTGCCGCAGCCCAATCCCAACAAAGACCAGAACCAGGAAATGAACGATAAGACCGTGGTGGTACAGGTGGCCCAGAACGGTAAGCTGAAAATCAATAATGAGGACACCACCTGGGACACCCTGGGGCCACGCATGGAGCAGATTTTCAAGGACCGCGCCGAGAAAGTAGCTTTCGTCAAAGGCGAGAACGATGTACTGTTCATGGACGTCGCGCGGGCCATCGACATCATGCGCGGCTCGGGAATCGATAAAGTGGGATTGATTACCGCGAAACTCGAAGCAGGTCAGTAAATACCAGGTTGAAAATGCCCCTCGCAGGGCGGACGTGAATCCTAGCGTGACCGTTTCGGTCGCGCCTTACAGGGATGGATGATTCGATGACTTATGCTTCATCGGTTCGAATCGCACGGCGCGGCTTATCCGCAGCAGCGCTGGTGGTGCTGGTGGCGGCCGGCTCCGGATGCAACAAGCTGAAGGCGCGCGACCTGCTCAACAAAGGCGTCGCGAATTTCAAGAACGGCCAGTACGACAAGGCCGTCGAGGATTTCAAGGAAGCCAAGGACCTCGATCCTGGTTTGATGAATGCGCGTTTGTATCTGGCCACGGCCTACGCCAGCCAGTACATTCCGGGCGCTCCTTCGGACGAGAACGTGGCGCGCGGAAATGCGGCTATCGCCGAATTCAAGGGCGTGCTGGATAAGGATGCCAATAACCTGAGCGCCATCGACGGCATCGGGTCGATTCTTTTCCAGATGAGCGGGCAGCCGTTCAATCCCGCGAAATTCCAGGAATCGAAAACCTATCACCAGAAGCATATCGAACTGAAGCCTACAGATCCTGAGCCGTATTACTGGATTGGCGTGATTGACTGGACGCTGGCGTTTCGCGCCAACGCGGAATTGCGTACCAACTACAACAAAGACCACATCAACAAGCAGATCAAAGAAGGCGATGCGCTGCCCGCCGTGGTGCGCGCGGATTACGTCAGCAAAGACGGGCCGCTGGTGGATGAAGGCATTACCTATCTGCAAAAAGCCATCCAGTTGCGACCGGATTACGACGACGCTATGGCTTATTTGAATTTGCTCTATCGCCGCAAGGCCGACATGGTGGAGAGCGCCGACGAGCGCGCCAGCTACCAGAAACAGGCCGACGAGCTGGTCGATAAGGTAAAAGAAATCAAGCAGAAGCGCGCGGAAAATCCGCCGCCGCAGACTTCCTAAGCAGTCTGCTACACCTTTATCAACAGTTTTAGTGAAGGGCATCCTCACGAATGCCCTTTTTTATTTTGCGAGCAGAAATTTTGACGCGGACTTCAGCCGTGGCTCAGCTCGCGGAAGCAAGCTCGTACAAAAATTCCACGTGCGAGCGGGCCGCTCCGTCCATGCCTTGCACTTTCGGGTTGGAGGATTCGATCAAATAGTATTCGTCGGGAGCGTGCGCGCCGTTGCCATGCCCGAGCCCGAAATGGCCCGCGGGCAGGTGCAGAGGATCGCCGGTAAAGACATAACCGGGCCAGGAACCTGCCAGGCGCGGCAGCAACACGGGGTCGATGCCGTTGCGGCGGTATACCGCGGAGGCGGCGCGGATAATCTGCGCATCCGCCGTCGTGCTGGTGGGATCGTAGCCTCCGCTCATGTGCACGTCGATATCTGCGAAGCCACGCTTGGCGAGGTGGGCTTTGAGGGATGCCAGCGCTTCGGCGGCGGTCATGTCGGGCACCAGGCGCATGTCGATTTTCGCCACGGCCTTTCCCGGCAGAATCGTTTTGCCGCCCGGTCCGGTGTATCCGCCGACCAGCCCTTCGATATTCACCGTGGGGCGGGAAGTGAGCAGCTCGAGAGCTTCCTGCCAATCCACGTCATGAACCCAGCGCTCCACTCCAAGAAGCTTTTTGGCCTCGGCTTCACTCAAACGTTTCGCGGCTTCGGCGATCATTTGTTTTTCCGCGGCGGAAAGCGGGCGGGCCTTGGCTGCGAAGCCTTCAATCACCGGATCGTTTCCGTCGGCGGAGACCAGAGTGGCGAGCGCTTCCACCAGGTGCCACGCGGGACTGTCGACGCGGGCTTTATTGCTGGAGTGGATGTCTTTGCGCGGACCGCGGCCCCATTTTTCGCCGCTGGAGGTGAGCTCCAGCTCGACCACACCCTTGGCGCCCAGATACATGGTTACGTCGCCGGTCAATCCCTGCGCGGCGAAGGGCATGTACACGCCGGTGCACTTGCGCAGCGCGGCTTGCACTTCGGGGCGCCCGACGACCTGGGGGAAATGCGGGGAGCCGATTTCTTCTTCGCCTTCGGCCACGAAAACGAAATTCACGGGGAGTTTTTTGCCTGCGCCACGTATGGCGTGCAGAGCGGCGAGGAAAGTGGCTTCCGGGCCCTTCTGATTGACCGCGCCGCGGCCGATGAGCACTTTGCCCATGCCGGGCTTGTCAACCAGCGCGGCGTCAAAGGGCGGCGAAGACCATTCGGCGGGGTCGGCTTGTTTGACGTCGTACATGAAATACAGGCCCACGGTGCGTGGCGCCCCGGCATCCAGCGTGGCAAAAATGCCCGGCTGGCCGTCGGTTGAAATTTTCGTGACCGCGCCGAAGCCCGCCTCGCGCAGCATGTTCATGGCAAGCTCGCAGCCTTCGCTCATGCCGCGATTTTCGGCGGCGATGGAGGGCTGGCGAATCCAGGTCTGCAGCCGCTTCACGCTTTCGTCGTGGCGCTTCGTAATTTCCGCGGTGATGATGTCGAGATCGCCTGCGGCGGCCGCTCGGGAGGTATGCGGCCAGCTCAGCGCGGCGGCTCCGGCAGCGGCAGCGAGGGACGAGGTGCGGAGAAATTCGCGGCGATCAACGGGAATGGCTTGGGCCTCGGCTGGTTGCGTATTCTGTTTCTTCTCATTTGAGTTGGTCACCGGGATCTCCTGAGTAGGCAATCGTAACGTGGAAGCAGTAAGGCAGCCCTTTTTACATCAGAGGCGAGCTGGGGGCAATGCCTTGGCCTGCGCGCCGCCATGTAATGGAATTTCGAGTAGTGGGTAAATTTCCGCTAACCGACTATTGCTGGCCGTGGCTGGCTCCCAGGCGTCAGATCGCACGGCCGATGCCGGCGGGATTCTGCTCACGGAGCATCAAAACTTGCGATAATCTCCTGCGCCGATGTGATTAGAGGAGTCGCTTGCTCAGTGGTCAGCGCGTGGCCTTTCACCTGTGCATTTGTTTCTTTGATGAAAGCCCCGAGTTGATTCTTCGCCGGAATTTTCAAACCTCGATTCATAGAATTCAATGCCGCTTTCAGCGGAGCTACCAGTGCCGTTAAGGCATTTGGTTCGACAGACAACTCGTTCACCTGACCTATGAGAATCAGAGTGTCTGTTTGTTGTCTCGGCAAAAACATAGCGAGATTCGCTTCAAATGCTCCAATATCACAACCAGCTGCTTGCGGGCGCGGCACGCCGCGCTGATCGGTCGAGACAGGATTCCCACTCGTATCGGTGCAGTCGTTCGTAGGGCTAACAGGAATGGCGTCTATGGCGGCACTACCGGCCAGCAGTGCTACTGTCTTGGTGGGCCCACCATTGTCTTGCAGACCGTTCCCGCCGGCAGTGTCGAGACCAGTAGGGGTGCTATTCAGATCCCCTGTCTGATTCAAAGAGGCTGCACAGCTTGCATCGTCTGACAGGTTGTGGCCACCGGAAATCGTCGTTGCGGTTGCGGCCGAAGCACAATTGGGATGAGTCAGTCCGCTGTTTGCCAAGATCGAGTTTTTGATGGTGAGTGTACCGGCGGCATTCTTGATGGCTGCGCCAGCGCCGGCGCTAACGTTGAAGGAGAACGTAATATTGGTCAGGCTCGCTGTTCCATTATTGTAAATTCCGCCGCCGCCCTCAAACGAAGGGTCTAAAGCAGGCGTGGTGTTGAGAACGAAGGTGCTGTTAATCGCTTTCAGCAGACCATTGTTCCAAATGCCGCCGCCCGGTCCAATGCTGGTGTTGCTATAGAGGGTCGAATTGGCCAGTGTCACCGAGTCCGTGCCAGCAGGTCCCGAAGGCAGGCCGTTTGCGATTCCACTCCCCACCCCAAGTTTCCCTGTATCCCCCGTATCGCTTGATCGTATGGTGCTATTGGTCACGATCAGCGAACTACCGTTGACGTTCGCGATGCCTCCGCCAGAGGCTATTGCGGGACTGGTAGCACCTGCCACAAGGTTGCCATTAATGGTGCTGCGATCGATGGTTACCGAGCCAGCGTCGTTGTAGATTCCGCCACCATCGTTGTTAGTGGCGGACGGAATCGCGGCATTCCCCCCGACCGTAGTGTCGTTTACTATCACTGTGCCATGGTAGTTGTAAATTCCACCCCCACGGTGGATAGCCCCCAGTCTTGCTCTATTCGAGGAAACGTCGCTGCTCGTCAGCGTTAGCGTGCCGCTATTGAAGATTCCGCCGCCAAGTTGGCCTTCGTTATTTCTTACGAAGACGTTGGTCAGCGTCAGGGTGCCGGCATTGAAGATCCCGCCGCCCAGCAACTGACTTCCGTTCTGGATGGTAAGGCCGGTGATGGCCACGGTGCCCCCGGCATTAACAATGAAGACTACAACGCCCGATCCTCCGTCAATAGCTAGCCGACTCGCCCCCAGCCCCACAATCGTTACGTTCGACACGAACGTCAGCGGAGTCAGCACTGTGATCACGGAAGGATTGGGAAGGCTGAAATTGATCGTGTCGCCGTTGGCCGCAGTGGCAATGGCCTCTCGTAAGGACCCGGCACCACTATCGTTTGTGCTGTTCACGGTAATTGTGGCCGCAGAAACAGACACCGCGGTCAGGAGTACGACGATTGCAAATCCTGCCAGCCTGAATCTGAGCGAGTTCGCAACGATTATGGGCTGATTCCTCCGCCTCGTTTGAGGCAACTCTTGAAAGACTCCGCAACAAATGCCCCTAGGAGCACTGTTAAGATTGGCGGATTGAAACACGTGCGGCGCTAACGGGTCAAGAGGCGAATTTCGCCGCTGGACCGGCTGAGCGGCGCGCTCTGCGCTACAATTATGGCCTGAGGGTAGAAGTTCCCTTTATGCCGTCGCCCAGCAATTTGCCGCTGCACTTCCATCGGGACCGCACCGAGAGGCAGCTGGATGCCCGCCTGGAAGAATTGCTGGAAAAACTCCGCAAGAATCGGCCTTCCGAAGATCCCTGGGCGGTCCGGCGCGCTTATGAAATTGCCGCCGAGCGGCACCGCGATCAACTACGCAGCTCCGGCGACCCGTATCTGACGCACCTGCTTGAGGTGGCGCACATCCTGGCGGACATGCGGCTGGATGCCACCACGCTGACGGCGGCGTTGTTGCATGACGTTGTGGAGGACACGGAGTTTCCGCTATCGCGGATTGAAGAGCGGTTTGGGCCGGAAGTCGCGCGGCTGGTGGAAGGCGTCACCAAAATCGGCCGGCTGAACATGATGGCTCCGGAGGCCCGGCAAGTCGAAAACATCCGCAAGATGCTGCTGGCGATGGTGAACGATGTTCGCGTGGTGCTGGTGAAGCTGGCCGACCGGCTGCACAACATGCGCACGCTGGAATATCTGGAGCACGAAAAGCAGCAGCGCATTTCGCGGGAAACGCTGGATATTTACGCGCCCATCGCGCACCGGCTGGGCATGGGAAATATTCGCAACGAGCTCGAGGATCTGTCTTTCCGCTACCTGGAGCCGGAAGCGTTCATGGCCCTGCAGAAGCAGGTGGCGGACAAAGCGGAGATCCACCGGAAATTTCTGGAAGAAGTGCAGGGCACGATTCAGACCAAGCTGGTGGAGAGCGGCATCCCGGCGGAGTTGGAAGCGCGGGTGAAGGGATTATATTCGCTGCACCGCAAGCTGGTGCGGCAGGAGCGCGGGCTGGAGCAGGTGTATGACCTGCTGGCCGTGCGGCTGATCACCGACAGCGAGCGCAGTTGCTACGCGGCGCTGGGAGTGGTGCATCACATCTGGCATCCGGTGCCCGGGCGATTTAAGGATTACATCGCCATGCCGCGGCCTAATTTGTATCAATCGCTGCACACCACCGTGCTGCACGGGGGCCAGCCGCTGGAGGTGCAGATTCGCACCCAGGAAATGCACCGCATCGCGGAAGAAGGCGTGGCCGCGCACTGGAAATACAAGGGCGGCAAGCCGGGCTCCGAAGACGACGACCAACGCATCACGTGGATGCGCCAGCTGATTGAGTGGTCGCAAGAGCTGGAAGAGCCGGGCGAATTTCTGGCCACGCTGAATGTGGATTTCGCGCCCGTGGAGGTTTATGCGTTCACTCCCAAGGGGCGCGTGCTGGAATTGCCGCGCGGGGCTACTCCCGTGGATTTTGCGTACGCAGTACATACCGAGGTGGGTCACCAGTGTACCGGCGCGAAAGTGAACGGCAAGATGGTGGCGCTGCGGCACGAAATTACCAGCGGCGACGTGGTGGAAATACTGACGCAGAAGGGCCACCACCCGAACCGCGACTGGCTGAGCTTCGTCAAGTCTTCGCACGCGAAAAGCAAAATTCGCCACTGGATCAACATCGAGGAGCGCGAGGAAGCTACCGAGATGGGGCGCAAGCTGCTGGAGAACGAAGCGCGCAACTTCGACCGCAGCCTGAAAAAGATTCCCGAAGCGGACATGTTGAAGGTGGCCACCGATCACGGCCTGTCAAAAATTGAGGATTTATATGCCGCGGTGGGCTTTGGAAAATATTCGGCGCGACAGATCCTGACCCGGGTACTTGGCGAGCCGGGGAAAAATGCGGAAGTGGAAGTGCCGGATGCCAAGCCGACGCTGGTCAAGACCGTCAAGCGCATGCTGGGGTTTGGCGAAGCGCCGCTGATCGTCAAGGGCCACGATGATTTGCTGGTGTACCGCGCGAAGTGTTGCAACCCGATTCCGGGCGACGAAATTGTGGGGTACATCACGCGCGGGCGCGGCGTGGCGGTGCACACGCGCACGTGCCCTAACGTGCAGAATCTGCTTTACCAGACGGAGCGGCGCATCGCGGTGGAATGGGGCGGCGAGAATGCGGCGACTTTCCCGGTGGAGCTGCAGATTCGCGCGCGCGATCGCGCCGGTTTGCTGGCCGACATTACCGCGGTGATCAGCGGAGCGGGTTCGAACATTCGCAACCTGGTGAGCCGACCGGACGGGTTGAACGCGCGGATCGATGCGAGCCTGGAAATCGTGGACCGGCGCCAACTGGAGACGATTCTGGTGAATATTCGAAAAATTGCCGCGGTTCACGGGGTCGAGCGCGTTTTGCAACCGGGATAGCAGAGCATCGATGCCGCAAGACCCGTTAAGGCCCATACCTGTCCTTCAGGCGGGTATCACCCACTACACACCAACCGCGTGCTACGGTTGCGTCCCCTACAATGAAGTTATGCGCTTTCCCAACATCTTGACCGCGGCGTTAGGAGCTGTGCTGCTGGTTGGCACCAGCGGTTGCGGGCACCATCCATTAACCGATTTCCGGCCGCTGGTGACCGCAGGTGTGTCTTCGGCGAGTATCGAGCAGCTGAAGAAGCTGAATTTCGCGGATGCGGAAACAGCTCAACTGGTGACCATGAAGCAGGCCGGCGTTACGGATGAGACTTGCATCGCGCTGGTCGGCGCTGCCCGCCAGCACCAGCGCGCTTTTACCAGTGCTGACGCTGTGGTTAGTCTCGTGGGAGCGAGTTTCACGGAGTCGCAGGTATTGGAGATCGCGCGCGCAGACAAGCTCGATAGCCTTAGTGGAGATGCCGTGACCTTGCGCTTGATTGGATTGTCGGATGCCACGGTGCAGACCTTGCTGCAGAGACATCTTCAGAATCAACCGACGCTTTCGAGCGGCGAGATTGCGCGGCTGAAAAACGCTGGGCTCACGGAAGGCCAAGTCATGGAGCGCATCAACCAGGGCATGACCGACGAACAAGCGGAAAAAGAAGTGGTGGCGCGCGAGACGGCACGCAATCATTACGGAACGGGATTCGTTCGCGTGCGCGGCCGCAAGCCTCGATAGCCCGGCGATAAAAATCCCAGCCAAAATGGCGATGCGCGATGGAAGTCACCGCGCGACAGGCATCTGTTGCTGGCCTTGAATCCCCGCTACAATCGAATCGTTGAGAGTCCACACTTACCCTCGTGCTGTTCCGTTCCTGGTGGTTTTTGTTGGCGCTATTTTCAGCTGTTCGTGCACCGCGCCGTTTGGCCCGGGATACACCGTCGAGAAGCAGGACATCGATGTACATTTTGAGCCGGGCCCGCCTCCGCACATTTCCGTCAAATCGAATTATCGGCTGAAGAACACCGGTACTCGTCCGTTTGCTGACCTGGAATTACGATTGCCAGGCAGGCGGCGATTTAATTCCCAGAAAGTGACCTTGAGCTGGGACGGGCAGGCGCTGGCCGCCGAAGAGTCTGCCGCCAACGCGCGGAATACTCTGGTCCATTTGCCACGCGAGTGGTCGGTGTCCGACAGCCACACTCTGGACATCTCGATGGATTTTCTGACGGCCGCTCAGGGCGAATCGTATCTGGGCTTTGCGCCCGACGCGTTTTTTCTGCCGGCTCAGGGCTGGGCTCCGGAATTGCTGCCGGCGCGGGGCGCTTTTGCCACCGGCGGAGAGCCGCCGGCGAAGTGGAACCTGACGGTGCATGTGCCCAAGGGGTTCATCGTCCACGCCAGCGGCAACAAAATAAAAACTTCGAAGCATGGAGAAGAACTTACGATTCGCGCGACGCAGCGAGTCGCGGACATTTATCCGTACGTGATTGCCGGGCGGTATGTGACGAAACAGATCGGGTCCGGGCGCGAAAAGATCTACCTGTGGACGCGCAAGGAACAGGATACCGGCGACTTGAAAGCGGTAAGCGATTCACTGGTGAAGGCGTCGGAAAGATATAATGCGGTGTTTGGAGTGCGCTCCGTAGCAACCGCACCAACGGGATTTTTAGGAAGGCACCACGCGGCGAATCCCAAGGAAGATCCTCCGCTGTGGCTGGTGGAATGCCCGGTGATACCGGGGTGTTTCAGCAATCGACCGCGCGCCAGCCGAGGAATATCCGGCCATGACGACGAGGCGAAGCCCGGCGAGATGGTTTCACTGGACACCGCGATGATCGATCCGAGCCCGGGGGCGAAGACCATGGTTTCCGTGGCGGCTCCGGCGCTGGCAGCCACCTGGCTGGGCTACGGCCAGAGCCCGGGATTTTACGAGCAGGACCCGCCGCTATCCGCGTTTCCGGCGTTCGCCGCGGCGGTGGGCAATGAAGCGTTGAACGGAACGGCGGCGCGCACGGAAGCGATTCGGCGGGCGCTCGCGGCGGTGCCTCAGAATACTGCCGCGGTGGGCCAGCAAAGTGAAAGGACTGACGAACACGCTGTTGAGCGGGTCTTGCGGGCCAAGAGTTTGCTTTTTTTCTATGGGCTGCAGGACCGTTACGGCGACGAAGTTTTTCGCAAGGCGATCCGGCACATGCTTTACGCGCGGCGCAGCGGCGGATTCGATCTCGACGACCTGATTGCCGCGTTCGACCAGGAAGCGCACGGAAACACTGCGGAATTTGTGCGGCTATGGATGAAACATCCGGGCGTCCCGGCCGATTTTCGCGCGCGCTATGAAAACACTTCGGCGGAACAAAATGCCGCTGCCAAGGAGACCACGCCATGAAAGAAATCGTGCTGACCGACCGGGGACCGAAACCCATCGGGCCGTATTCGCAGGGAGTGCGCGCCAACGGGTTTCTGTTTATTTCCGGGCAGGTGTCGTTTGATCCGGCGACCTCGGAAATGACCGGAACGGACGCGGCGCAGCAGACCCAGCGAGTGATGGAAAATCTTAAGGCCATCCTGGAAGCGGCCGGATCGAATTTTCATCACGTGGTCAAGACCACCGTGTTCCTGAAGGACATGAACGATTTTGCGGCGATGAACGAAGTTTACGGGCGATATTTCACGGCCGCTCCCCCAGCACGGTCGACCGTGCAGGTGGCGCGGCTGCCCAAGGATGCGCTGGTGGAAATTGAAGTGATTGCCGCGCTCTGACGCCTGGCCGCGCCGCACGTGCCCTATCAGTTCTGGCCATTTCAACGGTGGAAATTTTGGCTGGGGCGGAAGGATTCGAACCTTCACCGTCCTCATTAACAGTGAGGTGTCCTACCAGTTGGACCACGCCCCAGTAGTCGGCCAGAATACCATAGCCCTTAAGGACTTAGTGGACATGCGAGATTTCCATTTGAGATTTGCTATTTGGCGCGGTGCTAGTTTTGGTGCCAGTTGCGTCCTCTGAATGTGCCCCGGCCAGACGTTCGACGGCAGCCAGAGTGTGGGATGGAGCGAGGTGCGAATACCGAACCGTCATAGCGATATTCTTGTGACCCAAAAGCTCTTGCACCGTCCGCAAATCAACCCCGGCCATAACGAGACGGCTGGCAAACGTATGTCTGAGACAATGCCACGAGAAATCTCGAATTTTGGCCGTCCGGACGGCGGCCTCAAACCAGTGGCGCGGATCGGACAGAGGCAGGCCTTCAGGATTCAAAATGACCGCGCCCGTACCATCCCCACGTTCGCGCAGTTGCAATAGCGCCGCCAAGGCAGTGACATTCACTGGTACATGCCTCATTTCACCATTCTTTGATCGAGGAACCGTTAGAACTCGCCGGTCCAGGTTCACATTTTCCCACACTAACCCGTACATTTCGCTGAGCCGGAGCCCCGTGTTCAAGGCCAGGTCTAGCTCAGGAATATGCGCCGCGTAGCGAACATCCATAACTGCTCGTAAGCGGACCTCCTCCGGGGCGCTAAGCCACCGCATTCTGACGTTGTTCACCAGTCTGTTCTTCACCAGGCGGGCGGGGTTCGCCTTCACCTTTCCATTCGCGATTCCCAACCGAAACAAAAGCGACATCAGTGCACGGTAGCGGTTCACTGAGGCTGGGGCCCAAGCCCTCTCTTCCGCGATGCGAGCAAGGTGATGTTCAAGGTCTTGGGGAGTAATTGAATCGGCGGAACGGTCTCGGAAAGCAGCTAAAAGCCACGGCATTCGGAGGACGTCGTCTTGGTAGGTGATCTTATGCGTCTTAGAGTAAGCAAGAGCGTCATGCGCGAGTTCTGAGAAGCTTGCTGCTGGTGTACGAAGATTCTCGGGCAATTTCTTTCTCTGCAGGCTTTCGGTCTTGCGCTTTCTGTAGAGCGTGAGCGCCGAGCTTTTGGCCCCCGCCTTCTCGCGACGAATCCGGCCCATAGAATCGGCATAACGCACCCACCAAGTGCCGGATCCCGGCATTTTTTCGTACACGCCTCGCTGTCTCATGATTTCCTCGCATTTTTCTTCCCACGTGGCCGCCCGCCGAGCTTGCCCCAAGCTTGCATCTTCTCGCGGAAGCCCTGTTCACCCCACTTGAGCCGTCGCGCCGCAACGCTTCGCTTGGCCAACTCTCTCGCAGCTTCACTCGGTTTCTTCATGGATTGAATAATAACCTAGCGTTAGGTTATTTGTCAAGTGCTTGGCACGCACATCTTGACGCGCACTTACCTGCATTGCAGACTCAGGGGGCAGGACAGGTCCTGCTGTGGCTGGCCTGATCTTCAGCCAGGGCTTGACCGCATGTTACTCAGACAAATTCACAAAAAAGTGATGGCGGATATGCCAGATCAAATGCGCCTACCGCCTGGACTGGCGACAGCCGGGGATCCAGTCGACGGAAATCCTTTCCCCATAGAACACGCTGCACATCGTGTCTGGCAAGAAGCCACGCTTCGCGCAGAGCACGAGTTGTGTGACCTGAACTCCAAAGAACTAGTTGAAAGGCATACAACACTGGACGAAATTGAGCGCTGGGCGATAGATTTGTGTTTAAAAAAATTCAACATTTGGGCAAAGCGGAACATCCATGTTGTATGGAGTGAGGAGGAAGTTCGCAATTACGATCAATGGCTCTTCAGCTACGCGGAGGCGTGGCTCGATTCTGAAACAAACGCCGGTCACATTTCGCAAGGGGCGCTATTAGAGTTTCGATTGCGTTTAATCGAGAGTATGGAATGGTGGAAAGGTGAGGCCCGGAGATATTTAGCTGAGCAAAAGAAACATGCGGCCATCATCATCAGAAATGACGCAAGAATTAAGCCTCCAAATGCACAGCGACCAAAGGAATGGTACGACTCCACTCAGGATTTAGTTAAACGCCGCCAAATCGTTTTGAAAACCCCGAAGTTAACAGCGAAGAAGTTTTGTCCGGTTTTTGATGCTAACAGGATTCCGTTACCTGAGGGTTGGGAGGAGGAATTTGGCATCAGAACGTGGGTTGAAGCCTACAATAAACCCAAAGCTCGCAATCGCATTATGAGAATTATCAGCACGGATAAAGCCCCAAAGTAGAAGCATTTACGCCCTTCGCTTCGCTTCGCTTTGCCGTTCGGTAACCTGCCTAACTGCAATTCATTGCGGTAGTTCACTTCGTACGACTTCGCATTTCGATGCCCGCCGCTGCCTTGTGGCGTACTCTGCGTGCCAAGGAGCGATAGAGATGCAAACCCCAGGTACAAGACTCGCAGTAAGCATAAGGGAGGCAGCGCATTTGTTAAGCGTATCGCCGAGAACTATTCAGAATTTCATCCGGGAAAAACGGCTCAGTCCAACGCGAAAGATTGGCCGCCGAACTGTTATCCCGATGCGGACGCTTGAAGCGTTTCTTCGTACGGATCATGTGTCACCGTCCATACGACCGAGCAGTATCAATCTCCATGAATGACCCCTGTCATTTCGCCGAAGCTCGCTCTGTTGCCCGGTTGGTGCCTATGTCGCATCTGCTGGAAATCCTGCGTTTCAGACTCAACACCCGGTCACGCCGATGCGCTTGCGTATTGCACGAGGGGAGTAATCCTTCAGCATTCTCTTGGACTGAAGAGGGCCTGTGGAAGTGCTTCGCGTGTGGTGCTGGCGGCGACAAAATTACTCTCATTCGCGCTGTGCGGAAATGCAGCTTCCGCGAAGCCATGGTGTTCCTTGCAGTCTTGGCTGGTGTGGGTTCGCCCAGCGGCGAACGTTCGTACGCTGAGATTGAAAAAGACCGAGGGCGGCGAAGGGCGGCTGAGCGAGCTGCGACTCTATTGGCCGAAACACAGCACGCTCTGTGCCTAGCTTTGGGTAACGAACTCGAAAGCCTGCGAAGAATCTATCGCAGAGCCAGCCAAGACTTGCGAGCTGGACGCAGGCAGCAACTCTGTTGGGATGCCTTAAAGTTTGTGGCGGACAACCTGCCACAGAGGGACGCTGCTTATTGTATTGCTGCGCTCGCCGCACCATTAGAGCGTGCAGAGTTCGCAATGTACCCAGATCAGCGCGCTCGAATGATTGCGGTAGCACTGGAACGCGGGTACGTAAGTGACGCGAAAGGCTATCGCTTTGAGGTACCAGTTCAATGATTTCAAATGACCCTTTCGCCGCGATTGAACGGAAGCGTTTGTACGAGGCCGATGCGGTTCTTAAGGCTAATCCGGAGCTTCTTGCGGTTGTACAGCGGCAGATAGAAGCCGACGAGCCACCGGTGCAGCCTGCAAGTCCGCCTGTTGGTGAGCGTGAATGGCCCAGTCAACTCGCGCAGCAGGCCTTTCACGGAATTGCTGGACAATTGATTCGCACCATCGAACCACATACAGAAGCCGACCCCGCAGCCCTTCTGTTCCAGTTCTTGGGTGGGTTTGGAAATCTCGTCGGTCGGGGGGCCTTCACAGTAGCTGACGCTGCTCGACACGGATGCAATTTGTTCGCAGCAATCGTGGGCATTAGCTCTAAGGGACGAAAAGGGACTGCGTGGAATCACGTCCGTCGAGTGCTCGAAGCGGTCGACCCGGAATGGGCGACACAAAGGGTCCAGAGTGGATTGTCGAGCGGAGAAGGCTTGATCTGGGGTGTCCGTGACGCAATTGAAAAACAGGAACCAATCCGGGAACAAAAGCGCGTCATTGGTTACGAAAGAGTTGTTGTTGACCCCGGTGTATCCGATAAAAGGCTCTTAATCATTGAGCAGGAACTCGCAGCGACTTTGAGAGTGATGGCTCGCGATGGCTCGACTCTCAGCACAACAATTCGCCAGGCTTGGGATACCGGGGACCTGCGCGTATTGACGAAGAACAGCCCCGCGCAGGCTACCGGGGCGCACATCTCAATCGTCGGGCATATCACACGCGACGAATTGCGGCGATTCCTTACCTCAACCGACACGTCAAACGGTTTCGCCAATAGGTTTCTTTGGGTGTGCTCCAGGCGTAGCAAGTTGCTCCCAGAAGGCGGAAATATCCAGAGCGTTGATTTTACGGCTCTGACCCAGAAACTAGCCGACGTGTTGCAGATCGCTCGCAGTCTGGGAGAAGTGAAACGCGATGCACATGCGCGGGAGATTTGGCGAGAAGTCTACCCGGCGCTGTCCGAAGGCAAACCGGGTTTATTGGGCACGGTTACGGCAAGGTCAGAACCCCAAGTCCTAAGGCTTGCCCTTCTATACGCGTTGCTGGACGGTTCCAGGGTTATCTGCGCCCCTCACATGCTCGCCGGGCTCGCTGCCTGGGACTACTGCGAGGCCTCCGCTCGGTTCATATTCGGGGATTCGCTCGGCTGTCCTTACGCAGACAAGATTCTCACCGCTCTACGGAATAACCCGGAAGGGCTGACAAGAACAGACATTCGCGACTTGTTTGGTCGAAATCAGAGCGAGCCGGTTATTCAAACGGCTCTAGCGGCGTTACACGTGGGCAACCTGGTTGAGAGGATTAGCGAACAGTCCGGGGGACGTCCAAGCGAACGATGGATTGCAAAGGTGCAGGGTACGACAAAAACGACATAAGCCCCTTTGGTCGTTTCGGTCGTATATGTCGTACCTA
>JBBRZT010000048.1:0-16598 GCA_038236395.1 Candidatus Acidiferrales bacterium
CCGCTTGGCCGCCCTGAAGATCGATGCAGGGAATCAGCACGGTAAACGCACCTGAATATCGCGGCTGGCAAGGAATGCTTTCAACGAGCGGATCGATTGCGTGTCGTCATGAAAAATAGAAGCTGCCAGCGCCGCGTCCGCCAATCCGTCGCGAAAAATATCGACAAAATGTTCCGGTACCTTCGCTCCGCCGGAGGCGATCACCGGCACAGAAACGCTTCCAGAAATTGCCGCCGTAAGTGGAATGTCGAAACCGCGCTGAGTTCCGTCGCGATCCACCGAAGTCAGCAGGATCTCTCCCGCGCCGAGTTCGGCTCCGCGCGCGGCCCACGCGACGGCATCCAGCGTAGTGAGTTCCCGGCCGCCTCTGACTGTGACTGTCCAACCCGCGCCGTTTCCTTTAGCGTCGATGGCCAGAACAACTGCTTGCGAGCCAAACTCCGCCGACAATTCAGCAATCAATTCCGGCCGCAAAACCGCCGCGGTGTTGACGGTGATTTTGTCCGCGCCGGCGCGAACCACGGCGCGTGCGTCCTCGAGCGTTCGAATGCCACCGCCAGCAGTCAACGGAATCGAAAGCTCGGCGGCCACGCGCCGGATCGTTTCCAGAAACGTGGGGCGCCGGTCGCGCGATGCAGCGATGTCCAGCACCACCAGTTCATCGGCGCCCTCGGCGTTGTAGCGCGCCGCCAGCGCGACAGGATCCCCTGCATCGCGCAAAGCAAGGAAGTTCACGCCTTTCACCACGCGTTCGCCGTCGGTATCCAGACAGGGAATGATGCGCCGCGCCAGGCTCATGCGGCGATCCGCAGAAAATTCTGCAGCACTTGCTGGCCCGGGCCGCCACTTTTTTCCGGATGAAATTGCACTGCGAAAATATTTTTCTTTTCGGCCACGGCGACAAATTCGCTGCCGTAATCGCAGGTAGCTTGAACTTCCGAATGCGCATCGATTGGCGGTAGAGGCTGGGCGGCATAGGAATGCGCGAAATAGAAATATGCGGCGGGATCGATCCCATTCAGCAGCCGCGATCCGTTCCTGCCTTGCACCTGATTCCAACCCATGTGCGGCAACTTCACGTTTCCCGTTAGACCGCGAACGCAGCCCGGAAAAAGTCTTAGTCCCTGCAAGTCGGGAGCTTCTTCGCTCATCTGATACAACGCCTGCAGTCCCAGACAAATGCCTAAGAAGGGAATTTCACGCGCGAGAGCATCAATTAGCGCTTGCCGCAGTCCGTTTTGGTCCAGAGCACGGATGAAAGCGGCATAATGGCCGACGCCCGGCAATATCAGCGCCGATGCATTCTCTACACCTTCCGGCGAGTCGACTCGTTCGGTAGATACCGTAAGCCGATGGAACGCGCGTTCCACGGAAGGGAGATTTCCAGCGCCGTAATCGATGAGCGATATTTTCACAACAAACCCTTGGTGCTGGGCAAAACCCCGCGAAGCCGTTTGTCGCGCGCCACGGCAAACCGCAACGCCCGCGCAAACGCTTTGAATAGCGCCTCCACCTGGTGATGCGAAGAACGCCCATACAAAACCCGCAAATGGACGTTGGCACGCGCGGCTTGCGCAAACCCCTGAAAAAAATCTTCCATCAGCTCGGTTTGAAAATCGCCGACACGCGCAGCGGCAATCTTGGCGTCAACCACGCAGAAGGGACGCCCGCCCAGATCGATGGCCGCCACCGCCAGCGATTCGTCCATGGGCATCACAAAATAACCGGCACGCAAAATGCCGCGCTTATTTCCCACCGCATTCCGCACCGCCTCGCCGATGGCGATGCCCACGTCTTCGACAGTGTGATGCTGATCCACGTCCAGGTCGCCACGCGCGGTAATTTGCAGGTCGAATCCGCCGTGACGCGCCACCAGCTCCAGCATGTGGTCGAAAAATCTGATCCCGGTGGAGATGCGGCCTTTACCGTGGCCGTCCAGCTTCAGGCTCAACCTGACGTCGGTTTCGTTGGTCTTGCGTTGAATCGCCGCTTTGCGAGGCATTTTACTTTCCCCCTCGCGCCGAATCTCGATTCAAATATTTTTCAACGACCTTGACCACCCGCTTCATTTCGGAGGCGGTGCCGATACTGATACGCACAAAGCCGGGGCCAATCTCCCTGGTTCGCTCGCGCACCAGTATTCCCTGGATAGCCAGCTTCTTGAAAAGCGCCGCGCCTTGCGGACCAAAATCGGCGAGTAGAAAATTTCCAGCGCTGGCAAATGTTTTGACTCCCAATCTATGCAATTCGCCGGCAAACCCTTCGCGCACGATTCGCGTTTGCTCTATGTAACCGCGGATCGCGGCGCCTTCGTGAAGAGCCGCTTCCGCGGCAACCAGCGCCGCGACGTTCACGGGAAATGGCGGCATCGCCCGCCGCAGAATCGCAAGCGAATCCCGGCGCGCCATAACCGCTCCTAACCTCAGTGCCGCGAGACCCGCCGCTTTCGAAAACGTACGGGCCACAAAAAGCTGCGGATATTTACGAATCCACGGCAGCATCGTCACCCCAGAAAACTCTGCGTACGCTTCATCGATCACGACGGCGGTATTAGGAGCTGCGCGCAGAATTTTCTTGATCGCGTCAGGCTGCAAAAGCGTTCCGGTCGGATTATTTGGGTTGGCGATGAACAACACACCGGGCCTCTTGCGCAACGCAGCCACAAATTCATCAAGCGGAAACTCCATGTCGGCCCCGTAGCGAAGCGTTGCAACCCGGGCGCCGGCAATCTCGGCGTAGTAGCGGTACATCGGAAAAGTTGGCTCGCAGATCAGAATGTGGCTTGCGGGTTCGACGAAAGCATCAAAAAAAACCCGTAAAGCGTCATCGCCGCCGTTGGTCAGTAGCAATTCCTGTGCAGCAACGCCGAAGTAGGACGCGATTCGGCCCGTCGGTTTCTGGTATTCGGGATACATCGCCAACTGCTTGGGCGTAAGTTTCTTTAGCGCGCGCAACGCAGCCGGTCCGCAGCCAGAAGTATTCTCGTTAAAATCCAGCCGCAATTTATTCAGCCGCCCTTCAGCAGGCGCTTCATAGGTTTTCCGCCGCAAGATGGCTTTGCGCACCGGCAGTCGGACTTTCAACGCCGTATCTCCACTGCCCGAGCATGTGCGAGCAAACCTTCGGCGTCCGCAAGGACTTGAACGTCCTGCGCCAATCGCTCGAAACTTTTGCGGTTGATGGTCTGCACGCTGATGCACTTCACAAAATCGGCGGCGGTCAGTCCTCCGCGCGCCCGCGCCCAACCGGCCGTGGGCAACACATGGTTGCTGCCGCTCGCATAATCGCCAAAAGCCGGCGCGCTCCACGGTCCCAGAAAGATAGTTCCAGCAGCGCCGATTTGATTAAGAAGTGGGTTGGTATTTTGGGACAGACTCAAATGTTCGGGTGCAAAACGGTTTACGAAATCGCAAGCGGACTTCATCGAAGGCGCCAGCAAAATCGCGCCGGCACGCCGCGTGGACAGATGAGCCGGATTATTCTTCGGCAGCGCAGCCAATTGCTTGCGCATCTCGAGTTGCGTCCTAACCGCAAGAGCCCGCGAGGTGGTGACCAGAAAACTTCCGGCGTCCGGCGCATGTTCCGCTTGCGCCAGCAGATCGGCCGCAATCCAACGCGCGTTTCCCGCGCTGGCCAGTACGATGGCTTCCGTGGGACCAGCCGGAAGATCAATCGCGCAGTCGCTGCTCACCAATTGCTTGGCGGCCGTGACAAAGCGATTGCCCGGCCCAAGTATCTTGTCCACCGGCGCAATCGTCTTCGTCCCGTAAGCCAGCGCCGCAATGGCCTGCGCTCCGCCGATTCTCGCGACCTGCGTAACTCCCAAAATGTGCGCCGCAGCCAGCAACTGTTCATTGGGCTTGGGAGAAACAACAACAACGCGCTTCACTCCGGCAACCATCGCCGGAATCACCGTCATCAGCAGTGTCGACATCAACGAGAAGCGGCCGCCGGGTACGTAGCAGCCGACGGATTCGATGGGCCGGATTATTTGGCTGATCCGCACGCCCGGTTCAACATCCAGCGCCCACCCACGCGGCAATTGCTTTTCCGCAACGGCGCGAATATTCCGCGCCGCATGTTCGATGGCGCCGCGTAGTTCTTTGCTTGCTGCGTTCCCCGCTTTTTCAATTTCGCGCTGCGAGACCCACATCCCGGAGCGCAGATCCACTCCGTCAAATTTTTTCGACCATTCGCGCAAGGCAACGTCACCTCGCCGCCGCACATCGGCGACGATGCGCGACGCCACGCGCTCCGCCTGCAAATCCCGCTCCCGTCGACCGCGCAACAGCCGCCGCACCACGCCACTTGTCAGTTTCACGATTCTCATCACAACACAATCTTGTTCAAGGGATATTCCACGATCCCCTGCGCCTTAGCGGCTTTGAGTTTAGGCAGGATCTGCCTCACCACGGCTTCTTCGATGATGGTATTCACCGCCACCCATTGCGGATCGCTCAACGTGGAAATAGTCGGATTCTTCAGCGCCGGAAGCACGCCCAGCACGGCGTCCAAATCCTCTCGCTTCACGTTCAGCATCAGCCCAACCTTATTAGTGGCATCAATCGCGCCCTGCAGCATGAGCACCAGGCTCTCGGCTTTCTCGCGCTTCCACGCATCGGCCGCCGCCTCGCGATTCATAATAAAAACAGTAGCGGATTCCAGCACGGTATCGACAATCCTCAATCGATTGGCCCGCAACGACGACCCCGTCTCCGTAACTTCCACAATCGCGTCCGCCAGCCGAGGCACTTTCACTTCCGTCGCTCCCCAGGAAAATTCCACGCGCGCCGTCACCCCATGCCTGGCCAGATACTTTTCTGTCGTTCGCACCACTTCCGTGGCGATAACTTTTCCCGCGAGATCGGCTGGCTTCTTTATGTCCGAATCCTCCGGCACCGCCAGCACCCACCTCACCCGCGCCAGCCGCTGCTTGGCATAAACCAATTCCGCCAGCTCCTCCACATTTGCTTCTGTCTCCATCACCCAGTCGTGCCCGGTGATCCCGGCATCCAGCGCTCCGGTCTCCACATAGCGGGCCATCTCCTGTGCGCGCACCATCAAACACTCAATCTCCACATCATCGATGGACGGCACATAACTTCGCGCGCTGAGCGTGATTCGCCATCCGGCTCTCGCAAACAAATCGATAGTGGCGTCCTGCAGGCTTCCTTTTGGAATTCCCAACTTGAGCTGGTTCATGATTGCGCACCCCGGCCATAAATTTCTTCCGGCGAAAACGCGCGCTCTTCCATCACCTTCACGCTCCCATCATTTTCCAGCCGCCGATAAAAGCAGCTCCGATAGCCTTCGTGGCACACGCCGGGACCGACACGTTCCACGCGCACCAGCAGCGAATCGGCGTCGCAATCGATTCGCAGCTCCCGCACCTTCAACAGGTGCCCGCTGGACTCGCCCTTCCTCCATAGCTTCTTGCGCGAGCGGCTGAAGAAAACCGCCTGCTGCGTCCGTTGCGTCTCGGCCAGCGCTTCGGCATTCATGAAGCCCAGCATCAAAACCTCTCCGGTAGCCTCATCCTGGACAATAGCGGGAATCAATCCGTCCTGCTTTTCAAATGCGATTTTCACCATGCCGCCTCTCCAAAAAATGCCCCACAAAACAAAAAACCCGCTGGGCTGATTGCGCCAGCGGGCCGATGAGTGCTTGTTTCAGCGAATTACTATGCGCACCCCGGAAGCCGCGGCGTTAGGCCGTGATGGTGGTGATGGCAGTGCGTTCCGGATGTGAGCGTTGAATTCATCTCGAAAACCAACAATAAGGAAAGTCGCGCCGCGTGTCAACGCCCGATTGCCGCCCGCGGCGTCAGTTTAAACGGTCATCAGCAGGTGTACCGCGATGCCAAATCTCGCGTGCGGCAAATCCTCCACGCGCTTCACTTCCGCCAGATACTCCGACTTCATCGGGTCATGCGCCGAGGTAAACGGAAAAGTCACGAAAACGCGCATACCTTTATAGTAGCCGGCGCGCCGGGTAGTGAAATAAATCCCGTCTTTCGATGCATTAACGCTGATCGGGAAATCTTCGAAATGTTCGTCGCGGGCCTCCGAGGGACGCACCCGGACTGCCTTAGCCACTTTGGCCCGCCGGCTACGCCGCAATTCCGCGTAGTTTTTCTGGGGCTCTTCCGTCATTATTTCTTGTCGGCAGGACCTCTAATGCCACTATTCGCGTCCAAAATTGAAACGTCAAGGCCATGAAGTGAATCAAATACCAATACGTACGGAACCGTCAGGAGGCGTCATGGACGACAACACCCAGAAGTCCGATAAGGATTGGAAGAAAGTTCTTACCCAGAACCAATATTACGTCACGCGGCAGAAGGGAACTGAGCCGCCCTTCACCGGAGAATACGCGGATACGGAAGACCCCGGCGTATACAAATGTGTCTGCTGCGGGCAGCCTTTATTTCCTTCCGACACCAAGTACCACTCCGGGTCGGGCTGGCCCAGCTTCCATTCTCCCGTCGATCAGGAAGCCGTTGAAACCGAGACCGATGCCAGTCACGGAATGGCTCGCACCGAAGTGAAATGCAGCAAGTGTGAGGCGCATCTTGGCCACGTATTTGAAGACGGCCCGCAGCCGACCGGCCTGCGCTACTGCATTAATTCAGCGGCCCTGAAACTGGATCCACAATAAGCGCTAACTAAACCCCAATAAAAAAGAGCCGCACGCTGCCGTGCGGCTCTCCAAGTTTTACGAGAAAAATTTACGCTGCGGAACAGGAACAAACGCAGGCCACTAATTCCGCGACGGGGTCGCGTTCCCACACGCCGAGCAAAAGAACTTTTGTGCCCGCGGGATATTTGAAAATATAGAAAACGTTCTGCAGGCCCTGGAGTTCGAAGAACCCCGGCCGGCGTGGATCGGGCTTCGCCGGTGCTCCTTGTTCAAGAAGCACGCGCAATTCCGCTACCTGCTCTTCCGAATGATTTCGCAAATCTTGCAGCATTGGTGGTCGTTTTGTGGTTGACATCATATTCGTATCCGTTAACTAAGCTTATCTTGCCGCTCACTAATAAGACGTAAAAACTCCGCGAATGTTTCAGTATTCACAACATTTTCGAATTTTATTTGCGCGCCCTGAATCGCGCAGCGCGGGCCAAAATGGCCCACTTGTTACAAATTGGTCACAAAGGATTAGATGCCCGGGTCGCGGACAAAGGTAAAAATCGCCGTTCGTCCATGTATTGCTTTAACTGATGCGTGCGATGAAAATAAAGATTCCAGTTCGCCCGGACGGAGGCTGCTTGAACCACGGTTTATCCGGACGCAAAATAGCCCGCTATTGTCTCGTACGGTACTTGCGAAACCTTCCGTTGTTTGCGATAGTGCCCATCATTGGAAGAAACAGCAGGATGGCACCGTGACCAAGACCCCACCGAAAAGCACCGCGCGAAACGAAAAGGCCGCCTTTAACAAGGACCGCCGCCGCAAGCATCATCACTGGCTGGTCACCGTTTTTTACGCTGACGGCGAAAAGTTTGGCCGGGTGTACACCGACAAGGACAAAGCCACCCGCTTTGCCGACCGCCAGAAGCGCTCCCCGGTCGTAAAGTCAGCGCGTATCACCCAGGTTTCTTAGTCGTTTCGAAATCTCGCAGGGATCACAGCACTATCTGGAATCGTGGCGGGCAGCAGCACTTGTAGCTGCTTGGTCCAGCATGTTATATAAAGAAGAGTCCTTGAGCGGCCTTAGTATAGTGGTAGTACGGAACCTTGCCAAGGTTCAGGTGTCGGTTCGATTCCGATAGGCCGCTCCATAAATTTCAAGCACTTAGGGGAATTGGTTTTTCAGCGTGGGAACACAAGGGAACAACTGCCGTTTGCGCTCTTGGGTGAATTAATCCAACCAGCTTAATGTGCGCGGCTCTTTTCGCCGGGGTTGGAGCTTGGATATATATGTCTAGGGTAACCCTGCTGTTTGCGTGCCGCATTAGGTCTTGCACAGTTTTAACATCCTCGCCCCCTCCGTTTAGCAGCGTAGCGAACGTCCGCCGGAATGAGTGCCAGCCTATGGATTTGGTGATTCCCAATTTCCTCGCCATGGGTTGCACGTAGCCTTTCAGTTGGCTTTCCGGCCAGTACGGCTTTTCGCCATCCCTGTGCGGGCTTGCAAACACCCAATCAGTTGATTTTTGGTAAGGGGCTTCCAGCCGCCAATTTTGAACTGCGTCCAAAAGTGCCCCATCAATGGGTATGGGCCTTTGGGAACACTCAGTCTTCATATTACCCACATGCTGATGAACAACTGCTCGGCTGAGCAGGATTACGCGGGAAGTAAAATCGATGTCCGACCAGCGAAGCCCTAGAGCCTCAGACACTCGTAGACCCGTGGCGGCCATCAAGAAAACAAGAATTCGAGCTGGATTCTTCAGCTCGCCCAACAATTTCTTAAGTTCGTCAAGGTCAAGCACGTCTGGGAGCTTTTCCCGCTTCCCACTTTGCCGTACGAAAGAAATCGGGTTCTTTTCGGACCACTCGTAACGGCAGGCGTGGGTAAAGACCACATGCATTACGTTCCGGATTTTCGCTTTTGTGGCATCTGCCAAGGGCAAACTTCGCAGCCACGTTTCCACGTCTACCGCCTTCACCGCCTCCAGATGGTATTCCCCCCAGTTCGGGAGGACCCAAGATGCTAGTGATGTCTGAATAGTCCTTTGAGTTGAATATGCTTTGGTCGGTAATTCGGTCTGCACATAGTGTGCCACCAGTTGTCGGACTGTCTTCGGTGCTGCCATTGCGGGACTGACCGCGTTAATCGAAGGGCGAAGCGGTTCAACCGCCTTAAGGGCTGATGCCTTGGTAGGGAATTCTTCCACGGTGCCCACAATCACCTTATGGTTCACTACGATTCCTTCCGGTGTGCGTGCACGCCATCGAAAAATCCAAACATCTGGCCCAGCTTTTCGTCGTTCTCGTGACAAACTCCCTAATTGATAGCTGCGCCTGCGGAAATTCATTGGATATTCTCCTATTTGAATTCCACGCTAGCAGCGGATTGGCCGTCAGAGTGTGCCTGAGTTTTTAACCATTTGTCTAACTCGGAAGCGCGAAATTTCCATTTACGCCCCAAATGATAGGCGGGGATTTGGCCTGTGCGTGCCATGCGTTGTACGGTCTTCACGTGCAAGCCGCCGAGTAAGGCAGCGGCTTCCTTATCATCCATGAGCGGTTCGAAACTCATTCTTACACCTTGGCCCGGGTTGTCATCGTGGCAGGGCCGATGTCCGCCTAATCAAATTTGCGCCGCCGTTTTAGGAAACAACCGTTCGGGCATAACGTACTGCTAAGACCTGTAGGGTTGATGAGGACCCCGTTGCCGCCGCAAAGCGGGCACCTTTCAATTCGCCCGCCTTCATCTCCCCGTATCGGTGTTTCTTCAGCGCAAACTTTAAACTCTGCGGGTTTGCGCTCCAGTTCCTTTTTGCGCAAAAGAAGAATTCGCGGGTATCTAATGTGTTCCGCCCGCGAGCGTTGCATAATCTCTTCCAAGACGTCCACCAAGCGTCCCGCTTCTGTGGGGCTGGCTGCCTTCTTCCACACATTTTCAGCCAACTCCAGGCCGCGAATTTCGCCTTTATCCAAAAGGCCTATTTCAATCTTCAAAACTGATGTGAGGCTCATTTCGTATCCGTAAACTGTGCAATCGTGGTGCTAACTTTAGAAGCTGACTGACTTTTCCTTATATGAAATGGGGGTATGTTTTCGCTAAAGCCTTCTGTGCGTGCTGTAAAAGTGGTCCCGTGAAAGTTCGGCTGACCGGGCCACTTGCTGCCTGCCCACCACCTTCAGTTCACCGGAAGCGGCGGCATTGCCAATCCTGAAATCCCAATAGGCCGCGTCGTGATTCGAGGCGATGAAGCGGCCGACGTAGCGTTCCGCGCCGTACCGAACTGGTAGTACGCGGCAAAACCCAGCGCGTTTGAAAAGCCATGCGGAAATCTGCTGCCGTGGGTAGCGGTCCAAACCCTGCGCGGAAAGCACAAAGTGCTGGTGGAACTTGCCGCCTACAAACCCGAGTTGGTCCGCGCAAAAATAGTCAACGGCGGTGCTCAGTTCTGTTTCGACGAAACCGACGAGTCCAGCGAACAAACGGTGCGCAAAGTGTGAACTGGTGCCAGTCGAAGCTGGAAATCCCGCCCGCCAAACGTCCAGCCTCGGCCGGAAAGTTGATGTCACCAAGAGTTGCCATTTGCCTGCGGCGGTGGTCTTGCCCACGTCGTAAATCCATTGCCCGTAGATATTGGATTGGCACGGCCGACATTTACAGGTCTCAGCATGAACGGTAGACATAGTTTCCCCATCAAGGGTAAGTCGTTGTAACATACACAGTGACTTGCAAACTACTGCGCACTACAATATGCAATGTACATGGATACCAGCGACGTGTCAAGAGCACGAATCGACAAAATCTGGTTTTATTTACTGGGCACCACGCCAAGTTCAGTGTGCTATAATCCCTCCGCGTAGTTGAATACTGTAATTCTTAGTAGTATTCTGGAGGCGGCGATGAACACCATGCGCGAAGTGATGGCGCAGGCCAAGAAACTGGGCGTCCGGTGCACAGAAAGGACGTTTTGGCATTACCACAAGTTGGGGCTTTTGCCGGAGGGCAGAAAGATTTCCGGCTACGGCAACGTGATTTTTTTTCCGAACGATACCGCGACGAGGCTTTGGCTGATTGGTTTTTTGACCAAACAGTTGGGTCTTAAAATTTCGGACCTGCGCCGCTTCCCGTGGGCGGAATTCAAGGCGCTTCCGGCAACAAATAACAGGTTGCCGAAGGAATTTGTCTTCGCCGCCAAGAGGGATTTTGAAAACGCTCGCGCCGCTTGCCTGAAAAAAGTGTTGGCCAGCATCGCTACATTGCTAAACGAAGGTCAAAGCAGTACCGCAGGTCCGGCCGCCGAAACGCGTAAGGCGTTAAAACAAAATCCCCGCAAGAAGGAAAATAATCGCTCCGGTGCGGGTACCGGACTATCGCCGCAGGAAACTGGCATGAGCCGCGCCGACATCATTCCGGAGGAATTGTCAACGGAAGCTCAGCATCTGGACAAAATTAGGCGAACGTCAGGTCCGGCCGGACATCCTCGCCGAAGCACCTAAGTATGTTGGCGCGAGAAAATCTAAGCCAAAAGAGTGAATACAATGTGTGCTGACCATCTTGCGGAACTGTTCGGTTTTTTGGAAGTAGCGACTGAAACTAATTCACTTCCGTGGCGGCCGTTTGGAAATGCGGGAACATTCATGGCCGCTCGAAACAAGTTCACCATATCCGTCAATAAATCGTTTTTGTGGCTGAGGGATTCCGGTGGCGATGAAGTGCTGCGCGTTAGTGCCGAGGAGGATTCCCGAGTGGCGCAAATTTATAATAGTGCTCGTTGCTGGGCGCTCGAGGAACTTGAAAGCGTGATATACGATTTCATGGCCGATAACTAGCGCAGACGTTACCCCTGCATTTCGATGGCTACCTGAACACGGTGCAATTCTTCCGCGGGTCAACGCGGACCCGAACTGAGCGCAGATAAAACTGATGTTCGGCACTGCGAAGATTCGACTGGCAATGGCGAGAAAACACTTTAACGCCATCTCGATGAAAACGTTTTTCTTCTGCACCATCGAGCAGGGCAGCGCAGCCACAATTTATGGATTTGCAATTCTAAAGCTATAACTCCATCCTCCTGCGGTAGCACTATTGGCCGCACGGAAAAGGCGACGACGATATGGCGCGGAAAAAGGTGAGGCTACCAATAAATCCGTACATTGGGTTATCGAGGGATTCGATGGCGACAAAATAATTTACTCAGAAAAGATTAAATCAACCCTTATCTCGAAGCCCCGCATGGAGGAATTGCTCATGGCGCTAAACAACAGGAACGTGATTAAAAGTAAAATCCCGAATGACTGCGTTGGTGATAAATCCTTCGACTTTTTAAAATTTGCTCTTCCTTTTTCATAGTCTCCAGCATCACTTTTACGTATGGTCTGCACGGCAAACCTTCATTTGCTCAAGTGGGTGCATGGCATGAATAAATTTTGCCAATCAGACTTCCCGATTCCACCATCACGTAGGCAACGTCGTCATCGCGAGCATTGTCAGAACTCTGGGAACCACAGGAAGAGCAGTAGGCCATCTCGTACTCCAATCGGAAAGCAGCGAAACGTCGTGACCGCCATTGCCAAATTGTCTGATTTTGCTCGGAGCCGCCAGATAGAAATTAGCGGGAAGGTGCAAGAAGGGACATGCCCAACGTACTCCATTTCCCCGTTTACATCCACCGGTCTCAAGCTGTAGGTCTGTTACTATCGAGAAGCGTCACTGCTAATCAATCCCCTCCGACTTTCGCCGCCACTTAACGGTATAAAGCCCTTATTTGCACCAGCCAAAATTTCACTGCCAGTGCCGATGAATCAGATGATTAATTCGCGGTCCAAAAGGGCGCCCACTGGTGGATTTACGACGGCTTAGTGTCACGCGTGAATGGGACGGGGACTCAAAACTCCCATGCCTTTAATACTAGGAACGCCGTACCAGTGACAGTACGTGGCCCGGGCCGTAGCGTATAACAATGGACCGCAATCCGCCGTTCCCAGAAGAGAATCTGCCTGCCGATATTGTTAAACTGGCCCTAGACCAGCACAGTCATGTAATCAGGCTTTCGTACATGGAAATTGCCTCCGGCATAAACCGATTGCTGCGCCAAGGAATTCCCAAAGAAGTTATCTCGCAAGTTTTAAACCAAGCTGTCGAAGCTCTCGCCAACCAAGCTAACGCTCGCCGACGCCCCCAGCAGTGAGCACACATTTGTCCGTTATGACGGAAGTGCCGGATTACTGGACGCTTGATGGGTTTCGAGCGGCGGCTCTATATTGAACGTGCCTGCTTCCATTCCAAAAGAGGCAGTTCTATGTTGGCGGCTTGTTTGAGATAGGCTTCCGCATGGGCCATTGCCCGCGCTTTACCGTGTTGAATATCTCTGACGGGTTCGGAAGGTGCAATCCAGCTTTTAGCTTTGACGTTGTAAACCGAAGCCTGCACTCCAAGGGCATTATGCTCAGCAAACAAGTGCAGGTGTTCGCCACCGATTTTAACTTCCGCCCAGATGCCCTCATCCAGCATGAATGAACCTTGGCACGCCGCCCGTCAGACACGCTACGGATAACGAAATTAGAAGAATCGAAGGAGTAAATACATTGTTCTACTGATTTCGATTTATGTGGGTCATGAAGCTTTTCCAGACAGGAATTTAATCTAAGACATAGCTGACGCGAGGCTTTTCCGAAGGTCGGCTTCAGAGAGACCACCAAGGTCCGCAGCCTCAGCGATGATGAATCCCTGGAGCCATTCGTCTTTAGGGTTGTCAGCGCGTTTGAAGTCCATCACCCACTTCTTACTTCCTCCATCGGATGGAACCTGAGTGTAGGTACCTTTGAATTTCGCCACCCACTCGATTCCGTCTCCACCGCGAAATTTCCGTAACATGAATGCTCCCGTCAGTTCGGCATCTTATCGGATATTGGCCAAATGTCGCATATCACGGAACCCGGCCTGAAAATTGTCAATTTATTCTGCCGTACGGGCAGCACTCACAGGTCATTAACTGACGGCTTGACGCGGCGCGATGGCGCGGAGAGAACCATCAATGCTTTCGTGACTGATGAAGGTGTCAAGAACGCAAGCCTTGTTTAGTTCTAGTCCCGCTGGGCTGGATTTTCGCAGCAAATGAAATGCGATTGCCCGTCCTTTGGTCCAGCACGGCGTAGCTGCCTGAGTTCGCTTGCGGCAGCTTTTCTATGTGTGCCTTAGCACTTTCAAGTGTTTCAACCGCTTCAATCCAGTTAGGGCCGTTTTCCCCAAACCAGAAAATATCGAACGCCTTTCTCATTTTTCACCGCCAATCATCGAAATGATTCACCAACGGGCAGGAAGCAACGGTGTTTCCGCGCTATTGGTTTCGCTGAAGCGGCATCGCCGTGCTCAGAGCGCAACCGGATGGAAATTAATGAGGCTTTTTCCTTGATAATATCGACCCAAGAGATTTTCAGGCTAATGCATCGTTGAGCTATTCGTTTACACATTGCTTTAGAAATGGAATTTGAATTCAACCTGAATCTTCGTTTCGGAACTGGCCCTCTCATACTTCCAGTCCCGAAGAGCCTTCAACGCCGCGTCTATCAAGATGGGATGCCCGCCCAGCACCTTAGACTCTTTTACTTGTCCATCCGCTCCGACGACCAGTTCGATTTTGACCACGCCAGTGAGGTTCATCCGTCTTGCAATTTCCGGATAGACAGGCCGGGGATTGGAGACGGTTTTACGGGCATCCTGTCCCAATGCTGTCAGCGCACATAGACTCATCGCCGTCACGATTAATGCGCAGGCCCACGAGGATACTAAGGGAGTGTTCTTGTGCATCTGTCTATCTTCTTTTTGGAATCAAGCACGACCGTACATGCGAACGACCGGAAAAGGCTCACTTGGACTGACTGTACGACAATTCACGCCCACGCCGAGTTGCTTTGCTTAAGTTGTGTTTTGTGGATTACTGGACGAGCGTACAGTATCGTTAAAGCTAACATGACCTTGTACTGAATTAGTTTAATGCTCGCCCGGGGTATCTAAAAAGCTCACCAATCTGTCCGGCTTCGCGTTTTTAAGGCGCGGAGTACCAGCGACGTACTCGACTTTGCCTAGGTGGTGAATAATTCCGCTCCACGCTCGTATTTTTCCGAGCCTCGCCGCGCAAGTGGCCACCGCCCGCTTGGGCCGGAAACACGGCTCACGGCCTTCGAGCGTGGTAAATTGGGTCTACTAGGTGGTGGGTATGGGTATTTGGCTCCCGCCGTAACCCTTTGTGATGACGAGCAGTTAAACGGCGGGGACAGAGAAAAATAACCGGCCCATGGTTGAGAATTGAGATACGCGATGCGACAGGACAAAACTGAATGGACGATTTCGCGGCTGCGTACGCTGCCGCAGCATCTCTTTTACAGGTCCATTTTTCTGCTTGGCGCCGGTTATAGCTCAGTGTCCGCTATCGCCCGCATGCTTCTTCAGGAGCCTGACCGGGGAGCATTGCAAGCAGCCACCTTCCACACGTTGCGGACGTATCTGACTCCAGTCCATAGAATTTTGCACCAGTGGCGCACATCCGGATTTGCCTCCGGCTCGACCCCGGCGATTTACCAAGAGGCTCAGAATTGGCTCCAGCAACAGACCAACCCAAGCGGCGTATAGATTCTCCGGGTCGGATTGAGATTTTTTTTGCGCTGGCAGGTACGCGGTGTTCCAGTCAATTGACAGCGGGGAAGGCGATGAATAAAAAATCTTGTGGTTGCATAGACTCTACGCGGGAGACTCAGGGCGTGAAGGATATAGCTGCAAATCTATCCAATCTGGCGACCAAAGACCAAAAAGAAAAACCAAAACAAAACGGGCGTTTCATCGTCGCGATGATTCCAGCGAAAAAAAAGCCTCTGCCAGATTTGCCCGCGGAAAAATTATTACCCTCGTGACCCATCGTGGGAACGCGTTCCACCGCCAGTTTTTTTGGTAACACTCCGTCGCGGTGGCTTCTTCGGAATTGGCGGTAGATTCCGTCGCTGGCCTGTGGACTTCTGTTTGAAAGATTCAAATAAACCCTGCCGTTGTTCAGACTGGGTATAGTTTGGATTTTTGATTTTTAACCAGCCGCTTATCGTGGAATAAGTGCCAGTTTTTCGCTTCGCTACAACACCCTCTAAATTGCGTTGGCAAACTTCGTTAAATAAATCTATTCCACGTCCTTCGATATATTTCCCGCAAATTACATCAGGCAATTCGCTGTCATCCAGAATTGCGCGTAATTGTTGTTTTCGCTCCACCAGCGGCAGTTGGCGCAAGTCTCTCCCATTCAGGTACAGCAGGTCGAATGCGTAAAATGTCGGCCAGCCTTTTCGGTGAAGCAATTCGTTGAATATGCTGCGCCCCTCGGAATCCAAGCAGACTATTTCACCGTCGATGATGGCGTTCTTGACCTTCAGCGTGGCGAGATTGGCACGGAGACCGTGGAAACTTTTGTATGTATTTCTTTTGCGCGAAACCAATTGGCACTTGCCGTCCCAGATATGCGCCAATGCTCGGAAGCCGTCGTGCTTCAGTTCAAATAGAAAATCGGCGTGGTCAAATGGTTGCCGGACCAAGGTCAGCTTTGCTGCGTCCATCCGTGGAAGATGCATGAGGATAAGATGCCGTTGCGGAGCGGCAGGGATAACGAAGGGAAATCGAAAGAGCATATTGCGTAACATTAAACGGCCTATGTGACGGCGACCCTATACGACGCCACCGAATCCGCCGAATGGGAGGCGATGCGTAGCGCACCCTACGGATGTTGAGATTTGACGCTGCCCAGTGTTAGAGTGCGCCACATTGATGGGTTCCCCCGGTCGGGATATCTTAGCAGTTTGTTGAAAAACTCCTCTCGACCTGCAACTTTGTCTGAGAAGAACTCGTCTGAATGAAGGAAGAAGAAGGAGACGAGTGAATGCGCGGCGACGACAACTTGCAAGAAGGAATATTCAGCTACATCTCTCCGGAG
>JBBRZT010000049.1:0-16546 GCA_038236395.1 Candidatus Acidiferrales bacterium
GCTACGGCGAACCGGCGGATCGATTTGCAAATGTCGTTTAACTTCTAGATTAATCCGCGGTTGGTTTGACGATTACTGCGGAGTCGATTTGTATACTTCCCCGCCTTTCATCACGAAGGTTACTTTTTCCATTACGGTGATGTCGGAAAGCGGGTCGCCATCAACGGCAACGATGTCGGCGTATTTCCCCGGCTCGATGGTGCCGATATCCTTGCTACGGCCTAGCAGTTCCGCGCCGTTGACGGTTGCGGCGCGCAGGGCTTCGATGGGAGTCATGCCGCCGCGAACGAGCGCGCCGAATTCCTTGGAAACGAAATCAACGTCATCGTCCACGCCGTAGGCGATTTTCAGATGATGGTCGAGGGCGCGTTTGAAGGCTGGGCCCTGCTCTTTGAGGATGGCCACGCCCTTGGCGAAGCTTACTGGATCGCGACCCTGGGACAGGCCGGTTTCCATGTCATGTTGAAAACAAAACAGCGTGGGAACGAGCCACGTGCCGTGCTGCTCCATCAGCGTGGCGCCCTCTTCATCGAGGACCGTTCCGTGCTCGATGGAATCGACGCCGGCGCGGACGGCGGCCTTGATGCCCGCGGAGCCTTCGGCGTGAGCCATTACTTTTTTGCCGGCGCGGTGGGCGATTTCCACGGCTTTGGCCATTTGTTCCTCGCTTAGTTCCTGCACAGTGTAATCACTGATGGGGTCCATTACGCCGCCGGTGGCCATCAGCTTGATCCAGTCAGCGCCGAATTTGATATCGCGGCGCACGGCGGGTCCGACCTGGTCGACGGTGTCGGCAATGTTTGTTGCACGAGGCAGAGATCTGTCTGGCGCGAGAACGTCGATGTCGCCGTGCCCGCCAGTGAGCGACAGGAAGTTGCCGGCGGAAACCATGCGCGGGCCACGGATCAGTCCCCGTTCGACGCTGTTGCGCAGCGCTAGTTGGCCGTAGCCGATGTCGGGCTCCCCGGCGTCACGCAGCGCGGTGAAGCCGTGCTCAAGCCAGATCGACAAGCTGTGAACGCCCCAGATGGTTGCCTGGGCCGACGACATGCGAAGGGGCGAAGCAGAGGATTGATCTTTTGGGTTGCCGAGCACATGGGCGTGGCAGTCGATCAAGCCGGGGACCACGGTGTATTTTGAGAGATCTATAATTCTGATGTCCTTTGGCGCGGCCGAGTCGATGCGGGCGATGCGGTCTTTTTCGATGATGATGTAGGCGTTCGTGCTTACATGACCGCTGCGGACGTCGATGAGGTGGCCGGCGAGGACGGCGGTTGTGGTCGTTTTTCCATCGGTGGACGGGGGATTTGTTTGCGCCTGTACGGAAACGAGAAGCGCGAGTAGAAATGCGCAAGCAAGACATAGAAGGCGGAAGATTATTTTCACGGGGCTCCAGGAATCGTAGAATTGTGGCTAGAGCTTACGAAGTTGCCCGGGGGAAAAGCAACGGGAATTATGAAGAAGAAACGTAAAAAGAAATTCGACCGCGCCACCGAGGCGCGGCGTGCGGCGCGAAACTCCGGGGTGGCGCCTGCTAATACTCGAGTCATCGAAGACAAACGCAAACGTCCGGCAAAGCACAAAACAAAATGGCTCGAAACCGAAAAGCTCTAGCGCACTGCAGTTCTGCTTGCGCGTGAAGAGCGTCTCCATTAGCCTCGGCCGACGGCGATTTCAGAGTATCTGCAAGATCTGGCGAAGCGCTACACCGCAGCGTGGTGCAGCCAGGTTCCCAGCAGTGTCGCGGCATGCTATTCGGCTGAAGGATCTTTGACCGTGAATGACGCTGCTTCGGCCGCCGGTCGCAGCGCCGTCGCCGAGGTAGCCGCTGGATTCATGAAGGCGTTCCCCCGACTTGCAGGTGCACATGGATGATCTATCCGCAGACGGCGACGGCATTGTGTATCGCTGGACGCTCACGGGAACCAACACGGGACCTGGTGGAACAGGTATGCCTGTAAAAATCAGCGGATATGAGGAGTGGCGGATCAGCGCGGATGGTTTGATCGCAGAATCGCTGGGCCATTTTGACGCCGAGGAGTATCAGCGCCAGCTTGAGCATGGCACGGGATAATTTCTCGATGCGTTCAGCTGGGAAACTGACGAATCGTCCCGATTCGCTGTAAGCGGTTCTTTGAGGGGATGCCAGGCCGACCGGCCTAGTTTTTTGAGCCTCAACCAGGGCGGTTATCAGGAACAGACTCGTCGGGGCGGAAGAGCGATGCGGGCGGAATTTTCTGGAGTTCCGAAAGCTCGACCGCGATGGCTTCCAGATTCTTTTTGTTGAAACCCAGGCAGGTGATTTTTACGGTGCCATCGGTGTCGAACAGATAACTAGTTGGCACGTTGGTGAGGCCGTAAGCGTTGGAGGCGGGATAGCCCGCGGCATCGATCACAATTGGGAAAGTGACGCCGTATTCGTCGGCGAATTCCTTCGTGAGGCGTACGGTATCCTGCGAGATTCCAAAAAAGGCCACATTGTTGCCGGCCAAGCGCTTGTAGAGGCGTTCCAGAAACGGAAATGTGAATTGACAGACCGGGCAGGAAACTTTGAAGAAGGAGGCGAAAACCGGGCCGCGCTCGAGCAGGGAATGCAGCGAGTATTCCGTACCGTCCGTACCTTTCAGCGAAAAATCGGGCGCTTTCTGGCCCGTAGAGATAGTGGTCATTTTTCCGGTTGAACCCACCCAGCGTGAAAGCCGCCGCATGATTGACATGGCACAGTTTAACGCAAGTTCGGCGGCGCGACGCAGGCATCAATGAATCTGTTTGGTCTTGCGCTGCATATAGTCCATGAGCAGGTACTGGCCGAGAGTGTAAGGAGTGGTGAAGTAAGCCTTGCCGCGGCACATCGCCGTGATTTTTTGCACGAACTGGACGAGGCTGTAATCGGTGGCCAGCATGAAAGTGTTGATCAGGATGCCTGCGCGTTTGCATTTGTTTACTTCTTCGAGGGTCTGCCCGACCACGAAGGGATCGAGGCCGAAAGCGTTCTTGTAGATGCGGCCGTCTTCCAGCGTGAGCGCCGACGGCTTTCCGTCGGTGATCATGATGATCTGGCGCATGTCTTTTTTCTGGCGCAGCAGGATGCGTTGCGCCATGCGCAGACCTTCGCGGGTATTGGTGTAGTAAGGGCCGACCTGTACGCGGGCGAGTTCGCCGAGGGGAACTTCTTCGGCGCTGTCGTGGAAAAGGACGAGACTCAGCGTGTCTCCCGGATATTGAGTGCGAATCAGGTGGGAAAGGGCCATGGCCACGCGCTTGGCGGGCGTGAAACGGTCTTCGCCGTAAAGGATCATGCTGTGGCTGCAATCGAGCAGCAGTACCGTGGCGCAGGAGCTGTGATATTCGCACTGGTGGACCATGAGATCCGAGTAGGTCATTTCGATAGGAACTTTTGCGCCTTCGCGGCGGACGGCGTTGAAGAGCGTTTCGCTTACGTCCATGTTCATGGTGTCGCCGAATTCGTAGGGGCGCGAAACGCCGCCGGACTCGATGCCGGTGGAGAGATCGCGGGTGTCGTGGCGGCCGAAACTGCTGCGGCCGACGGAGCCCATCAGGTCCTGCAGGGTTTTGAAACCCAGAAAATCGATGGTCTTGTCGGTGATTTCGAAGCGGACTTCGGCTTGGCGCTCCTGCGGCTGGCCGAGGCTGCCGCGTGGAGCGTTTTGATGCGGCGGCGAAATTTGCGGCGGCTGTTGCGGATTGATGAAACCTTCTTCGGCGAGGCGCTCCATCAATTTTTCGAGCAAGTCTTTGACGGCCTGGCTATTTTGCGCGCCGGGATCCTGCAGCATTTTGCGCAGCTCTTCGCTCATGGCGTCTTCAGGGAGCAAGTCGCCTTCCTGGAGGGCGCGGAGAATGGCTTCCTTCAACGCTTCCATGGAGCGCTGGCTGTCCATTTCGGAGACTCCGTAGAACTGCGATTCGAAGCCGCTCTGCAGGAAGAAATCGCCCATGCGCTTGACGAGCTCTTCGAGATCGACGGCGTCGGCCGGTTCACCTACATATTTTCCGTAGCGAATTACTTTCATAAAAGTCCTCGGGCCTTTTGCACTACTTTGCTTCACCAACCGCGCGGTTCAGTTGAACTGGCGGCGCGGGCCACGCGACGACGGACTCTCGCGCGGCTCCTGCGCCTTTTGTTTCTCGGCGTAGAAGCCGCGCTCTTCGCTGCGACCGATACGGCGGTGCGCCCACAGGCCTTCGAGGATCATTTCAGCGGCAGCAGCGACGGCTGCGTGGTTTTTGGCGTCGTTCGCACCGATGCGGCCGGTATGTTCCGTCAGGCCCTGGATTTTGGATAGCTGGCTGTAACGCTCGTCAGTGGTGGCCAGCTCTGGAAGTTTCAGTTCGCCGCCCAATTCGAACCACTGAATCACCGGTTGAAAGTTAACTTCGCCGAAGTATTTGGTGAAGACGCGGCCGATGGCGGTGCGGATGAGTTCGCGGGCGACAGTGTCGGCGCCCTTCAGCTCGCCCTCGTATTCCAGTTCCATCTTGCCGGTGATGGCGGGTAGAGCGGAATAGACGTCGGCGACATTGGCGTAAGAGGCGGCTTCTCCATTGCGGGCGGCTCGCTGCTCGGCGCTGCTGACCACGCTTTCGAGAGTGGTGATGGGCAGGCGCTGGCTGACGCCGGAGCGGCGGTCCACGCGCTTGTCTTCGCGGGCCTGGAAAGCGATTTCTTCGACAATTTCGCGAAGATACTGGGGCACTTCGATGGCGCGGCCCGCGATGCGTTTGACCCAAGCTTCCTGGGCGGTGATGACCATGCCTTCGCCGACATTTGCGGGATAGTGAGTGCGGATTTCAGCGCCGATACGATCTTTGAGCGGAGTAATGATTTTTCCTCGCGCGGTGTAGTCCTCGGGATTGGCGGTGAAGACCAGGAGAACATCGAGGGGCAAACGCAGCGGGTAGCCCTTAATCTGGATGTCACCTTCCTGCATGATGTTGAAGAGACCGACCTGAATTTTTCCGGCGAGATCCGGCAGCTCGTTGATGCCAAAGATGCCGCGGTTGGCGCGGGGAAGAAGTCCGTAATGAATGGTCAACTCATCGGAAAGATCGCGTCCGCCGCGGGCGGCGCGGATGGGATCGACGTCGCCGATAATGTCGGCCATGGTGACGTCGGGGGTGGCGAGTTTTTCGACATAGCGGCTGTCGCGGGGCATCCAGGCGATGGGCGTGCTGTCGCCTTCGGCGGCGATTTTCTCGCGGCACGCGCGGCAGATGGGCTTGAGCGGGTCGTCGTTGATCTCGCAGCCCACGACCACGGGAATTTCGGCGTCGAGGAGATTGATGAGGCCGCGCAAAATGCGGCTCTTGGCCTGGCCGCGAAGTCCCAGAAGAATAAAATTGTGGCGAGAGAGCAGGGCGTTGACGATTTGCGGCACGACGGTGTCTTCGTAACCATGAATGCCGGGGAAGAGCGGCTCGCCGCGCTCGATGAGGCGCAAAAGATTGCCGCGAATTTCGTCTTTCACCGAGCGGGAAACGCTGCCGGCGTCAAAATCGGGAATGCTTTTCAGCTCGCCAAGCGTGCGCGGCTTCGGATGCGATGCGTGAGATTTGAGTGATGTGCTAGCGGTCATTGGTCCCCATGTGAGTAAGGTACTTACTGCGGCGCCCGGACGCGAGCGGTACAGATTGATTGCCACGATAGCCACGAGCGGCGGTTTAATTCAGGCCATGCCCGTTTCCCGCCGATTGCGCGCGCGCAGTGCCTACTTTCTGTAGATGCGGCGCCCAGCCGCGAAGATAGCTTGCTAATCGTTCCTGACGGTCGGATTCGGTGCGCAGCTCGAGCAGTTGCTGCTTCCACAGCAAATCCATGGGCAAGGCGGCGGCGACGCGGAAGGAAAAGCATTGCGGCGTGTCGGTGGCCAGATCTTTCGGAAAATCTCCAAAAATCAGAGTGTGGCAAGTCTCGTAGAGCTCGACCAGCTCGCGGCTGGGTGGAGCGTTGGAGACTTCACAGTCTTCCAGATAATCGACCTGGCCTTCGAGCAGCGGGTTTTCGGAGAAGAGTTCCACGGCCCGGAAAGGGATGCGGCCAACGGTGACGATGTCCATCCGGCCGTCGGGATACTGGGTGAGGACTTCCAGAATCTCGGCGGTGCAGCCAACTCGCGCAATGCCATCGGGCATGGAGAGCAACATTCCAAACTCGGTGCGCTGGGCCATGCATTTGCGAACCATCTCGCGATAGCGGGGTTCGAATATGTGCAGAGGGAGTTCAGCGCCGGGGAGGAGAACGACGTTCAAGGGGAAAAGCGGAATGCGATCTGGCCGCATAAGTCCCATAGGTGATGATACCAGAGCGAGGAAGAGGATGCAGATGGCTCGGCCTTGCCGGGTTAGGCCAGATCGGCGAGGAGAGTTTCCATTTCGGATGCGGCGTGATGGTCGCCTTTCTGAGCGGCTGCGGCGATACCTTTGGTGAGAATTTGTTTGGCTTCATCTGAGCGCGATTCACGAGCGAGGAGTTGGGCGTACATCAGGTAAGCCGGAACATAATCGGCGTGTTGTTGCAGTAGCTCATCGAACTGGCGGATGGCGGCCGCGGGATCGCCGCTGCTGACGCACTCCATGGCCAGGCCGTAGCGGGAAAAGGCGTCAGCGGGAGATTTTTCGACGAATTCTTCAAGCACCTGCCTGCGGGTTTTCTTTTGGTCTGGCATGTTGGCTACCGTAGTATACGGATGGAATGGCTTGTTCCAAAATCGCGGCGAGCGGGGACGAATGAAAGCACGAAGGGATCGAACAAGAGGCGGAATAAACGACTCGGTACTGAAGGCCAAACCGGTGAGCGCTTCGCGGTCGGAAATGGCGGAAGTGGTGTTGCCGGCGCAAACCAATCCTCTGGGAAAACTGTTGGGCGGGCAGGTGATGCATCTAGTGGACATGGCGGCGGCGATGGCGGCGAGCCGGCATTCGAATAGCTACGTGGTGACCGCATCGGTGGACTACATCGACTTTCGCAACGCGGTCAACCTCGGCGAGCTGGTGATTTTGAAGTCGCAGGTGAACCGCGTGTTTCACACATCGATGGAAGTCGGCGTGGAAGTGTTTTCGGAGCAAATACTGACCGGTGAGCGCAAGCATACGACCACCGCGTACGTGACGTTTGTGGCTATCGACGAACACACCAAGAAGCCGAAGCAGGTGCGGCCACTGCTGCTGAAAACTGCGGAAGAGCGCCGAAGGTTTCGCGAAGCGGCGCAGCGGAGAAAAACGCGTTTGCTGCTGCGGTACGGGAAGTAATCTGGGAAACGATTTCAGTCAAGCAATTACGGCTAGGTCATGGCTCCGACCCAGCGTATCGCACTGGTAGGTTGCGCGCTGCCGCCTTCGGGCTCTTCCGTAATGGCCAGCGCTTTGATTCCGCCGGGATCGGGCGGATGCGCGACAACCATGACCAGCCTTCCGTTTTCGTCAGGACGCAGCGTCATGGAGGGCATTGGCTTGGCGCCGGGATCCTTCGGAATCAACCATAGTTGAAGAACGTGATGGGCCGAAGGCATGGGAACCTTTTGCCCGGTGACCACGATTCCGTTCTGGTGCTGCCACATGGCTACCAGTTGCGGTGCCTGAATCTTTTGGGGCATGAGGGTGATCTTGGTGGCAGCGGGGTCGCTGAGAATTGCGTTCTCGCGGCGCATCACGGCCATTCGCTCTTCCATGGCGGTGATTTTTTGTTGCACCGCGGCTCGTTCTTCCTCCATGTGCGCGATCGAACGCTCGTTGGAAGCGCGCAACTCTTCACGGGCTTGGTGCTCTCGCCATGAAGTGTAGAAAGTAATCAGCAGCAGGGCCGCGATGCCAGCCGCGAGCCAGTACGGAACTCGTGTAGGCGGAGCGGTGTGCGAAGGAGATTTCGCCTCGGACCGTACTTTTTGCATGAGCCGGCCCTTGAGCATGTCGGAAGGCGAGGCTTCCGGAGCGGTGTAGGCCAACTGGCTGACGAGCCAGCGCGCCTCGGCAACCGACTTCGCACACTGCGCGCAGCCGGTGGCCAGATGAGCTTCGAGCGCGTCGCGTTCCGGCACGTCGAGCGCACCAAGCGCGTAGGCTTCGTACATTTCCCGGAATTGGTCGCAGTTGCTCACGTCGCCGCCTGCAATGATTCTCTTAAGCGTATTAACCCGTTACGAATCCAACTTTTGACGGTGCCCAGCGGCTCTTTCAGTTCCGCGGCAATCTCGGTGTGGCTCAAACCCTGAAAGTAGGCCAGCTCAATGGCTCGTTTTTGCTGGGGATTCAGCTCTCCGACCAGCGAGCGTACACGTTCCCCTCGGCGTTTTTCGTCCAATTCTTTTTCATATTGCGGGGCGACCACCACGGAAAAAAGCTCGTCGCTCTGGTTTTCGAGGCGTCTCTGGCGCTCGCTCTTTAGTCTGAGCGTATCCAGGGCACGATTGCGGGCTAGGGTCAGCAGCCAGGGCGCGAAGGGACCGCGGGCCGCATCATACTGCGCGGAATTCCGCCATAGCTGCAGGAAAACGTCCTGCACCACTTCTTCCGCAGGACCGGATTGTTGAACAATCCTCAACACCAATGAATAAACGATGCGGCAATACTTGTCGTAAATTTTCTCGAAAGCGTTCACGTCATTTTGAAGAAGCAGACGTACAAGCGCAGCGTCAGGCGACGCTCCGCGCTCATCCATGGGGCTTATGGCCGCAAGGAACACTGGCTAGGCTTCTTCTCCTAAATACAGATACGAAATACAGCGATAACCGGATGAATGGTAATCAGCCGACGGTATGCCAGCTATGGCGCTCATTTCATACCTGCTTGCGGGGCTACGGTCAAGGCTTGTTCCAGACAGACACCGAGAGATGGGCCGTGCAGATAATTCCCAACCAGCGAGAGGCCGGGATATCGGCTCTGGAGCAAGGCCAAGTCGGATATCCGCTGGAAATGGCCAATGTTGAATTGCGGAATGGCGCGCGGCCAGATCTTGACGTTGGCGAAGGCAGGCTGCTGTTGCGAAATACCGAGAATGGGTGCGAGCTCGCGATGGACGGTAGCGACGAGTTCGGATTCAGAGAGCGACGCTGCCTGGGGATCTGTCACGCCGCCGCCAAAACTGGTGAGGAGCACGTGATTCTCCGGCGCGCGACCGGGGAAAAGCGACGAATTCCAGACGGTTCCGAGGATGCGCAAGCCGGAAGAGCGCGGAACGAGGAAGCCGAAGCCGTTTAGCGAATGACGGATGGCCGCTTTTGGGTAGCCGAGCGAGACTACCGCGACCGGGGCATATTCGAATTGCGTCAGCGCGGATTCGAAGCGCGGATTGACGCCGCGTAGTATTGCCGCCGCTTGCGATGCCGGGGTGGCGATGATCAGTTGCTCTGTCGTGATGGTGTCTTGCTGTCCGTTTGCGAGGATAGTCACTTCGAATGTCGATGCGGTCAAGGAGCTGGAGGCAAGGCGGACGCTGCGGACTTCTGTGCCGCACCGGAGATTGGATCCCAGATTTGCGACGAGCGCGTCAGTGAGGGTTTGATTGCCGTTGCGGAATGATTGCAATGTTGGTTTTTCGGTGCCGCTACGATTTTTGCCAGCGCGCAATAATCCGCGGATGACGCTGCCGGTGAATTTCTCGGCTTCGTAAAGCTGAGGGAAGGCGCTTCGCAGGCCCAGCTTTTCGGGGTCTCCGGCATAAATGCCAGAGACGAAGGGGCCGACGAGTTTCTCGAGAACCTCGGGCGTGAATTTGCGGCGAGTGAAGGCGGCAACGGATTCGCTGCCTTCAGGTGGCGCGCTGTGGCCGAGGAAATCGCGCAGGACTCGCCATTTCGTAGTCGCGCTGAACAGTGAAGAGGCGATGAACGAAGGGGGATTGAGGGGAACGTGCCGCAGCTGGTTTTTGATCAATACGAACCGGGGAGCCTTGGGCGGGGCCTGCACGAGCTGGTTGTCGACCTGCAATTCGCGGCAGAGATTCAAAACGGCGGACGTGGCGGTGAAGCTTTGCGGGCCGTATTCGAGCAGATAGCCGTCGCGCCGGTCAGTAGCAATTACGCCACCGGGGTTGGCCGAGGATTCGACAACTTGCGCGTCGATTCCCGCCTTGCGAAGCGCATAGGCGCAGACCAGACCGGATATGCCGGCGCCAACAACCAAAGCTGGGACGTGAGCAGTCACGGGGATGACGTGGGCATTCTTTCGTTACAGAGTCTTCGAAAATAACGGCTTGGCGTTCAGGTGCTGCTTTTCGAGGTATGGATCGAAAATCATGGCCAGATTGCGAATGAAGATTCTTCCGAGCCAGGTGGCGCGAACCTCTTTGCCGTCGACCAGGACCAAGCCATCTTCTCGCGGGGCTTCGAGTTGCGCGAGTTCTCCCGCGAAATAGCTGTCGAAGTCGACGCCGAACTCGCGGGAAATTTCCGCCTTCACGATGACGGTGTGGCAGAGCAGGCGATTGATGACCGCGCGACGCAGCCGGTCATCTTCGGAAAGGCGGTAGCCGCGCATGGTCGCGACGCCGCGATCCGCAATGGCCTTCTGCCATGCGGGCAGGTCGCGATGGTTTTGCGCGTAAGCATTCTGAAACGCGCTGATGGCAGTGACGCCCATGCCGTAGAGATCGGCTCCGGCCTTGGTGGTGTAACCCTGGAAATTGCGATGGAGGGTGCGTTGCTGCTGCGAGACGGCCAGTTCATCGCCGGGCTTGGCGAAATGGTCCATACCGATATAGAGGTAGCCGGCCTCGATAAACTTCATCAAGCCGGAGCGGAAAATTTCGAATTTTTCCATGCCTTCAGGGAGGTGCGTGGCGAAAGCGCCTTGCTGTTTTTTGAGCCAGGGCACGTGGGCGTAGCTGAATAGCGCGATGCGGTCGGGTTGGAGCTCGAGGATCTGGTCGACGGTGTGGCTGAAGCGTTCCGGCGATTGGTAGGGAAGGCCGTAGATCAGGTCCACGTTGATGCTGTCGAACTTTAGTTCGCGCGCGGCGTGCAACAAGTCGCGGGTCAGTTCGAACGGCTGAATTCTATTGATGGCCCGCTGGACTTCGGGATGAAAGTCCTGGATGCCCATGCTGAGGCGATTGAAGCCGAGAGCGCGCAGCGTTTCAAGGTGGTTGCGATTGGTGACGCGAGGGTCGATTTCGATGCCAATTTCGGCGTCTGGCGAAAAAGTGAAATGCTCGCGCGCGAAGCTGAACAAATCAGCAATCTGCTCAGGCGTGAGATAAGTGGGCGTTCCGCCGCCCCAATGGAACTGTACGACGGGACGTTCGCGGGAAATATTGCGGGCCACATGTTCGATTTCGCGCTTGAGGACGTCTAGATAAGGCATCGCCACGCGTTTATCTTTTTGAATGATTACGTTGCACGCGCAGAAGAGGCACAGGCTCTCGCAGAAGGGCAGATGCATGTAGAGCGAAAGGGGAGTGAGTGCGCGTTCCGCCTCGGCATGCACGGATTCAAGATCATCTGGGCCGAAAGCGTCATTCCAGACCGGGGCGGTGGGATAGCTGGTGTAGCGCGGGCCGGGGCGATTATAGCGTGTCAGAAACTCCTCGCTGACGTGCAGTTCGTCGCGCATGCGTTCCGGGCTTGGAGTTGTGGGCGTCACGGCGTTCGTCCTGCGCGCGATTGCGAAGCATGGGCCGATTTATCCGAGTGACCTGCTGAAGCGGAGATGAGTTCCTGACCGGTCTCGATAAACAGGCGAGCATTTTCCACGGGCGTCTGCTTCATGATGCCGTGACCGAGATTAAGAATGTGTCCACTGCCGCCTAACGCAGCGACTGCCGTCTGAGTTGCTTCACGTATTTTCTCTGGCGGGCCGAGAAGGATGGCGGGGTCCACATTACCCTGGAGAGTGATTGTGGGGCCAAGAGTTTTTCGCAGGCCGGCCAGGTCGGCGCGCCAGTCTACGCTGAGTACATTGGCGCCGGCGCGGGCGATGGCTGGCATCAAGTGATTGGAAGCCTTGGTGTAATAAATGACCGGAACTTTGCCGGAGATTCCGTCGATGACTTGCTGTACGGCGGGGAGCGCGAAATTTTCGTAGTCCTCGAGGCTAAGCTCGCCGCACCAGGTGTCGAACAATTGGACGGCGGCAGCGCCAGCGGCGATTTGCGCGTTCAGGTAGGGAATGGTGGCCTGCGCGATTTTCTTCAGAAGTTGCCTGAAAGTAGCAGGCTCGTGGTACAGGAAACTTTTGACGGTGGCGAAGCCTTCTTTAGTGTTGCCCTCCACCATGTAACACGCCAGCGTCCAAGGCGCGGCGGCAAAACCTAAGACGGGAACGTCGGGGCCGGCGATTTTTGCGATGCGGCGGATGGCCTCGGGAAGAAATTTCGTTTCGACTTCGGGATCGAACATCCGCAGGTTGGTTACGTCTGACGCATTGCGCACGGGGTTTGGCAGATTGGGGCCGGCGTCATTGAGCTCGAGCGCGAGGCCCATTGCTTCAGCGGGAATCAAAATATCGGAGAAAACGATGATGGCGTCGACTCCCAGGATGCGAAAGGGCTGCAGAGAAACCTCGGCGGCGAGGTCGGGAGTCTTGCAAACTTCCAGGAACGGCCGATGCGCCCGAATTTCGCGGTATTCGGGGAGGTAGCGGCCAGCCTGACGCATCATCCAGACCGGCACGCGGGAGAGAGTTTCGCCACGGCAGGCGCGAAGGAAGAGATCCTTCCGATTTATCGACTTACGGTCAAGGGCGATGGCTGTGTCTAGCGGGGTCATATCATCATTTATAGCGAATGTGGGGGCAGCAGAGAGAATAGCAAATCCCGGCAGTCCCTGCTCTGGCCAACGGTACAGCTATGTAAGTGGTTCTTCCCGTGGGCTATACTCAGGGTACGGACTCACTCAATTCTGGCGATTTTACGCGAAGGGTCGTCTGAGGAGCGCCCGGCACCGAACCTAAATGGATCACTTCTATTTCATACTTACGGTTGCGGCGTATTCCTTGAGCCTGGGCTGCTACATTGCTTTTCTGAACAGCGGCAGGGCGGTGGCGGGCAGGTGTGGGTCGGCGCTGCTGGCGCTCGGGTTGGTGGCGCATTACTTTGCGTTGCTGGAACGCTCGCGCGGGCTGCATACCGTGCCGTATCACGATTTGTATGGCTCGATGTCGCTGTTCGGGTGGCTGCTGGCGCTGACTTATCTGGGTCTCGAGTTGTATCACCGGCAGCGAGCGGTGGGGGCTTTTGCCGTGCCGTTTATCCTGGCTTTTTTTTTGGCGGCGAACCTGGCACCGGCGGACCGGCTGACGCCTACGGTGGCGCACGGTGTGGTGTTCGCGTTGCACGTCACGTTGAGCATTCTGGCGTACGCGGCATTTGCGCTGTCGTTTGTGTTGAGCTTGATCTATCTCGGCGAAGAGCGATTGTTGCGCAGCCGCAAGCTCGGCAACATGGTGTGGCGGCTGCCGTCGCTGGAGTTGCTCGAGCGCATGAGCCATTCGAGTGTGCTGATCGGGGTAATCTCCATCGCGATTGGCACGGTGCTGGGATTTATCTGGGTGGACCGGCTTACCGGTCAATACTGGTTTTACGACCCTAAATATGTGATCACGCTGGTAGTGCTGTTTCTTTATTTGCTGTACTTCCGCCTGGCGCGGACGACCGCGTGGCGCGGAGCGCGAGCTTCGAAACTGTGCGTGTTTAATTTTTTTGTCGTGGTGATGAGTTTTACGGTGGTGAATCTGTATTTGTCGCACAGCCACCGGTATTTCTAGGAATTTTTATGGATATGTGGCGAGCCTGATGGAAATTGTTCTCGTCGGATTGAATCACCGCACCGCGCCTGTGGAGGTGCGCGAACGGGTGTCGTACACCGCGGAACAGGCGCGGCGCGCCGCCAGTGAATTGCGTTCGCGCGGGATACTGGAAGAGACACTGGTGCTGTCGACCTGCAATCGCAGCGAAGTGTACGGCGTTCCGCCGGAGAGCTCACACGAATGTGCTGTAGGCCTTTCGTCCTTCCTGAGTGAATTTCACGAGGTGCGTCCCGACGTTCTGGGCGTCTCGCTCTATCACCACTACGATCGACACGCGGTGCGGCACCTATTTCGGGTGTCCGCGGGACTTGATTCGATGCTGCTGGGCGAAGCAGAAATTCTGGGGCAGGTCCGCGAAGCGTACCGCTTTGCGCATGAACAGGGCGCGACTGGGCCGGTGCTGAACCGCATGTTTCAAGCCGCGCTGGAAGTGGGAAAGCGGGTGCGGGCGGAAACGGAGCTGGGCACGCGGCCGATGTCGGTGGCCTCCGCGGGGGTGAAGCTGGCGGAAAAGATTTTCGGCAAACTCGGCGAGCGCACTGCGCTGGTTTTAGGAGCGGGAACGATCAGCGAGCAAGTGATCGCGCTGCTGCGCGACCGTGGCATTGCGCGGCTGGTGGTGATGAATCGATCGCGGGAACGGGCGGAAGCCCTGGCTGCGGAGTTTCGCGGGACGACAGTAGCGTGGGGCGAATGGGATGTCGCGCTGCAAGCTCCCGACGTGATTGTATCTTCCGTCGCGGCGGAAGAGCCGGTGCTGGGGCGCGAAATTCTGGAACGGGCGATGGCGGCGCGCGGGAATCGCGCGCTACTGCTGATGGATCTGGGATTGCCACGAAACATCGACCCGGCAGCGGCTGAGCTTTACAACGTGTATCTGTACAACCTGGACGATCTGGGCGGAATTGTGCAGCAAAGCCGCGCGATGCGGGAGAGTGAAATTCCACGGGCGGAAACGATCGTGGATGAACACGTGGGCAAATTTCTTTCCTGGCAGGCCAGCGTCGAGCTGGTGGGGCTGGTCGATGAACTGCGCGCCCGCTTGCAGGATGAGCGGACTTCATTCATTCGCGAGCGCATGGAGTCCATGAAGCATTTGAGCGCCGAAGACCGCGAACGAATGGAAGCGCTGATGGCCGAGTTGCTGGAGAAATTACTGTTGGAGCCGGCGGAGCGGCTGCGGGGAGAAAAAGAGCTGCGGCGCAAGATTCAAAACGTTGAGGCGCTGCGCGACCTGTTTCTTTCGAATCGAGAGAAACAATGAAGCACTTGCGCATCGGCACGCGCGGGAGCCTGCTGGCGAAGTGGCAGGCGGAATCGGTACGCAAACAGTTGTTTGCGGCTACCGGGGCGGAAGCCCAAATCATCATCATCAAGACTTCCGGCGACAAAATGCAGCAGGCGCCCCTGACCCAGATTGGCGGGAAGGGAATTTTCATCAAGGAGCTGGAGGAGGCGCTGCTGGATGAATCGATCGATCTGGCGGTGCACAGCGTGAAGGACATTCCCACGGAGACGCCGTCGCGCTTGAGTTTTCCCGCGGTTTGCCGGCGCGATGACATTCGCGATTGCTTGATTTCTGCAACGGGTTCGACGCTGGAAAACTTGCGACATGGCGCGCGCGTAGGCACCAGCAGTTTGCGGCGGCAGGCGCAACTTTTGCATCTGCGGCCGGACCTTGATATTCGCGAACTGCGCGGCAACGTCGACACCAGGCTGCGCAAGGTGGAAGGCGGCGAGTACGACGCGATCGTCCTGGCGAAAGCGGGGCTCGACCGGCTTGGCTGGAGCAACCGCATCTCGGAGACTTTTTCACCGGAAGTATTTATGCCCGCGGTAGGGCAAGGCGCAATCGCAGTGGAAACGCGGTTGGGCGACAATCAGGCTGCGGAGTTGGTGGAAAAACTGGATGATGCGGAGACTCGCTCGGCCATTATCGCGGAACGGGCGCTGCTGAAAGCGCTGCAGGGCGGTTGCCAGGTGCCCATCGGGGCGTGGGCGCGGATCGAGCGCGGCGAAATGGTGCTGGAAGCATGTGTGACGTCGGTCGACGGGCTGCAGCATGTGAAACAGAAGTTGACGGGCACGCCCGAACAGGGCGCGGAATTGGGCGAAAAAATGGCGCGTCTGCTGATCGATTCGGGCGCGCAGTCAATTCTTGCGGAAGTGGGCCGCCAGCGTGGATAAAAACAGAGTTTCTTCGCTGGCAGATAAGAGAATCGTGATTACGCGGGCGGAGCGGCAGAGCGCCGGCCTGCTTGGGAAACTCGAAGCACTCGGCGCGCTACCCAGTTTGTTGCCGCTGGTGGCATTTGCCGCGCCTGAAGACTACGGTCCGATGGATGCGGCACTGGATCAACTGGAGAGTTTCGACTGGATTATTTTTACCAGCGAGAATGCTGTGCGCGCGGTGGTGAAACGCGCCGGCGTGCGTGGAAACTTGCGCAATGTGGCCGGGAGGCGTTCACGCGCGGCGGCAGTGGGGCCGACGACGGCAGCAGCAGCGGAACGCGCGGGATTTTTTGTAGACTACCAGGCGAAAACGCACAGCGGAGCTTCGCTGGCTAATGAGTTGGGAGAGCGGCTGAGGAATCAGGCTGTTTTTCTGCCGCGCAGCGACCGCGCGAATCCCGATCTGCCGGGACTTCTGCGGAATTATGGGGCGACCGTGACGGAGGCGATTGCTTATCGCACGGTGACGCCGGTAAATCTCGATCGTGAGAAAATCGCGGCCATCGTTCACGGCGAAGTGGATGCCATTTTGTTTTTCAGTCCCACGGCGGTGGAA
>JBBRZT010000050.1:0-16546 GCA_038236395.1 Candidatus Acidiferrales bacterium
TAAGGGCATGGTCCACATCGAAATGGTGGACGAAAAGGTTTTGCTGGCCGGGCTCCTCGGCGCCATCACCTGGAACATGATCACGTTGATTCTGGGCCTCCCGACCAGCTCTTCGCACGCGCTGATGGGCGGCTATGGCGGCGCGGCAGTGGCCAACGCCGGATTCGGCGCGCTGATTTTGACCGGCTGGACCAAGCCGGTGCTGTTCATTTTTCTCGCTCCCATCATAGGACTGATTGTCGGCGCGGCGGTGACCATTGCCACCAGCTGGATCGTGCGCAAACAGCGCCCGCGAAAAGTGGATAAATGGTTCCGCAGGCTACAGCTTTTATCGGCGGCTGGATACAGCCTCGGCCACGGCACCAACGACGCGCAAAAAGGCATGGGCATCATCACCACCGCGCTGGTAGCCGGCGGAGCCCTCAGCACCTACGCCGTGCCTTACTGGGTAATTATTTGCTGCCACCTGGCCATGGCCGGCGGTACCATGGCCGGAGGCTGGCGCATCATTAAAACCATGGGCCAGCGCATCACCAAGCTGACTCCCTTTGGCGGATTTGCCGCCGAATCGGCGGGTGCCTTGACGCTAATCGCCACCGCGCATTTCGGCATCCCGGTAAGCACCACGCACACCATCACCGGCGCCATCGTGGGTGTGGGCGCAACCCGGCGCCTTTCCGCGGTCCGCTGGGGCGTCACGCGGCGCATCGTAGTCGCCTGGATATTGACTATCCCCGGCGCCGCCTTAGTTGGTGCCGCCGTCTTCCACGCCCTCCGCCTCTGGCTAAAATAGTCGCTCGTTTTGCACGTTGCACGCAGATTCTGGTTTTGCGCAACTGGACGGCATCGCCCCAACACACCTCTGGCGTTACTAATGCGTCAGCAGAGCACGTGGGTGCCCCACCCTCAGATTTTTGAGGGTGGGCGGGTTTCATAACGCGGGTTCCACACCAAATCAACAGCCGGTATTACGGTTTCGCTTGTGTAGCACCTTGAAAAATGAGGTCATATTCGGCTCTAGTGACCCTTCTAGGAGTTTCGTTCCTGTTGTACAATTTTTCCGGCGCTTGACCTTGCCGCAACAAGTCGACGGATATCCACGGATATTCCCGCGCGTCGTGGGCATGATTTTGGATCAATAACATGAGCTTGTCGCCGAGTTGGACCTCAAAACGATAGCCCGGCGACGATCCGGCATTGCGAACTTGCCATCCGTTGACGCTTTTATCCTTTGTTCCCCCGCGGATCAGGCGATCAAGTCCACCGTGCCTTCGCTCTTCCTCTTGAGTTGCGGGCGAAAAACCACTGCCACTCCATTTGCAGAGAACTGCACCCTTGCACATCGCGTAAAAGCCGTCGTCAAAGGGAGTTAAAAAGGCAACGGTTTCTGAAGTGTCGTCGCCATAATCCAAGACGTCGCGTTCTATTGTCGCTGGCGTTACCCTTATTACCACACTCGACGCACGTTCCGCATTCGGTTGAGTGGGAACATAAAAATATTCGCTAGCCGCCACGAAGGGATATTTCAGATAGCTGAAACGATAACCGGTTTGGGATGTTCCAAGAAATAAAAAAGCCTCGCCTTCCTTCCAGAATACGGTTCCCCCTGCACTATCCCTTACAACATAAATTTGCAAGTTGGCCGAAACAACTATGAAAGCGAGGACGACCACGATCGAGATACTTGCTCTCTTATGCATATAGATTTACTTGCAGGACGTCACAGACATTATTATTTATATGATAGTCGAGAGGTGGCGCATCCTTGGGTTTTAATTGCGAGCTGCCCACCGTGGCACCCAATGCTAAATATTAGCACTCAGTTGTGAGGGGAACCTTCCCGTCTGGCCTACGTTTGTTTACCCTGAGCCCGCACAGCGGGCGATTATCTCGAAACTTGGGGACAGTCACAACGTTCCCGTTCGTTTCGGGAGATTTCCAAAGATCAGGTCGCTTTCCCCATCCCACGACGGTAATTCCGTCCAAGATATAAAGTTACGTCCACATCTAGAATACTAGCTTATGCTCGTCCATACCCTGAGTCTCGTCGGCGCGTTCCCCGCCCAATCCCTTCGTCTTTCGTAGGGCGCCTGAAAACGCCAATGTTGCTGTAAAATAGAGCTGCCCATGGCTGAAAACAAATCGCCATTTACGAGCGTGGAAGAAGCTGTCGAAGAAATTCGCCAGGGCAACATGATTGTCCTCGTCGACGACGAGGACCGCGAAAACGAAGGCGACCTGACCATGGCGGCGGAGAAAATTTCGCCCGAAGCGATTAACTTCATGGCCAAGTACGGCCGTGGGTTGATCTGCCTCACGCTCACCGAAGACCGCTGCGATGAGCTGCGCCTGCCGCTGATGTCGCCCATCAACACCTCGGTGCATGGCACCGCTTTTTGCGAAGCCATCGACGCGCGGCTGGGCGTGACCACCGGCATCAGCGCTGCGGATCGCGCCATTACCATCCTTGCCGCCATCGATCCGAAAACCAGGCCGCAGGACCTCGCACGGCCCGGGCACATGTTTCCGCTGCGCGCCCGCAACGGCGGCGTGCTGGTGCGCGCCGGGCAGACCGAAGCGTCCGTGGATTTGTCGCGCATCGCGGGACTCAATTCTTCCGGCGTGATCTGCGAAATCATGAACGAAGACGGCACCATGGCGCGCGTGCCGCAGCTTATGGAATTTTGCGCCCAGCACAACATCAAAATGCTCACGGTGGCGGACCTGATCCGCTATCGCATGCAGCATGAGCGCTACGTGCGGCGCGTCGCTGAAGCGGTGCTCCCCACGCGCTATGGCGATTTCCGGATGATCGCTTACGCCAGCGACGTGGATCACGACCAGCACATCGCGCTGGTGCGCGGCGAACTCGAAGGCGCAGAGCCGGCTCTGGTGCGCGTGCATTCGCATTGCCTCACGGGCGATGTATTCGGCTCAACGGCTTGCGATTGCTCCGAGCTCGTGGCGCGCTCACTGGCGGCCATCGCCAAGGAAGGTCGCGGCGTGTTTCTCTATCTTCACCACACCGGGCGCGGATTTTCAGTGGAGACGTCCGCCGAGCCCGGCGCGTTGCCGCAAATTCATTTTCATTCGCGCGGGCAGCTCGATCGCGAACCGGCGCGCATGCGTATGGTGCAGCATGAAAGCGGCATCGGCGCGCAAATCCTGATCGACCTGGGCCTCAAAGACATTCGCGTGCTGACCAATCACCCCAAGAAAGTTGTGGCGCTGGAAGGTTACGGCATACGCATTGCCGACCAGGTGCCGCTGCGGATCGAGTCCACCGACGGGGCGCGTAGAGTCACGCACCAAACGCTGTAACGTTCGATTTTTCCAAAATTTAGAACTAAGGTTCTTCGGTTTCGGCGGCAGGCTGCTCTGCTGGAGCTTGCGTAGGCTGTGTTTTCTGGCTCGTGGCGGATTTGGCCGGCGCCCGCGCTTTTTGCGTCGAACATCCGGAACACTTTGCCGCCACCGCGGGATTAGCCGGTTTCGGCTTCCCTACCGTCAGATATTTTCTCATTTTTTCCAGGCGCTTCGGCCCGATTCCGCGAATGGCTTCCAGGTCATTCACACTTTTGAAAGCGCCGTACGATTTGCGCATCTGCAGTATTTTTTGAGCCGTAACCGGGCCGATGCCAGGCACCTGCTGCAATTGCTCCGAACCGGCAGTGTTGATGTTAATAGGTTGGGTCGGCGGCTTTTTCTTGGCGGCAGCGTATGGCGCTAAAAATACGCAAAGTGCCAACGGCAGGGCAAGCAGGCGAGTACACATGGACTAGATACTACTTAATACTATTTATTAATACAATAACAGACAGGAGATTGGCTGTTGGACAAAATCCCCACACGCAAGTTCGGCGCGTGGGGCACACAACTGCACCCAGCCCCGGGACACCGCCTTATTTCAGCGGGGCGCCTTGGGCGTCGTAGATTTCCAACTCACCAAACAGGCGTACTTGCTCTTCGATCTGGGCGCGGTCTCCAACGACCACGATCTGCATACTTGCGGAGTCGAAATACTGGCGTGCGGTATTCAGCAAGTCTTGCGGCGTCAGAGCGCGCACTTTGGCGCGGTAGGTCTCGAGGTAATCGTCGGGCAATTCATTCAGCGCCACAGTAGCCAGCTGGCCAAGCAATCCTTCCTGCGTTGCCAGTCCCATGGAGAAAACCCCACTCAAATAATTTTGCGCGTCGGCCAGTTCCGGCCCAGGCACCGGCAACGAGCGCAATTTATCCATCTCGTAAAACATTTCGGTGATCGACGCGGCCACCACATTGTTGCGCACCGCAGCAGATACCGAAAAATATCCATGCTGGCGCAGCGGATGAACGCTGCTGCGAGGGCTGTAGGTGTAACCCTTGTCTTCGCGAATATTCATCACCAGCCGCGAATTGAATGCGCCGCCATACAAACTGTTGGTCAGGCCAAGCTTCACCCAGTCGGGATGCTTGCGCGTAATCGCCGCGCAGCCCATGACGATTTGCGTCTGCACCGCGCCGGGAACATGCACGAGATAAACGCGGCGGCCACGCGGATTCGGCGGCGCGGGCGCGGGTTTTGCTTCCGGCTTCCTCCCTGTCCACGCGCCAAAAACTTTCTCGGCGGTTTTCAGCATGGCTTGCGAATCGAAATCACCAACGAGCAACAACAACGCATTTTGCGGAGTGTAAAAATCTCGGTACACCGAAATTAAATCATCGCGCGTGTAGGCGGCGACTTCCGCTTCGCTAGCCGACACATGGCCGTACGAGTGCGCGCCAAACAAAACTTTGCGCAGTCGCTCGCTGGCTAGAAAGCCGGGCGAAGTGCGCTCCAGTTTTACTTCTTCAAGTTTCTGGCGGCGCTCGCGTTCGAATTCCGGAGCCGGAAAACTCGCCTCGCGGGCCAACTCGTTGACCATACCCAGAAGTTGCTCGGAAAATTCAGAAAGCCCGGCGAAAGCGATAGCGCTGGTGTCCTGACCGGCGCTGGAAGATAAATCCGCTCCAATGCGCCGCAAATCTTCTTCAATCTGGCGACTGGCGCGCTTGGCGGTGCCGGTGCGCACCACCGTCGCGGTAATCTCCGCAAGGCTTGGGCCGCGGTCAATGGCCGCAGCATTGCCCGAGCGAAAGAAAAGTTCACCGTGAAATTTGGGAATCGAATGCGCTTCGGCCAGAACCACTTCGAGTCCATTAGGCAGGCGCGTCTTGGTTTGTTTCGGCCAGGTTACCGCGCGTTCCGGCGACAATCCGGGCACTCCGACAGCAATTTTTTCTTCGAGCGGAGCAGGACGCGTAGTCATCACGCAGCCTCCTGCGCAGCCGGCTTCACCGGCGTACGGAAGACGATCGAACGCTGATCGTTGCGCAGATATTTCTTGGCCGCCGCTATTACCTCTTCGCGCGTGACCGCCAGAAATCCCTCGAGAATGGTATTCACCAGTTGCGGCTCCCCATCGAACAGCGTGAAACACGCCAGCAGGTGCATTAGCCCGTAGTGCGGCATGTAGCCGCCGCGGCCGCCTTCCAGCGTGGAGTAATAATCGGAAGTCCACTTCACTTTCAGCTGCTGCAATTCGTCCTCGCTGATTCCCTGCTCCTGAATTTGGCGGATTACCGCGTCAAAGGCCGCCAGCGTCGCTTCACTGGAAAATTCCGGCTTGTGCAGAATGCGCGTGACCATCTGCGTCGGCCCGTTGTAGCCGAAAATATCGTCGATGCCACCGTCAGCCTCCACGGCAATTTGCTTTTCCAGCACCAACTCGCGATGCAGACGTCCGGCACGGCCACCGTGCAGCGCCATGTCCAGCAAAGTCATTGCGCACCAGTCCCGAGTGCGCCGCGCGGGCACGCGATAGCCGATGGCCATGGCCGGCAGCGTGCCGAATTTTTCTTCTACATCTCCGCGACGCTCTTCTTTTTGTTCCGGCTCGGTGGGGTCCGCGAAAGGCGGCGGCGGCCCGGCGGGAATATCGGCGAAATATTTCGTAGCCAGCGCGATTCCCTCGCCTGGCTTCACGTCGCCAAGAATCAGCAGCACCGCGTTGTTGGGCACATAGTACGTTTTGAAAAAAGATTGCACGTCGACCAGGCTGGCGGCGTCCAGATCGGCGAAATCGCCGTAGAAATTGTGCGAATTCGCCCAGTTGCGAAAAGCCACGGGTGGCAGATCAAGCCACGGAAAGCCGCCATAAGGCTGGTTCATCACGTTGACGCGCACTTCTTCTTTCACTACGTCGCGCTGGTTGCGAAGATTTTCATCGTCCACTTTCAGCGCGCGCATGCGGTCGGCTTCCAACCACAGCACCCGTTCCAGCGCGTTGGAGGGCACCGCTTCGTAATAATTCGTAACGTCGTAATGCGTGGAGCCGTTCAGCAGGCCGCCGCTCGAATTGATAAGCTTGATGTGCTGCATCTTGGGCGCATTGGCGGAGCCCTGAAACATCATGTGCTCGAATAAATGCGCGAATCCGCTGCGGCCTTGCGGCTCCAGGCGGAAACCAATTTTGTAGTACACGCCGACGGTTACCACCGGCGCGGTGGAATCCGGAGCGATCACCACTTTCAATCCATTCGGCAACGTGGCGCTTTCGATGGTAATTTGCGGCTGCTTCAAACTTTTCCTCCTGCGAAATGGTCTTTCAGTTTTTCATCCGCGTGCTTCTGGTTCCACCTTCGGCATCCGGCGACAACACCAGCGTGGCCAAATCATTCAGCGCGGCGTATGCGTTGCCAAATTCGCGCGCCAAGCGTCGCATGGCGGCCAGGTGCGCGGCCACCACTCCGCGATCTCCACGAGCCAGCGGCCCAGTCCACGACGCGCGCGGGCCCAGCCGCTCAAAATTTTCGAGCACCTGGCGCGTCAGCTGCAAAAGAGCGCGAACGGCTTCTGCGCGCGTCATGCCCGTCGACATCATCAGCCGTACGGCGGTTTCTTCGATGGCCAGCACATGTCCGGCGGCGAAAGCAGCGGCAGCGTGATAAAGAGCCTTGCTGCCACCGGCAATCTGCACCGGCAGTCCACCCAGAGCGCGGGCGACTTGCCGCGCCAGTTTCACCGCCGCAGGGTCGCCCTCAATCGCAAACACTTTTCCTTCGAGCGGCGGAATCGCCACGCCGCTGAACGATTGCAACGGATGCATGGAGCCAACCGCCGCGCCGCATTTCCGCACGAGCCGCAGCGCCTTGGAATTCAACGCGCCGCTGGTGTGCAGCACTACTTTGCCGCGAAGTTCTTCGGCGCCGATGCGTGCCAACTCTTTCGCCACACTGGCAATCGCGTCGTCCGGCGTGCAGATTAAAATGAGCTTTGACGCCAGCACGTCGCGCGAAATGGCCGCTCGCGCTTTTCCCGCGCCGATGTAGCGAGCCGCTTTGCGCGCCGACGCTTCGCTCTGCGCCACCACCGCGCCAATCGTCCAACCCAGCTCGTGCAAACGCTTGCCCAGCGCGCGCCCAACGCGTCCCGCACCTATAATCGCCAGAGCGCCACGCATGACATGCTAGGATAACCCGAGGGCCGCTTCCGACACCAATCCATGCATTCGTTTGCGCTCGTAATTTTTGGAAGCATCGCTTTTTTCTGGATTTTTCATGGCCTGCGCATCGCTTATGGCGCCCTGAATCTGCCCTGGCTGAAGGATTTTCCTCCCGCCGCCACTGCTTCCCTGCCGCGAATTTCCCTGCTGTTTGCCGCCCGCGATGAAGAAGAGAAACTTCCTGCTGCTCTGGCCGCCCTTGCCAGGCTCGACTATCCGAACCTTGAAATTATCGGCGTGGACGATCGCTCGGAGGACGCCACCGGACGTATTCTCGACGATTTTGCGGCGTCACATCCGCGATTTCGCGCGATTCACGTGCGCGAACTTCCTGATGGCTGGCTAGGAAAACCGCATGCGTTGCAGAAAGCTTATGAAGCCTCCAACGGCGAGTGGCTGTTATTCACCGATGCGGATGTGCGTTTTAAGCCGGACGTTCCCCGGCGCGCCATGGCGCTGGTGACGGCGCAACGGCTCGACCACCTGTCCCTTTACGGCGACCTGGAAATGGTGGGCTTCATGGAAACGGTGCTGCTCACATTTTTTGGCATGGCCTTTCTGATGGCCACAGATCCGCGAGGGGTCATCAATCCCAAATCGAAGACATATGTGGGAGTGGGTGCATTTCAAATGCTGAAGCGCTCGGCATATGAAGCCAGCGGCACGCACCAGCGCCTGGCGATGGAGGTGGTCGACGACATGCGACTGGGAAAAATTGTGAAGCAGGCTGGATTTCGCTGTGGCGTCGGGGTCGCGCAGGATTTCGTGGTGGTGCGCTGGCAGAGTGGATTACGTAATCTGATTAATGGCGTGACCAAAAACTTTTTTGCGGGCGCGGGGTTCAGCGTCCCAAAAGTTATTGTCGCCATCACCGGATTGCTGCTGACCAACTTTTTGCCCTTTGCGGGTGTGGTGTTTGGCCACGGCTGGGTGAAGATATTAGCGGCCATCGCCGTCGTGATGCTGCTGTGCATGCACGCTGGAGTTGACGTGGTGCAGCGAGTTTCGCCTTTGTATTGCTTCACTGCGCCGATTGGCGCGATGTTGTTCAGCTATATGCTGCTGCGCTCCACGGTGGTGACCCTAAAGCAGGGCGGAATTATCTGGCGCGGCACATTTTATCCGCTGGATGCGTTGAAGCGCGGCGCAGTGTAACTGTTCGCACTTCGGATACCTGTTTCGCTCAACTGCGAACACTTCCGTCGCTGCGGGGCCGAAATACTCAATCGCCACCTATCAACAGCCACCACATTAGCATTGCCGTCCCGCTGGCAGGAGCATGCCATTGAAGTGGTCCGCGCCGCCACGCACCGCTGAAGCCTAAGATAATTCCTATTTTGGAAAGCAGTTCGCCCCATTCGGATATCTTCAAAAACAGCGGGTCGTTAAAGTGTTGAAGCCCACCGCCAAGCGATTGGGAATATGCCAGCAGCGAAACTACAGCAAAGAAAGATGCAGTCGCGAACACAAAGCCGACTAACGAGAGAATGCGCCAGGATGTGAGTTCTTTCGCGCTCCGCACCCACCGTATCCATCCCCAAGCAAGCAACGCTGGCGCACCGACGGCACCTGCATACAGGACCAAAAATAGTACCTGAAGAAATAGTCTAAGGAATGGTTCCATCGCAGCTATGACGAGCTCGTGCCGTCGCTGCGATTGTAATGCGAATCCACTTAGCGACCATATGCATAAAAATATGTGCGGGCGGCTATTCGGCTGAACGTACCGAAGGCGTCAGCCGTTTTGTTTCGCTGGGGCTGGTAGTTCAATGTTTACGAGCGCGGCTAGATCTTTTTGTTTTAGGCTGCGGATGCGGTCGCGAAGCTGCGCGGCTTTTTCAAACTCAAATTTCTTCGCTGCTTCGCGCATCTGCACTTCCAGTTGCCGCAACATTTCCGCCAACTGGTCTCCCGTTTTGATATTCGCCGCGGCGGCATCCAGCACCACATCGTCGAGCGGTATGGAAACGTAGTCGGCTTCCACGATACGCGCCAGATCCATGTCAACGGATTTAATGATCGACATGGGCGTGATGTTATTTTCGGTGTTGTAGGCCACCTGTTTCTCGCGGCGCCGGTTGGTTTCGCTGATGGCCTGCTCCATCGAAACGGTGCGGCGGTCGGCGTATAGAATGGCGCGGCCTTCGATGTGCCGCGCGCAGCGCCCGATGGTTTGAATTAGCGAAGTAGCGCTGCGCAAATAGCCCTCTTTGTCAGCATCCAGAATGGCCACCAGCGACACTTCGGGCAGATCCAGCCCTTCGCGCAAAAGATTGATCCCGATCAAAACGTCGAATTCGCCCCGACGCAAATCCCGTAGGATGCGAATGCGGTCGAGAGTTTCTACTTCCGCGTGCAGATACCGGCAACGCACTCCAATCTCCGCGAAGTATTCAGACAGATCCTCAGCCATGCGTTTGGTCAGCGTAGTAACCAGCACGCGCTCGTTGCGTTCCGCGCGAACGCGAATTTCTTCCAGCAGATCATCCACTTGCCCCTTCACCGGACGAACCTCAATCTGCGGATCGACCAGCCCCGTGGGGCGAATCACCTGCTCGACCACCACTCCGCCGGACTTGGTGAGCTCATACGGGCCGGGCGTGGCGGAAACGTAGACCACCTGGTTGATGCGGTGTTCGAATTCTTCAAACGTGAGCGGGCGATTGTCGAGCGCGCTGGGCATGCGAAAACCGTAGTCCACCAGCGTCTGTTTGCGCGCGCGATCGCCGTTGAACATGCCGCGCACCTGCCCAACGGTCTGGTGCGATTCGTCGATGAACATCAGAAAATCCTGCGGTACATAGTCGAGCAGCGTCGGCGGAGCTTCGCCGGGCAGACGGCCGCTCAGGTGCCGCGAATAATTTTCAATGCCATGGCAATAGCCGACGGTGCGCATCATTTCGATATCGAAAAGCGTGCGCTGCGTGACGCGCTGGGCCTCCACAAATTTGCCCTGCTTCTCCAGTTCCTTCTTCCACCACTCCAGCTCGGCGTAGATACTCTGGATGGCGCGTTCTTTCTGGTCCTGCGGCACAACATAGTGCGTCTTGGGATAAATCGACACCCGCGCCAGCTCTTCCTGGCCGGTGCGCACTTCGCCGGTCAGCGGATCGATCTGCCGCAACGCCTCAATCTGCTGGCCCCACATTTCGATGCGATAGCCCTGGTCCTGATACGGCGGGTAAATTTCGATGGTGTCTCCGCGCACGCGAAATGTTCCGCGCCGCAAATCCTCAGAACGCTCATATTGAATATCGACGAAGCGGTGCAGCATGGCCTCGCGCGAAATCTGCTGGCCCTTTTCCAGCATTACGATCTGCCCGTAATACGCCTCCGGCGAACCGATGCCGTAAATGCAGGAAACGGACGCGACGACGATCACGTCGGTGCGTTCGAACAGCGAACGTGTGGCGCTCATGCGCAGCTTGTCCAGTTCGTCGTTGATGGTGGCTTCCTTGTCGATATAAATGTCGGCGGAGGGCACGTAGGCTTCCGGCTGGTAAAAATCGTAGTAGCTGACGAAATATTCGACGGCATTTTCGGGGAAAAAACTTTTGAACTCATGATAAAGCTGCGCCGCCAGAGTTTTGTTGTGCGCCAACACCAGCGCAGGCCGATTGGCGGCCTCAATCAGCTTGGCCATGGTAAACGTCTTGCCCGAGCCGGTAACGCCTAGCAACACTTGCTCCTTATCGCCGGCCTGCAACCCGCGGAACAGCTGGTCGATTGCTTCCGGCTGGTCGCCGCGCGGCTGATAGCTGCTGTGTAATTTGAACTTCATGATGAGATCCCTCGAGGCGACGCGAAATCAAGCCGTCGTCACCCAGTAGCCACCGCAGTTTTTAGCGGCGGCTGCCGAATCCCCCATTATACGCAAGGGCGCAAATCTTTTCAGCGAACGCGCCTTGCCGCGATTTTGTTGGGAAGCCCGAAGGTTCAGGGTTTTGCAGGCGCGGCATCCGCGAGCAACAAAATTTCAGTGTGCCGCGCGGCATCCACGTTGTAATGAACCTGGTTCGAACCGTCGGTCTTAGCAATTACCACGTCCATAAACTGTTTGGCATCTTCCGTGACCCGTGTGACCAAGCCGGTCTGGAGCGAGATGTACGTGATGGTTTCATTCGTGCCGCTGGCGGTTCCGCTGGTGCGCAGATCGTGCAGCCGGAAATCTTCAGGCGTGGTGTCTTTGGGCGAAGATTTTTGCTTCAGCACTGCATGCGTCAGTATCACCGCGCATGTTTCGGAACCGGACTTTTTGGGAACGGCTGCGTCCAAATCAGAAAGCTGGACCGGCGCGCACGGCTCGTCCCGGACGTAGCTAGCGCTTTTCTCCCACTCCAGACGGATAATCGGCGACGGCGATTCTTCCATCTCGGTCGATTTCCACGTCTGCCCGCGCTTCACGCCGTCACGCGGGAAAATTCCCGCGATGGCAAATTGCCGAAGCCACGCCTGCCACGCGACGCGCTGTTCCGGAAAGAGAGCGTCGAGCCCGGTAACCGCGTCAGCGCGCCCATCGGGAAAAATAGTGAACTCCACGGGCTTGCTCTCGGCAGCCGGAGCGCCGTTTTTGCCAATCTCGGCGTCCGCCGTTGGTTTGGAATCCACGCTTTCAAATTGCGAACGCGCATGAATCGCCGCCCGCCGGTCCCGCGGATGAACATCCAGAATTTCCACGCGCAAAAGCCATTGGGCCGTGGCTTGATCATTTTGCGGGCCCGATGGAGTCACCACCCGGCTTTCCGTCTTCACATTTTTCTGCGTGCGGTATTCGATCAGGTAGGTAAACGTCTGTCCAGCGTGCAATTTGGGAAAGAGTGTAGGTCGCTCCGCTCCCGTAGCAGCGGACGAGAATGCCGCGATCGTACTAACTAGAGTCAATAGCGCCGACAGCGCCGTCCCAGCCGCAACCAGGATTTTCCGCCGCATCACTTCCAGGGACCGTTGAAATGTCGGTCAAAAAAATCGCTGGTCGCACGGTACGCGGCCAGCCAGTCGACGTACAAAAGAAAATCGTGCACCTCGTCGGGAAAAATTAATTGCTCGATGTTCACTTTTTTAGCGCGTAACCGCGCCACCAGATCGACAGTCTGCGTGAAGTAGACATTGCGATCATCATCGCCATGAATGAAAAGCACTGGCGAGCGCCAGGTATCCACAGCGGTAACCGGAGACGAGTTATGGGCCAATTTGTTGAGCTCCGGCGAAATATTTTTGCCGTCCCAGTTGTCAGTCGGCCAATCATGCACGCCGTGGAAGTCGACACCCGCGGCAAAAAGGTCGGAATTGCGGCCGAGACCAAGCGCCGTGAGGTCCCCGCCGTAGCTCCCGCCCCACAAACCGATGCGCTGCGCATCGACATCGCCGCGCGTAGCCATATATTTTCCGGCGGCGACCACGTCCTGATATTCCGTCGCTCCACGCCCGGCGCGCCCGGGTGCCGCATAAAACGAGTGGCCGTATCCGATGCCGCTGCGATAATTCACCGCCAGCACGATATACCCGCGGCTGGCCAGATACTGATTCATGGCGTAGGCGTTCGAGTAGTAATACATGTAGTGCCAGCCGAGTAACATCTGGCGCATCGGCCCGCCGTGAAGATAAATCAGCGCAGGACGTTTTTCTCCCGGCTTGAGATTCGTGGGCAGAAATAATTGCGCGTGCAATTCCAGTCCGTCGCCGGAACGGAAAATGGTTTGCCGCGGAACGATCAGACGGTCGCTTGGAAAATCCTTCGGCCACTCGCCGGATTCCAGCACACGCGGAGCGGCACCAGGTGCCAGCGCCGCAGTAAAAAGCCTGGCTGGTTGCTGCGCGTTCGAACCGAGATAAGCGATGGTCTTGCCGTCAACCAACGCCTCAGGACTCCACTCAATCCCCTCGCCGCTAGTCACGCTAACCGGTTCCCGTCCGCCCTCAACGCCAACGCTCGAAATATGGCGGCGATCGATATCTTCTTTCCCGCTGCCGCAATTCGAATTGAACAACACGGTCTTTTTGTCCGGCGTGAATCCCCAATCCTCGACTTCGCAATTTCCGGGAGTAAGGAACGTGAAAGTTTTCCCATCCGCGCCAAGCGAATACAGATGCTGCCAGCCGTCTTTCGCGCTGGCGACCAGCAATCGCCCTCCGGCGGCCCAATTGATGACGCCGCCACCGGTGTCTTCCGCCATTTCGGGAAACGAATCGGCTGACTCCTTGCCGCTATGCCAGATTTCATGCGCGGAAGCGTTCAAAACATCGGCGATCCAGATCGCCCAGGGCTCCGGCTCGTCGGGAGCAATAAAAAATCCCTCAGGATGATCGCGTGTCTTGGCCGGGCGACGAATGAACGCCAGCTTCTTGCCATCGAGCGACCAGCGCGGCGTCGAATCGGAATCGACCGACGGTGATAAGAAGGCCACCGATCCATGCCCGGCGTCATACACGCCGATGAACGCGTGATCTCCGCGCGCAGAAACAAATGCGAGTTTCGCGCCATCGGGCGACCATTGCGGGTCTTCGCTGTGCCCGCGTGCCACAATTTGCCGCGGCTTTACAGTTCCATCAAGGTTTGCCAACCACAGCTGATTGTCTTTTATGTACGCTACTTCGCCCGAAACAGAAATCGCCGGCGATTGCCCAGCGTCGAGTTTCCGCGGCTCGCCGCCGTTCCACGAAACGGCCAAAACGGACTGTTCCACGCCCGCAGGATTGCTGGTGGGATTGGGCGACTGCCCCGCGGTATTTTTCCCTTCGCCTCGCACATACACCAGCGCGTTGCCGTCCGTCGAAAAGTGAACGTCAGCCAACTCCTGGCCGTCGTCGGCATCGTAATGGGTCAACTGGCGCGCTTGAAATCCCGGTCCTTCCGCAACCCAGACATTCCGGCGGCCTTCGCTGTCCAATGTCCACGCCAGTCGTGCACCAATTTTAGAGGCCGTCAAATGCTCCGGAAATGGCGCGCTCATGATCTGTTCGAGAGTAAATGCGGCCTGCGCCGAAGCGCACGGAAGAAAAAACACCAACGATGCGAGCGCCAGCAGTACCGTACGGATCATGAACACGCTCCCAGGAAAATTTCCAGCAGTGATGCCGATTCGCGATGCAATGTTTCCAGAATTTGTTTCCGGCAAAAACAAAATTTCAATCCGCGGGCTCACGCGGAGTAGTTTTAGCCCGCGTCACACGCGGCCCATCGAGCGGTCCGACAATTTTCAGTGCCTGCCCAGGAGCGCTCGCATTGCGAACCGCGCGTCTCCCGTTGCTGGTCTCCACCGAAAGATCAGCGTCGCGCCCGAAGCTAACGGTCCCATTAATCAGAGTAAACTGCGCGCCGCCATCCAGCCGCACATCTTCCAGCGCCACGCTGCGGTCGCCGATGCTGAAGTCTCCATCGCCGGTGCTCCAGCGCGACACACCTTCGTGCGCTTCACCGTCCGCAACACTGGCGTTCACGTCCCAGCCGCGAAATTCCAGATTGGCAACGTGCACGTCGCCGGTCCCGCTTAATTTCTGCAGCAACTCTTCGCGGCCCACGCCCGCGGTTTTCAGATGCAAAGCTCCCGACGCAACTCCGCCGAGCCGGCTGGCAACCGATGCCGCGATGGGCAGTTGCGTCAAATCCACTCCAGTCAGCCGCGCTTCCACGTCGTAGCGCGGCCGCGGTAGGAATTTCGCCGACATCCCGGCGCGCACCACGCCACCGGCCCATTGCGCTTGGCCGTCCGGCACATCCAATTGCAAATCATGCAGCGAGCCTTGCAGGTGCACTTGCTGCAACTTTAATTTTTCGATGGTGAACTCATCCACACGCAATTCTCCCGCGACATTCAAGCTGCGCACCAGTTCGCTTCCGGAGGCGGCCTTGGCCTTGCCGCCCAGCAGCGACGGCAGCAATCTTTCCAGCCAGCCGGGACGCGACCGCGGGCCTACCCAACGGTCCAGCTCGGTGGCGTCCAGGTGATCGGCGTTGAGTAACGCCAGCCACGCGCCTCCGCGATAAGGATTCACCGGATCATCTTCGAAGATATTGCCCGACCATGTCGCGCCGAAGCCTTCGGCGCGGAAAACCTGGGCGCGCCTGCGCCCGTTGAGCCACATGAGCCGCGCTTGCTGCAATCGGAGCGGCTGGTTCAAGCCCGCGGCCGCCAGTTGCGCTCCGCTCACATCGATCTCACCGTTCCAGTTGCCGCGGGAAGACGATGGCCATTCGCGCCGCAGGTTGCCGTGCGCCGGTCCGGTCAAATCCCAGCCGCGATTCAGCATGTAGCCGAATGCAGCGGCCACGCTCAAGACGCTTTTTGCGTCGGCAACCTGCCCCTGAATATCCAGCTCACCCGCATGCGTCAGGAAATTATGAATAACTCCCACACTGATTTCGTCTGCGCTCTTTTCCGCGACGCGATTCGCGGCAGTCGTGCCGCTCCGCGCGGAACGGCCACGCAGGCCCGCAGCGCGCGACAAAGAAAGCCGAACCGGATTCACTACCAGCCTGGCTTGATCGACCACCGCATGCGCCGGGCCGACCGCCACGAAATTATCCATTCCGCGAATGTTGACGCGCCCACCCGAGGTAGAAAAATCCAGGGCCTGCAATTTTATCGGCCAACCTTGCGCCGCAAGGGTGCCGCTGAAATATGCGTCGGCGGTAATCCCGTCAGCCACGTCGGGGCGAAACGCGCGATACCAGGCCAGCACATCGGCCGCCTGCACTCCCGCTGAATCCACCGTGAGCTGCATGAACGGGTTTGCGGTGCCGCGAAACTCCGCCGTCGCGTGAATATTGGACAGCGGCGTTTCCACCACGACTTTTTCCGCGGTGAGTTTTCCGAGCGCAACATTCCAGCGCCCCTGCACCTTGGCGCTCAGATCGGGATTGTCGTCGCGCTCGCTTAAATCCCAGCGATGAATCTGGGTCGCCGAAGCTTTCAGAGAAAAGGACCAGTCACCGGCCACGAAAGAATCGCTCGCCTTTGTGTCGCTTGCCGTTGTCGCGCTCGCCGCGCCGGTGGCGGGCGCTCCACTCTTGGCGCTGCCCTCCA
>JBBRZT010000051.1:0-16502 GCA_038236395.1 Candidatus Acidiferrales bacterium
CGCGGGACAATACCTGGCAGGCATCCATATGAACCTGCAGGCGCTGCTGCGCGAGGCTTCCTCGTTATCATCGATGGACCGGGAGCGGGTGGCTGATTCGGTGACGATGTCGGAACAGTGCACGTCGGAGATCAGGACCATTTCTTACCTGCTGCATCCGCCGCTGCTGGACGAGGTTGGCCTGGCGTCGGCGATTTATTGGTACGTGGACGGTTTTTCGCAACGCAGTGGGATAAAGGTAGAACTACAGATTGAGGAAGGAATTGGCGAGCTTTCCGATGAACTGAAGAACACTCTTTTCCGCGTTGTGCAGCAGAGCCTCGCGAATATTCACCGCCACTCCGGCAGCATGGTGGCCCAAATTCGCATCAACGTCGATGCCGAAAGCCTGATCGCCGAAATCTGCGATGAAGGGCGCGGAATACCCGAAGAAACATTGCAAGGATTTCACGACGGCACGCGGCTTCCAGGTCTGGGTATCGCAGGAATGCGGGAAAGAATTCTTGACATGGGCGGGAATTTTGAAGTGCGCTCCAGCGTAAAGGGCACGACCATCGCCGTGAGCATGCCGCTTCCACCCCCTGCACGGATTACACAAGCGGGACAATCCGCGCAGGCGTAAGATGTGACCTCCGGTTTCCTTCGGAGGCGAAATGGCAGAGTGCAAACACCTCAGTCACATTCATAAAGTTTCTCCACAAAGCAACGGTTGCGAGGAATGCCTGAAAATGGGCGACACCTGGGTACACCTGCGGCTTTGCATGGAATGCGGGCACGTGGGTTGCTGCGACAGCTCCAAGAACAAACACGCCACCAAACATTTTCACAAGACCACGCACCCGATCATGAAGTCGATCGAGCCGGGCGAGAATTGGGGCTGGTGCTACGTGGACGAGGTGGAGTTGGCGATGGATTGAACGCCGGCGCCCAAGATAGTAGCGCGGGGCGGCTTCGTTAGGCAGGTTGGGTGAAGCGGTAGCCTTTGCCGCGGACCGTTTGGATGTATTTAGGATTTTGAGGGTTGTCAAGTTTTTGGCGGAGCCAGGCGATGTGTACATCGACTGTGCGCGAGGAGACTTCGCTGTCGTATTCCCACACCTGCTTAAGAATTTCTTCGCGCGGAACGACGCGGTCGCGGTTGCTCACCAAATAACGCAATAGCTGGAGTTCCTTGGCGGCCAGGCTTAGTGGCTGGCCTTGTTTGCGCACTTCTGCCCTTTCAAAATCAATTTCAACGTCGTCAAATTGAAAGGTACGGACCTCGACGCGGTTTTCCTTGTGCACGCGGCGCAATAACGCCTCGACACGCGCGAGAAGTTCGGTGGGGTCGAACGGCTTGGTGAGGTAATCGTCGGCGCCCAGCTTGAGGCCGACGACGCGGTCGACAACCTGAGTCTTGGCAGTGAGCATCAGAATGGGAGTGTCGGAGCCACCTTGGCGCAATTGACGGCAACCTTCGAAGCCAGTTTTCTTGGGAAGCATTACATCAAGAATGATCAACGCAAATTTTCTTTGCGTGGCTTTGGCGAGTCCGACGTCACCGTCGGTGGCGGTTTCAACTCCGTAGCCTTCGGAGGTGAGCAGGTCGGAGATGGTCAACACGAGACCGGATTCGTCTTCGATAAGCAGAATGGGGAGGGTCACTTAGGCGGCTCATTTTGCGGTGACGGGTCGACTTCAGGTTCCGATCTCGCTGAGGCGCTCGGAATGCGGACGATGAACTCCGCGCCTTGCCCTTCCCTGTTGTGTACCGTGATAGTGCCACCATGGGCTTCGATGATTTTCTTGACGAGACTGAGGCCCAAGCCGGTGCCGTGAATTTGATCCTGCTGCGGCTGTTGACCGCGAAAGAAAGGATCGAAAATATATTCGCGCTCTTCCGGGGGAATGCCGGGGCCGCGGTCGGCAATGCGAATTTCAACTTCGGGAGGGCCACCGTTTTTTGAGGCGGCCGCTGTAATGCCAATCCAGTTATTGGTTGGCGCGCCGTACTTGATGGCGTTGTCGAAAAGATTTTGCAGCGCGTGCTGCAAGGATTCCCTGTCGGCGAGCACCAGCGGCAGATTTGGCTCGATTTGCTTTTCAACGACGAGGTCTTTTGCCTGAGCGGCCGCGCGGGCGGCCAGCAAACCGGCGTCAATCAATTCCGGGATGGCGAGTGGGGTGCGCGATTGAAGAACGCGGCCGGCGCGGGTGTTGCCGTAGCGGAGCACCTGTTCCACGAGAGCGGAGAGTTTTTCGGTTTCCTGGCGAATCAGCGTACCGTAACGAGCTACGTACACGGGTTGAGCGGCGAAATCTCCACGGAGATTGTACGCGGCGGTGCGAATTACCGTGAGGGGCGTGCGCAGTTCGTGGGAGACGCCGGCGACGAAATTCATTTGCAACTCCGCGAGAGCCTGGGCGCGTCGGGAGAAGCGGAGCAGCGCGTAAGTGGTCACCAGTATGAGAAGCAGTAGGCCAGCGGAGAGAAAATTATTGCGGCGGCGACCTTGGGAGACGATGGCTTCAAGCGAGCCAGTGTGATGGTGGACGCGCAGAGTCCAGAGGCCGCGACCTGGCCCCGGCTGGAGGCCGCCGGGCGGCGGTCCAGTCGGCGGTGTCGCGAGGCTTTCAGAAATTCGCGGTTTGCCTTTCTCCGGGACATTTCCCGGAAAAATGGGCATACGTCCTATTTCGAGCAGATCGACGGAAGCGTCGGGAATCCACGCTGCTTTGGAAGGCTCGAGTGAAGAGCTGTAAATCGAAAGCGAGGGATCTGCTTTGGCGAAAACTTCCGCGTCGTATTCGAGATTTCCGGTCTGGCCGAGATAGCGATTTAACATTTCGGGAACGAGGGTTTGGCCGACGAAATCGGCGTCGAGATCCAGGAGCAGCCACTCCTGTTCGACCATGCGCGGACCGGACTGGGAAAGCTCCGAAGCGAAGCGCGGGAATTCCACGAGAGTGGAAGACTGATTCATGGGCGCGGGCCGCCGCGAAGGCGGACGATGAGGCTATCGTGCATGGCGGTCCATTCGGGGGGCCAAGTGCCGCGCACAAAATGAGTCGCGGTGGAGTCCGGAAAAAATAATGCGAGATCAAGCTTTTCTGGGACAGCGACGGCCATGCGCCGGACGACGCGGTCGCCTGATTCCTTGCGCTGTCGATATTGCGAGAGGTAGGCGTCGTCGCGGCCATGTTTCTGAATTTCCCAGTTCGCCGGAATATAGGCGTAGCATGCGGATGAAATTTCTTCGTTCAGATCGCGGCGCAAAAGATTTAGCCGGGATTGCAAATCTTCGCGGAGGCGATGGCTCTCGGCGTTGGCGACTTCGCCGATCCAGCGATATTGCATGCCGGCGAGAACAGCGCAGAGCGCGACTAGAAGAGCTACAGCAGCCCAGGAGAGCCACGAGCGTCGCCTGATTTTGTCGAAGTCCATAACCCAAGCCGCATTCGCGGCTGCTTCCATTCTACAGCCGGCCAGAAGTGTGCATGCGTAAAGAGCACGTAAAGACTTTGTTAAGAACGTAAAGCTTGGGTTCCGGACGACAACGCATGGGGGGTGAGACCCATCTACTCACGTGTAGCTTGAAAAGCAACGAACGCCGATAAAAAACACGGAGGATGAGATGAAAAATCGGATTGCAGAAACTGTGCTCTTGGTGGCGACTGTCGCGGCGACGGCCACGTTGACCACGCACATCATGCAATGGCACAGAACCGCTAACGGGACGAAAAAGGCGACGGTGTCACAGACTGTTGGATCGCGGTTCTCTGCGGCGAACGCGGATCCGGCGATGAGCGCGCCGTATCGCGACGGGTTATATGTGGGAAGGCTGGCGCAGGAACGGGGCGAGCAACGGCAGCCCTCGGTGGGACGCTGGGCGACTCAAGCGGATCGCGAGGCGTTTTCGGCGGGATACGAACAGTCCAACGCACAGATAGCTGAAGCATCCGGCGGGAACTAAGTCCATGAGCGGCGATGGGGGCAAAGAACTAAGCCGTCGTGGAGCCCTGCGGGTGCTGGGCGGCGCTGGAGTAGTGGCGTTGATTGGGTGCGGCGGTGATGGGGTCGGCACTTCGACATCGACGGGGACTGGCACCGGCTCCGCGTCGGGAGCGTCGTGCGTGCTGACGCCCGAGGAGACGGTGGGACCGTACTTCGTTGACGAAAAGTTGAACCGCTCGGACCTGACTACCAACACAACCGATGCGAACGTGGTGGACGGCATTCCTCTGGCTTTAACGCTCACGATCATGAATTACAGCGGAAGCGGTTGCTCGAAGCTGGCAGGCGCGCTGGTGGACATCTGGCAAGCGGACGCAGGCGGAGTTTATTCGGACGAGGCCAGCGAACACACCAGCGGGCAAACCTATTTACGCGGGTACCAGATCACGGATTCCAGCGGGGTAGTGAAGTTCAAGACGATCATTCCGGGCTGGTATTCAGGGCGGACGGTTCACATACACGTGATGATTCGAACGACTACCACGACGGGCGCGACGGCCTTCGAATTCACCACACAATTATTTTTTGACCAGACAATCATCGACGCGATTTTTACCACGGTCTCGCCGTACAGCTCGCGCGGAGTACCGGACACGACGAATGGGGCGGATAATATTTACGAGAGCGCGACGCAGCTGACGTTACAAACGGCGTCGGGCGGCGGATACACCGCGGCGATGACGCTGGGCGTGCAGACTTAAGCCGAACGCCCGAATCCTCAACAAGCCAGCAATCACGTATTTTTGCCGATGCCGGTGATGCGCGTGCCGTCGAACTTGGTGAGGGAGAAGCCAGCGAAGGGCTCGTTCCAGCAGTGCGCCATATCCCTAAGCATGGCGATCGCGACGGATTCGCCGAGGACTACGGAATCGGCGTAGTCGTAGCGCCAATGAACGGCGGCGTGGTTGCGGCCGATGGCGATGTTGGCTGCAACTTTATTCATTTCGCCGCCGATGGTCATCTGGGCGGAATCGGAGCCGGTGTAGGGAACGAGCGAGAAACCGTCTTCACTGGCTTGGAAGACCTGCATCCCTGGAACGGCGGAGATCGGCGCGAGATCGTCGAACCAGGCTTTGACGATAGTGGAGCAGGCTCCCGCTACAGTTCCGTGCCCCTGGCCGTAGGAAGGATGTTGCGGGCAACCCTCAGGAAATCCGTGGGGCATGAAATAAGAACTATATTTTGCGAAGGTGCGCGCGAGAGCGTCGGAGTTCAGGACGTCCGCGTGAATCGGATAATTGGCTTGATGCGTTTTGGTCATGTGCACGAGGCCGCCGTATTCTTCGGGGCGCAGATGCCGATGCACAAACCACTTCATATACCAGACAGCTTTTAGAGCGCGTTGAGAAACTTCGGCAACGAGTGTTTTCAGGTGCGGATTACCGAACGTGCCGAAGCCCGCTTGCGTTCTGGAGCCGGTGTACGGGTGATTGGGATCAAGAGGCGCGCCTCGGTCGACCAGAATCAAGCAAGCGTTGAAATAGGCTTCAAATAAAACGTCGATGTGAACGTAGGCGCCCAGTCCCCTGCCGTTGCGCATATGTTGGGGATTGGGATCGATCTGATTGCCGACAGAGGGAGGAACTCCGTTCTGCACGAAGAGCCATGACGCTTGGTCGGTGAGGTAATCCACACTGGGAAGATAAGTGGTGAATAACTGTTCGATGGGAATTGCGCCGTAGCTAAAGGGCTGCAGCAGAAACTGGGAAATATACGGGCCAACGACATCGCCGGGAGTAAAACCGCGAAAGAGATTCTGGGCAGTGACGGGCTTTGGTCCGTGAAAGGCCTGCAACGAATTGAGTTCATGGATGGCGGCCTGGGTGAGAGGTTCATTGCCGTACTGAGTGAAATTGACGTCGCGGCAGAGAGCCATCCAGTAATTTTCGACGGCGGCATCGGCGATTTCTCGGCTGGCGACGGAAGGCGGAGTGCCGATGGCGAGTGCGTGAGAGTCGGCGCCTTCGAGGTCAAACGCCAAACCAGACTGCGGACCGACGAGCAGGCTGGTGCCGCCCATGATGATCTGATCGAACATGCGCGAGTCGCCAGTGTTCACCGCGCGCAAGAGGCTGTTGTAGGAGGCGCCGTCCACTTCGCCGATGCTGTTGTGAACAAGGCCCTTGGAAAAATTGCCGATGCGATTGGGGAAGCGGTTTTCATCGCCGTTGGTGACTTCGTTGGGAAGCCGTACGTTCAGTTCGGCCTGCGCGGCGTTGACGCGATTGTTGAAACATTTCAGGGCGCGCACACGAGCCGCGGCGTTGGAGCCAAAATCGGACGACACGTTTGGTTGAGCGCCGTTCTGCTGAGCGGCGGCGGACGGCGCGAGAGTGCCGACGGCTACGGCAGCAGAGGCAATGGTGGCAGCGGTAGCTCCGCCGACTTGGGCGAGGAAGGCGCGGCGAGAAGGGCTGGTCGCGGTTTTTTTCGGAGATGCAGCTTCTGGCGTAACGTCGCTTGATGAGTTCGCGCCAACCGGCAGATGTTCTTTCATTGCGGACAACTCCTTCATGTAAGCGTTATCCACGTCATTGCTCGCGTGCACCCGACGATACGGGATCAAGCAAAGCTAGAGCGACCTGAGAAATTGATAGACCAACTGCTTTTGGGCGGGGGACAGAAAGCGGTAACGCTGCGCTTCGTCGGCGGCTTCGCGGCTGTGCCGTTGAATGGCATCTTCCACGGTAGCTACGGAGCCATCATGCAACAATTGCGTGCGGGTGCGAAGCCCCCAAAGCGGAGCGGTGCGAATCTTGTTGGCGGTGTCGGCCGCGCCGTTTTGCTGGATGCCGTCGCCGGTGCCGATGTCGTGGAGCAGGAAATCTCCGAAGGGATGGAATTGCTTTCCGCCGAGTGCGGCAGAGACGGTGTAGAGGCCGCCGTGGATGATTGTGCCTGCCGGAGCGGTGACCATGGTGCCGACATGGCAATAGGCGCAGCCGATAGCTTCAAAGATAACCTGACCCTGGTTCACCTGCGCGGTGATTGGTCCGCGGGGAGGAACCTTGGTGGCGCGCATGAAAGCGGCGAGCGAGCCGAGGTCTCGATCGACGTCATTGGGGTGTGGCACGCCGGGAGGTTCGCAGACCGTGGTCAGCTCATCGGGAAATAGTTCATTGGTGATACCCATCTCATTAAAGTAGGCGTCGCCGGCGAAGCTGAGAAGACTGGCGTGTTGGGTTTTCCAGCCGAAGCGGCCGACTTCGGTGGTGCTGGGGGCTTCGAGGACGGGCACCATGACGAATTCGCCGCGATTTTGTTTTGCGAGGGTGATGAAGGTGGAGTCGGGTACAGCTTCGACCAAGCCGTCGCCGAGAACACTGAGAGAGATGCGGCCGGTGCGGGTGTTGTCGCCGGTGGTGGAGTGCGGCTGAGCGTCGGCGCAGATGGCGCGCTGATTGATGAGCGAGCGATCGGGGATAACGTCACCGTTAGTGAGTACCGCGGACGCGGCGGTGAACGTGGCGGAGCTGCCGTTGGTATCGCGGCGGCGGCGGAAATCGTGAAAATAATTGTCGCCGGAATGTTCCCCGCGAGCGGTGTGGCCGGCGCGCAAAACTTGCGCCTGGGCGCCTCCGCCTATGGCCATATTCTGGTGGCACTCGGCGCAGGAGACGCCGTTGTACATGGGACCGAGACCTTTTTCGGGAGTGTCAATTTCGGAGAACACGCTCGCGGCAGCGTCCATATCCGATTGGGTCATGGTTCCATTGGTCTGGTTGTCGAACCCGGCGGGCGCTTCGGAAACGGATTGAGCGCCCACGTACATGCCAACGGCGGAGAATGCAAATGCAGCTAGAACTGTTGACTTTAAAATCGTACCTCGCATGATGGCCTCCCAACAGGTGGAAAAGGCAACGTAATGGGATGACGACACTCGCAGCGCTGCTACTTTTCTCTTGTGTTGCTGGTGATCTCCGGGGACCGGTGTCGGAGGGCGCCGATTCCTGCCAATTACCTTGAAGCGGCGTCAAATTGCGGAGCAGCTTATGATTGCAATGACAACGTTGCTACTGGTCGGAAGTACAGACTTAGGACAGTACGAATGGGAAAGAGAAAAGTTGACGGAGTGGAGACGAAGTTGCATGCACGGCGCGAAAACAAAACAGAAGCAGGCGGATCGTTGGATGTTGGGAGAAAATTGATGGTGAAGAATGAATTCCCGGTCTGTAAAGCTGCGGCGCGGAGAAACATTTTCAAATACGCGGTGGGATGCGTACCGCGAAATGTGTGTGCGGTATTGGTTGTTGTTTGCGCGACGGCTTCCGCAGCGAGCGGGCAAGACTGGGGCAAGCCGGTGTGGAGTGACGAATTTAATTCCAGCACGAGGGGGGCGCCGCCGGATGCGCGCAACTGGACGTATGAGGTTGGCGGAAATGGATGGGGCAATCACGAATTGGAAATTTATTGCGCGGTCGGAGTTTCCGGAGCTGCGAAGGACGCCGCTGTGCCGGCGGTGTGCAATACCGAAGAGCCGAACGCATTTCAGGATGGCCAGGGACATTTAATTATCCGCGCGACGCGAGTGAGCACCGAGCCGGCGCCGAAGGGGACGTGGACTTCGGCGCGGCTGAAGAGCGCTGGATTGCGAGAATTTCAATATGGACGAATGGAAGCGTGCATGAAGCTGCCGGTGGGCGCGGGATTGTGGCCTGCGTTCTGGATGCTGGGAACGGGAGCGAAGTGGCCGGCGGGCGGCGAGATCGACATCATGGAGAATATTCCGGCGACGGGTGGATCGGAGAAGGGCCTTGGTCCAACAAAAGTGGAGGGCACGATTCACGGACCGAGCACTTCGGTGAGTGGGCACTTCAGCCTGACGCAGGTGTTTGCGCTGCCGACCGGACAGCGAGTCGACGATTCGAGGCCTGGTTGCCATGTTTATGGAGCAATCTGGTCGCCATTTATGATCCAGATGTTTGTGGATGATTGGCGGAAGCCGTATTTTATTCGCACGGCTGCGGATGTGCCCGCGGATGGGCGTTGGGTGTTTAATGCTCCGTTTTATTTTTTGCTGAATTTAGCGGTGGGTGGGGATTGGCCGGGGTCGCCCGATGCTGCGACGCCGACTCCTGCGGATGTGGTGGTTGATTATGTGCGCGTCTTTAAGTCGGGGCGGGTGGATGCGCCTGCGATGAGGGCTGCACCGTTGAAGAGCGCGGATGGAGAGGGGAGCACTGTGTTGTCGATGACCTCGCGGACGCGCGGTGGGTATGTGTACGTGGGTTGCGCGACGGAGAGTGTCGACTCGGTTTGCTCGGTGGATACCGGTAACGCGTTGAATAGTTCGGTGGCGGATTTTGGTACGGGTGAAACACAGACGGCCAAGATTGCGGTGAAGAATGCGGCGAGGAATGCGGTGAATTCACGGGTGACGGTTACGGCATATACGGTGAGCGGTGAGGAGTCCAGTTTAGTGATTGCGGTGGAATGAATCGAACCCGCGATTCTTCATAAATAGGCTGCGCGGCGCATTTGCACAAAATTCTCACACGCGAATTCGGCGTGTGGGGGACCCAGAAGCGCACTGGCGAATTAACCTGGCGATTCTAGTTATTTTGATTTTGAGGAAGTGAGTTTATGAAGTCGGCGACGACTTTATTGAAATGGTCTGGGTCGTCGACGAACATGGCGTGTCCGGCCTTGAAGACTTCTACGCGGGCGGTGGGGAGTTTGGACTGGATGAGTTTGGCCTGAGACTCGAGATTCGGTTCATAAATGTACAGGGTAGGCTTGTCGAGCTTGGCGAGGATGGGGGATACATCCCCGAGGCTGAGGACATTGAACATTTCTACCGCGGCAGTATTGGTGGGAGTTTTCAGCGAGGCTTCCTTGACGTGCTGGATGTATGCGTCGGTTTGCTTGGTGGCGTACATGCTGCGGACGAGGGCGTCCGTGAATTTTGGGCGGTCGGTCTGAAACATCTTCAGCATCCCGGCCAAGCCCTTTTGCATTTGCGAACTGCTGAAGTCTAGAAAGCCGTCGACCAGGATTACTCCACGAAGTTTGGCGGTGCCGATTTGATCGACGTAGCTGAGAACGTCGGGGACGCCGTTGGACCAGCCAAGAAGTACGGCGCTGGTCACGTGCAGGTGCAGCAAAAGTTCGTCGATATCGTGGGCATGGCGCTCCGGGTAATTCCCTTCCGGAGTTTTCTGCGAATCTCCCTGGGAACGTGGGTCGAGGGCGATGACGTGAAAGTTTTTTGACAGATCGTTGATCTGCGGCTCGAAGATGTCGGCGGGCATCGTCCATCCGGGGATAAGGACGATGGCTGGGGATTGCGGGGAGCCGGCGTCGAAATAGTGGAGGGTTACGCTGTCGGTAGTGACGAAGGTTTCGCTTTTGGCGTGGACGGTTGCGCCAGCGGTGGTGGCGAGAAGTGTGAGGCAGGTGAGTGTCCAAGCGGTTCGCATAAGGAACGGAACTTTAGCAGAGTTTTTTGCGATTCGGAAAGAGCCGTGGTGCCAAAACTCGGAGTATTACGATTGACCAAGGATTTGGATGCTCCTACACTGCTGGTGAGGGCCATGGATGATTGTGAAGAGATTGGCGATGCGTGGTGAGGAGAGTGGCGATGCTTGCTGAAGCGACCTATCTGCCGCGGGTGTGGATGGGGAGCCAGGTGTCTGCCAAGTTGTTGCCGCGGTCGATCCGGCCGTTATCCGCGCACATTAAGTTAACTGAAAACTGCCAGGCAAAATGTATCAGCTGCGATTACTGGAAGTCGCGGTGGCAGGATCATCTCGATACGGAACGGGCGATCGGGCTGGTGAATGAGATTGGAGCGGCCGGGATTCGCGGGCTGCGATTGACCGGGGGCGAGCCCTTGTTGAGAAGAGACCTGTTTGAGGTGCTGGGGAAGGCAGACACTACGCCGCTCAAGCGAATCATTCTGCAGACGAATGGGCTGCTGATTAAGAAGCTGCACCACGAGATTAATGATTCTCCGATTACGAATGTGTGCGTATCCATCGATGGCCTGAAAGAGACCAACGATCAGATTCGCGGGATTCGCGGATATTTCGAGCTGGGTTTGGAAGGCATACGCCTCCTGCGGAACAAGAAGGTGGCGATTTCGGTGACCATGAACCGGATTTCGGCGGCTGAGCTGGAGACGCTCGCGGAGGTGGCGCACAGCCTCGGCGCGGAAGTCGAGGTCAACATCCTGAGTCGCAATTTGTTTTTCTTTAAGGATGCGGATATCGACTCCATGTGGCCGGGCCAGGCGGAAGTGGCGAAGATTGCCAAGTTTCTGCGCGACAATCTGAAGCGGCCGGGATACGAAGTGGACTATGTGACGCAGTATTATCAAAACGTAATCGCGGAGGAGCCCGCGTGCGTGCTGGGTTATTTGCAGGTGTTTGTGCTGTCGAATGGCGATGTGCTGACTGGTTGCTACCCGTTGAAACCGGTTGGAAATGTGCTGCGGGAGAGCCTGGAAACGATCTTGAGTTCGAAAGAGTACGCCGATCAATGCGCGGCGATGGTGCGGCGGGAGTGCCCCGGGTGTACGTGCGGGGTGGAGAGCTCGCTGGCCATGAAGCACGCGGTGTCGAGCGGGTTGCTGCAACTTGGCGGAATGATCAAGCGTCCTAAAGCGAACGTTGAAGCGGTTGCACCCGCGACGCAAGCGGCGCGTTGACGGGCTTTGCAAGAGCTAATATAAGATGTGCCGCAGAATTTGACTGCCCCAACTTTTTCCCACTACAAAATGAATGAGAAACTTGGCGAGGGGATGGGTGTGGTCTGCACAGGATGGAGCCAGCCGAATGCACTCTTTATGACGGGCAGAGGCGTCCAAGTGACGTAGACTCGGACTACTTTCAGGAGAACTCCATGGAGCGTCGGGCGCTTTTATTGCGGTTGATGTTTGTATTATTGGGTTGTGCGTTGCTGAACGGCGGTGGCAGGAGTCAGGACGACAGCGGGAAAGCACAGAGCCCGGAAGCAGAAGCAAAACCCGCGGACGAGGGCCAGAGAGTAACGCTGCCGCCGAATACCGTCATTTCGGTGCGCATCGCGGATGAAATCAGCTCCAACCATAATCATGAGGGCGACCTGTTCACGGGAATCGTGGACCCATCGGTACTGGTTCAAGATCGGGTGATGATTCCGCGCGGAACCGAAGCGCATGTGCGGATGGCGTATCGGAAAAAAGGCGGTCATGTAAAAGGGAAAGCTGAAGTCCACCTGGAGCTGGTGAGCCTGGTGGTGAACGGAACACGATTGGGAGTGGCAACGGATGTGGAAATGAAAGACAAGGGCGCGATGCAGGCCAAGGCTGATGCCGAGAAGCAATCCGCGCAACACATGGGCAGCGCGACCGGACTTGCAGGCCCAGCAGGGGCGGCGGCCGGTCCGGTGATTGGGGTGTTCACGGCGGCGAAAGTGGAAATCAAACCTAATACGCGAGTGGAGTTCACGCTGGCGGAGCCGTTTACTTTCGACAAGCCGCCGGTGACGGGAACGGAACAGACGCAGTAGGCGTTTGCGGAAGGCCTAGCATTGAACTAGCTTCACTTTCACTCGCTTCACGGCGAATCTTCGCGGTGTTCCTGACTGCCGCAATTCTGTTCGTGCGCTTGCAGCACCTGCAGCGGCGGTGAGACTGGCTGGTTAGGTTGTCCCACGGCAGGCGGCAATCCGGCGTGGGGGGGGGGGAAAGATTCGAGCGGAAGAGCTGGCGAAGGCCTTGATTTTTCTCTCTTGAGCGCGCGGTACCTACCTATTTTTATTGACGCTTTGAAAATCGAGCCCACGGAAATGACACCGCCCAATTTGTGCGCGGCCACGGATGCCAAGCCCATGGAGGCGATGCAGCCGCAGGACGCACAGTCGGGATTGCCGCCAAACTGACAGGGAGTGATTTTTGTTTGCAGGTCGGCGGAAAGCGTTTGCGTGGTTAGAGCGAAGACGCAGTCTCCCGGACTGTGCGGGGGCGCCGCGAACTGCTGAATTACGACTTCGGGCATGTCGAGCTTGGGAAATCGCCTGCGCAACTGAAGCATGTCTCGAATGGCCTGGTCGCGCTCCGCTGTGCTGAGGATTTCCGGGAGCTTGTCGCCGACCTGGGGAGTGAACATGCTGAACCAGACTTTTTTGATTTCCGGGCGAGGAGTCCAAAATTCCAGAAATTCAGCGAGATAGCCGGGGCGCTGCATCATCTGGGCTGTGATGGTGCTGTGGATGGTGATGTTCTGGCCCGCGATATTTTTGAGAATGCGATCGTAAGTTGCCGGGGCGCGACGAATGTCGTGTTCGGGCTGTAAGCCATCGATGGACACGACGATGTGCAAGCGGTCCAGATTGGCCCATTCGGGACTCATTTTGCGAAATGCGCTGGTGACGATCTGCACATGCATGCCGCGCGAAAGCAATTGGGGAACGAGAGCTTCCAGCTCGCGATAACGGACCAGAGGATCGCCACCGACGATGGAAAGATGCAGAGGCTTCAAGCGGTCGACGACTTCCAAAACTCCGTCGATCAGGAATTGACCCTTGCGATCGTTGAGATCGCGAAGCGTCTTGCCGCCGCCGAGGTGCGCGTCGTCGAAAGCGTAGCAGCCTGGGCAGCGCAACGGGCACTCGCGGGTAATTTCGATGGAGAGAGAGGGCGCTTCGCCTTTGAGGATTTTTGCCCAAGCCTGAAGAATGTCAGATGTGCGCATTAGGACGCTCCCTTGCGGCTATCGGTTCGATGCGCGAAGAGTGTTGGAGGTCGCTTGGCATAGGAGTACAGGTAGTAAGGCTTATGTTACAGACCTGCTTGAAATTGTCCACGATATGATGTCGGCGATGAACTGGTCGGTCTGAGCAAGAATGACGGGCACCACTTAGGACACGAAGAAAGTTCCCAGGCCCGTGAGCGCGAACCTACGCCAGTGCGCGGGGGAACGTGTAGGGAGGCTACAGCCAGATGGCGGGATTACGTCGAATCCCAGGATGACTTCGCGAGGCGGTGACGATGGGGCGTGAACCCGCGGGGCAAGGATGGCCGTTGTGGCCTGCCAACAGATGCTTAATCAGAATGGTGAGACTTTCGTATTTCTGGGAATTGAGGTCGGCGTCTTCGAAAAAATTGAGGTCGCGGGAACGGCGGATTCTTTTGACTTTGCGGAAGACGCATAGGGCGTCGAGGCGGAGTTTGTTGAGTTCTTCGCAGGCGGGGGCTGGAAGCACGGGCGGGATTATATAAATTTTAGGACGAGGTACAACGGTACTTTGGTACTAAGGGCTGTGGAGATTCGATGATTTTGTTCGAGGGAGCGCAGATTTGACAGCAAATTCCCCATTCGCCGAAGGGCCGGTTCGCACCAACACTGTCCGCAACGATGTAGTGCTCCGAGACAAGTCAACTAGTAGCGCTATTGATGGACGACGGTGTGTGCCCCTGTATAATGCCCGCAATGGATTGGCGCCAGCGTTCCAGCGATATGCTGTAACTCGAACAAGAAACATATAAGAGAGATAAGTCTGACGGAGGGAAAATGCCTACCACTACACGAATTGATTTAAGCGGGATTCCGGGGATGCCGAATTTTCAGGGCGCGCTGGGACGAATTTTACGGATTGCGGCGGTCGCGGTGATTTTGTTGCTGCTGATGTGGAGCACCACGTCGATTCCCACCGGGAACGTTGGAGTATTGACGCTTTTCGGACGGGTGACCGGACAGCAGCTGCCGGAAGGGATACACCTGATCAATCCGCTGAAATCGGTGGAAAAACTTTCGGTGCAGACGCAATCGCTGAAAGAAAGCGCGAATGTACCATCGAACGAAGGGCTGATTCTGGCCCTGGACACTTCCCTGCTGTTCCGTCTGGATAAGGATAAGGCGGCGTACGTATTTCAAACGGTGGGCAACAACTATGCGGAGAAGATTGTGGAGCCGACACTGCGCGCGGCCATACGCGCGGCCACTTCCGCGCATACCGCGAACGCGCTATACACCAACGCGCGCGAACTGGTGCAGCAACAGATCCAGGAGGAGCTGACGGCGCAACTGGCTCCCCGCGGGGTGATCGTGGAGAACGTGCTGCTCCGCGACGTACAACTGCCGGCGATGCTGAAGGGCTCGATCGAGGCGAAGCAGCAGGCGGAGCAGGATGCCTTGCGGATGAGTTTCATTTTGCAGAAGGAAAAGCAGGAAGCGGAACGGAAACGCATTGAGGCGCAGGGCATTTCCGATTTTCAGCGCATTGTGGCTACCGGGATCAGCGCGCAATTGCTGGAGTGGAAAGGGATTGAGGCCACGGAAAAGCTGGCGACCAGTACGAACGCGAAGGTGGTGATTATCGGGAATCCCAAGAATGGATTGCCGTTGGTGCTGGAACCGAAGTGACGAGGCGGTTTTAAAGGATATTGACGGCGCGGGCGGCGATGATGACCAGGATCATTAGAGAAATTATGGATTGAGCCATCATGCCGAGCTTGGCGCTGCGAGACAGTACGGCGGTATCAGTGGGAGAAAATGCGGTGCTGGTGTTGAAAGCCAAGAAAAGGTAGTCGACGAACTCAGGCGCCCAAAGCGCACTTTTTTTGTCGTTCGAATCGTCGTAGTCATCGGAGCGTCCCAGCATTTGCGGAAAGAGGAAGGCGCTCTTCATCATGCCCTTGGAGCGCAAGCGCGCGTGGGGTCCGCCGGCGTCGAGACGCCAATACCAAAGAGCAAAAACTAAAATATTGGTGAGCCAAAGCCCGGCCGCGGAGCGGAGCAGTTCCACGGGCTGCTGCTGATGCTTGAGCAGGCCCTGAATCAGAAAGACAATGGAGGCGATCATGGAGGCGGTGATCAGGCCGTTAGCGATGAGTGTGAGGATGCTGGTGATGCGCAAATGTCCGCGCCAATGGGAAATGATGATGGGGATCAGCAGGAAAATAATGATGGCGAGGAGCAGCCAGCGGGGGCCTATGGAGAGGCTTTTAGGGAGACCGAGGTAGAGGCTGGCGTCGGCGATGGTGGCGACGATGGCGGGCCAATGCGGGGTTTTGGGTGAAGCGGGCATGGTGTCGGGGCGAAGAAAGTATACGTTGTTTCCGGGGGGCTAAAGGACGCGTTTGAAGAAACGTGCACACCCGAGGAACGCCGGCAACGGCGAAACGTGCTCGTGCATTCAACAGCAGATTCCCAACACACGGCCGGCAGGCTCACGCGCCACTACGCGGCGGTTCCGAATGACTTCGTTGCGTGAGTTATTGCCAAATTTAGATAAACGACCAGATATAGGTGTGCGGTTTTGCGGGTGAATATCCCAAAAGCGAGCTATTCATCTGCCGAAGATTGCCGCGGAATTGGCTGAGGCGTAGCTAAGAGTAATGCGCTGAACAACGTTGCAGACTGCACGTCTTGGGTTGGCTTGGCGATGTGCGTGCTCGTTTGAGTGCGGATTGTCAGGGCTCACCGACGATTGGCAACAACCGACGGAGCCGTCCAGGTTATCCGGGGGGATGCGATGGGGAATGTGTTGCATAACTTGCGATACGCGGCGCGGGCGCTGCGGGGGA
>JBBRZT010000052.1:0-16383 GCA_038236395.1 Candidatus Acidiferrales bacterium
GAAACCTGCGGCACACCCGCAGAATGGAAAAGAGACGGGTTCGACGTGGCCTATATTCTGGCTCAGGCGTTGCGCTGGCATGTCAGCACTGTGAATGTCAAAAGCACTCCGATTCCGCCAGAGTGGAAAACGCAGTTCGACGATTTTCAGAAAAAAATGGGGTACCGGCTGATATTGCGGCGGTTCGAATATCCGCGAACGGTTCGACCCGGGCACACCATGGCCGTGCACATGTGGTGGTTGAATGCGGGAGTTGCGCCTGTCTATCGAGAATACCGCTTGGCGGTCGAGCTACGCTCTCCGAACGGAAGCGCAATCACAAACGTCCCCGTGGATGTGAGGAAGTGGCTGCCCGGGGACGCGGTGTTTGATGGACCGTTGTACGTTTCTGAAGCTCTGAAGCCCGGAAAATATAGCGTGCGGATCGCGCTGCTCGATGCGAGAACGGAGAAACCCGCAATATTGCTGGCGATCGAAGGACGCCAACCCGACGGTTGGTATGAGCTGGGCGAAATAAACGTGCAGTGATCACGCGCGCCTTCGAATTTGTGTTCTGACGCTCGCTACGTTGCCGTTGGCGCGGGAACTGTAATTCACTCACAGGCAAACGGAGAGGAAAATGATGCGGTTATGGATTCTGGTGTTGTGCGCAACGACGGCTTTGGCTCCGGCAACTCTGGCCGCCGACGATGCGCCGCCTGCTGAAGCGTTTCAGGTTCTTGAACAAACTTTTCCAATGGGGCCACGCATCACTCCCTACCTGCGATACCAAGCCGAGCAAGCATGGGAGCAGGACAAGCAGCGCCAGACAACTTGGGCAGGCATCCATACCGAAAAGGAATTGCTGGCGGTGCAGGACGAGTTACGAAAGAAATTGCTGGAAATGATCGGCGGCTTGCCGGAGAAAAAAACGGATCTGCACGCGCGGATCACCGGCAAGGTGGAGATGGATGGTTTCACGGTCGAAAAATTGGTCTTTGAAAGTCTTCCGGGCGTGTATGTGACCGCGCTGGCTTATATCCCCAGCGATCACTCCAAAAAAAGCCCGGCAGTGCTCGTACCCGCCGGCCACGCGCCGAACGGAAAGATTTATTACCAGGAATTGTGCCAGCGGCTGGCGAAACGCGGATACGTTGTGCTGGCCTGGGATCCTGTCGGCCAAGGCGAACGCAGTCAATTCTGGGATGCCCAAGCCGCGAAAAGCCGTTACAACCTGATCTGCGCCGAACACGCGGTCCTCGGCAATCTCGCGTATTTGGCAGGCGCGAATCTTGCGCGATGGGAAATCTGGGACGGCATTCGAGCCGTCGATTATTTGCTCACTCGCCCGGAAGTCGATGCCGAACGGATCAGCATTGTGGGGACTAGCGGCGGAGGTTTTCAGGCCGCACACATCGCCGCGCTCGATAAACGGATAAAAGTAGTAGTGCCATCCTGCTACATCACCGCGCTGCCGATGCGGATATTCAATCGCATCTTCGCGGATCCCGATAGCGATCCGGAGCAGGATCTATTCGGTATGATTTCGAATGGCGTGGACCATGCAGGGCTGCTGTTGTTGATGTATCCGCGGCCGGTACTGGTCGCCTCCGCGGTACTCGATTTTTTCCCGATCGAAGGTACACATAGAACATTTCGAGAGGTGCGCACTTTCTACGAACGTTTCAATCATGGCGATCGTATCGATCTGGTTGAAAGTTATAACGGGCATCAGTTTTCACTTGAGAATCAGGAAGCAGCCCTTGAATTTCTTGACCATTTCAACGGAATGCCTATCCGCCACGGGCTTCCGGCGGTGAAAAAACTGGAAGACAAAGTCTTGCTTTGCACTGCCAGCGACCAGGTGATGCTCGAATTCAGCGACGCACGATCACTAATGGACGTGATTCGCGACTATTTCACCGAACAAAAAGGCGCGCGCAAGAGCACCATTGCTCATGAATACGTTGGCAAAGGATACAGCGGAATCAAATCGTGGAAGGTGGAACAGTATCAAGGCCTTCCACCGGCGCGCGACCGGATCAGTTGGGAACTTGCCGGAAGTGCGAAATTTAAAGACGTGTTGATCGATCGATATGTACTCCGACACAGTGGGGTACTTGAAATGCCTCTTTTGCATATCCACAGAACGTCAGCCGGAAATAAAAAGGCTCTATTGTGGTTTCAGGAGAACGGCAAAGCGAAATCAGCAAACTGGGGGGAAATCGAAACATATGTCGACGCCGGTTACGACGTGATTTCATTTGATTTCCGCGGCCTGGGCGAAACCAGGATGCCGTACAAAGCAATTTCCCCCGACGACCCCGCCATGGCTCAACTGGATTTTGACCAGGCCTATACTTCCCCGCTCTCCAGCGTGCTCGCGGGCTACGTATACAATTCGGTGCTGACTGGCAGGCCGTATTTTCTGCAAATGATCGAGGACGCGGAAATTGCCGGGCGATTTGCGCAGGAAAAACTCGGCATGCGGGTCTCCGCTGTAACAGCTCCAGGTGATGCATTCTCGCTCGCGAAGGATATCTCCGAAACTCTTCCGGGCGCCACTCTTCTTCAACAGCCAGATGGGCGTTCTTTGAGTTGGTCCACGATCGTTCGTGAGAAACAAGAACTGTGGCCCATTCAATATCTAATGCCGGCGGGCGCCTACATTCACTAGGTTGGACCTCAGGGCAAGACCTGGTATGGAATGCTTTGGCTTGAGGCCACCGTGAAAGCGATTGACAAACCAAGAGGTTTCTGACAAAACGAAAGCGAAGAAACGGTAAAGAAAGCAAAGGAAAGTAATCGAAGATGATATTTTTACTTCAACTTGCCTTAGCCCTGCTCTTTAGTGTCGACGGCCGGCCGTCGCGGCCTGGAAATTTCCAGATTATTGGGCCAGGCGGTGGCGGCGCGATGTTCCATCCAACCATCAGTCCGCATGACACCAACACAGTTCTGATCGCCTGCGATATGACCGGCTCGTACATCAGCCATGACGGCGGTGCCACCTGGAGAATGTTCAGCCTGCGTGGAGTGGTGCGCTTTTTCGTCTTCGACCCGCAAGACCGTAAAGTGATCTATGCGCAGGCCGACGGCTTGTACCGCAGCCAGGATACCGGCGATACCTGGAGCCTGGTCTATCCCAAACCATCCGTGCTCAAAGAAGTGAGGATGAGCTCGGACCACGCCGACGAAGATCTCATCGCCGAACCCAATCCTTTAGGGACCATCACGGCAATGGCTATTGATCCTGCAGACTCAAAAGTAATGTCCGTGGTCGCAGGCGATAAGAAAAAAAACCAGGCAGGGCTTTTTCTCTCGCGCGACCGAGGAGAAAGCTGGACAAAGCAGGAAGATTTGCCGGAGCTCGCGGAAAAGTTGTGGGTGAATCCTCACTCCCCGGCCGCTTCGCGCAGTCTCCTGATTGCGGGCGCGCATTTCCTGATGGAGAAAACCTCCTCCGAAAGTAAAAAGATTCCGGGTCCGCCAGCGAAGACTTTTGTCGATGTCTCCGCCGGCTTCGCGTCCGACGGCAAGCCCATGCTTTATGTGGTGGGGGACGAATCTGCATTTGTATCGGAAGACGAAGGAGCAAATTGGCGAAAGGTAACGCTGCCTCCCGGCGGCGAAAAAGTGCGAGCCGTAGCGACCAGTTTGCAAAACCCGGCCACCGCCTATCTTTCGTACCGTGAGCTGAAGGAGGACGGCGTCAAGTGGATGGGCGTGGCCAAGACTACCGACAGCGGACGGAACTGGAAACTGGTCTGGAAGGAAGACAGTAATCTCGCTGCCAAACCGGCAGCCAATGTTCACGATGCCTGGATCACGGCGCGCTTTGGATCTGACTGGGGCGAAAATCCTCTGGCTTTGGGCGTGGCGGACCAGGATGGAAATCTCGCCTACGGCACTGATCTCGGCAGAACGATGCGGACTACCGACGGCGGCGAAAATTGGCAGGCGGTGTATTCGCAAAAATCCGGAAACAGCGGCTGGACCAGCACTGGGCTGGACGTCACCACGACCTACGGTTACCACTTTGATCCCTTCGATCACAACCGGCAATTCATTACCACGACGGATATCGGACTCTTCAGAAGTGAAGACAACGGAAAATCGTGGAGCAGTTCCACTCAGGGCGTGCCGAAAGATTGGATGAATACCACCTACTGGATGGAGTTCGATCCCAAGGTGAAAGGGCGGGTCTGGAGCGTCAACAGCTGGACCCACGATTTGCCGCGGCCAAAAATGTGGAGAACGCAGAGTATTCAGAAGTATCGCGGTGGGGTTTGTCGCAGCGACGACGGCGGCAGGACCTGGGTAAAGTCGAACGAAGGTATGGCGCAAACCGCGGCGACGCACATATTACTCGATCCCACGAGTCCGCCGGATGCTCGCGTACTTTATGTGGCGGCATTTGGACGAGGCATATACAAAAGCGTGGATGGTGGACATACCTGGAAACTGAAGAACAAGGGGATTACGCAGAACGAACCGTTTGCCTGGAGAATCATCCGGGCCAGCAACGGCACACTCTATGTACTGATCTCCAGGCGCTCCGAGGACGGCAGTATCGGAAACGATAAGGACGGCGCGATCTACAAATCGGTGGATGCTGCGGAATCCTGGACGCCCGTGCCTCTGCCTGCGGGGAGCAACGCGCCGAATGGTCTGGCCATCGATCCGGTCAATCCGCAGCGGCTTTACCTGGCGAGCTGGGCGCGCGCCGCAGGGGTGCACGGTGATGGTGGCGGCGTGTTTTTATCGGAAGACGGGGGAAAAACATGGAGAGTAGCGCTCGACCGCGACCGGCACGTTTATGACGTAATCATCGATCCACGGGACTCAAAAATTCTTTACGCCGCGGGATTCGAGTCGTCCGCCTGGCTATCAACCGACAGTGGCGTTAAGTGGACGCGAATTCCGGGATTTGACTTCAAGTGGGGGCAACGAGTAATTCCAGATCCGGTCGATCCTGAAAAAGTGTACATCACCACCTTCGGCGGTGGTGTGTGGCATGGCTCCATACATGGAGAGGACCGCCCGTTGGATATCGTAACGCCGGAAATTCGGCCAGGAAGATGACGAGCGCCATATTTTTTTGCAATTTCCCGGTGGTTTGAATCCTTTCGTCTCTGTCCCGAGACAAAATCTGCAGAGAACCTTGTGTTGAGGAAAAAACTGGTTCATGGACACTAGCGCCTCAGCCTCACAAGCCGATTGGCAATCCACCCTGGCTCAGCGTCAAGCGAAAGCCGCAGAACTATTTGGCCGGCCGGAAGGCGAGCAGAGACGGCTTGGCTATTTTTATACGCTTCATGAAATTTGCCAGCAACCTTGGACCTGGTTGCGCACCTGCCGGCGAATGATTGAGTCTCGAGACACGATAGGCAGGAGTCTTGCGGGAATGCGAAGTCTCACGTTAACCGGTTCCGGCAGTTCCCAATACGCGGCCGAGTGCGTGATGTCGGCGCTTCGAAACAATCTGAAACTCCCGACCGGGTCGGTCGGCGGCGGAGATCTACTAGTTTACGGCGGCAAAATCTTGCCGACAGAGCGGCCGGGATTAGTCATTTCGCTGGCCAGGTCGGGAGACAGCCCTGAGAGCCGGGGAGCTATCGAGTTGCTTCTCGACACCGAATCCGAGCTTCGACATATCGTCATCACGTGTAATGAGCACGGAGGTTTGACCAAGACATGGCGAGATCACGCCAAAGTTCGGGTAATTACCCTTCCGCCCGAAACCAATGACCAGAGCCTGGTGATGACCAGCAGTTTTACCAATCTGGCGCTGGCATTGCGCTTTATCGGGATGCCGAATAACACCGACGAGTATTCCCGGTTGTGCATGGGATTGAGCGAAATTGCCAAGCACGTAATCGCAATGAACTTTGACATCCTGGCAAAAATCGGCGGAATGAATTTTGAGCGGGTGGTATTTCTAGGCACAGGATCACGTTTGGCGGCTTCCCGCGAAGCTGCTCTAAAGATGCTGGAGATGACTGCCGGGCGGGTCACCACGCTATGTGAAACTTATCTAGCTTTCCGCCACGGGCCTATGAGCTACATCAACGAAAAAACTCTAATCGTCGCGTTTTTGTCGTCAAATCCGATTCTGCGAGCTTACGAACTGGATTTATTGCAAGAGCTGGATCGGAAAACTCTTGGCTTGTTGAAATTGGTTGTCGGAGAAGCTATTCCTCACCGAACCGTAAGAAAACAGGATTTTGCTATCGAATGCCCCGGCCTGTCTAGCCTTGACGACGAAGACGCCGCAATCATCGGGGTAGTTGTAGCTCAACTCCTCGGTTTCTTCCGCTGCCTGCAGGCAGGATTGCGCCCGGATTCGCCCTCGGAGGATGGAATTATCAATCGCGTTGTGGAAAGCTTCCCGCTTCACAGCTAGCATTAACGTCAATCTGCGGACATTCTCAGGGCCGCCAAAATGACAATCAGGAGGTCAGCGATCGCAGTAATGTCATATCGGTTGGCGCGCTGCGACCGTCAAAGCTCTGCGGTGGACATGCTATTGATTCGCGGCCTGTGCTTACTGCTGTTTCTCTTCGCCACTGGCGCTTTTGCAAGAGCGCAAGTGCGCGTGTGGCAAGGAACCCTGCAGCTGCCGGTATACGAAGAGGGCTCACCCGATCCCAACCCTCCCTTCGATGAATACGCCACCAATCGATTCAGTTATCCCTACACCCTGCGAAATGAAATAACCAGTAACCGCGTGCAGCACGATCTGAGCGCTATTTATCTTGAGAATGAATATCTGAAATGTTCTGTGTTACCTGACATCGGCGGACATCTTTACACCTGCATAGACAAAATCAGCGGGCAACCGATGTTCTACGCCAACCCTTCTATAAAGAAGGCGAAAATTGGATATCGCGGCGCCTGGGCGGCATTTGGTGTGGAATTTAACTTTCCTGTTTCTCACAATTGGGTATCCATGTCGCCGGTGGATTTTGCTTTCGGCGCCAACAGTGACGGCAGTGCGTCCGTTACCGTCGGAAATACCGATCGCGTTTACGGGATGCGATGGGAGGTTGAACTGACGCTTCGTCCTGGTTCAACGGTCCTGGAACAGCACGTGAGGCTCAGCAACAGAAGTGACGTACGCCATCGTTTCTATTGGTGGAACAATGCTGCGGTGCAGGCCTGGGACGATTCACGAATCGAATACCCGATGCGATTTGCGGCTGCCCACGGATTCGCCGAAGTGCAAACGTGGCCAGTCGATTCCCACGGAAAAGATTTGAGCATCATCAAAAATCAGACCGAAGGGCCGGTATCTCTATTCGTCCACGGCAGTCGAGAAGACTTTATGGGTGTTTGGCACCCCCATACCAACACCGGGACCGTGCACTTTGCGGACTACGCTGAGGTACCGGCAAAAAAAATCTGGTCCTGGGGCGTCGACGAAGATGGCCTCGACTGGCGCACCGCGCTTTCCGATAACAACAGTGCCTACGTTGAAATTCAAGCCGGCCTCTTTCGAAACCAGGAGACTTACGCGTTTCTCGAGCCCCGGCAAACCATAGCCTTCACGGAATACTGGATGCCTGCCCGGGAGATCGGGGGGATTTCGCGCGCTAATCTTGCCGGCGCGCTTCATTTGGAGCGAAAAGACGGAATGCTTCAAGTGGCTTTCAATCCAAACCGCAGAATCCCCGGTGCTGAGGTGCGAATTTTGGATGGAGCCAACGTGGTGCTTGATGAGCGAGCCGATCTGACACCGGAAATCGTCTGGAAGAAACACATCAGCGTTGCCGACGCCACGCGAAAATACCGGTTTGAGCTAAGCGACAACCGCGGCACGGTGTTGATGGCCCAAGTGGAAGGGGAGTATGACTGGCAGCCGGAGTCTGAAATCAAAGTTGGCCCGCAAAAGTCTTATGCCATTCCCCAAGAGGCGGACCGCACTGCCGATGATTGGCTGCAATTTGGCATCAACGCGGAGTCGAACGGTGAGCTGTTGATTGCCGTGAATTGCTATCAAAAGGCATTGCACCGGTTTCCGGATAGCCTGGAATTACGTAAAGCTTCAGGGCGGCTGCTGGCGTCGCTCAATCGCTATAGAGAAGCGGCCGCTGATCTCGCTGCTGCACACGCTCGAAACACAACGGACACTGAAACATCCTATTACCTCGGAATAAGCTACGAGGGACTCGGTCGCGAGCGCGATGCGGTCGACGCCTACCAGGAAGCCATGCGATTGCCTACGTACCGGGCCGCGGCAGCGTTGCGGCTCGGCGAATTGCGCGCCCGCCAAAGCAAATTGCAGGACGCACAAAACATTCTAACCATCGGCCAGCAATCCGCGCCGCAAGACATTCGAACCGCGGAAGAGCTTACCGCCGTAATGCGCGCCTTGGGCAACACGGAAATGGCCAACAAACTTGCCAGTGAATGGCTCGCGCGATTTCCATTGAGCGATTTTCTCGCCGAAGAACTCGGAAAGCCAAATCTCGAACATCTCGCAGCGGATCCATATCGTGTACTGAGCGTCGCATACGAATATGCAAGGCTGGGGCTTTACCGGGGGGCGATAGAAGTTCTGTCACGCCGATATCTCGCGGTGAGCACAGACGAGAGCGAGCCCGGCTCGGTGCTTCCACAGAGTCATCCTCTCGTCGTTTATTTCCGGGGATATTGCCGGGAGAAACTTGGAGAATCGGGCGCAAAAGACTACGCCGAGGCCAGCCGGCTTTCTACGATTTATGTGTTTCCCGACCGCGCCGAAGAATTTGAATCCCCGAATGCCGCGTTGCGCGCCAACAAAGACGATGCGACCGCGCATCTTCTGCTGGGAGAATGGTATTTCGCTCGCGGCCAGTCGGATTTTGCTTTGAACGAGTGGAATCGAGCGCGCGCGATCAACCCCTCTTTGCCAGTGTTGGATGCCAACATCGGATTGGCCTTGCTGCACGTAACAGGAAAGTTTGACGAGGCCTTGGATGTTTTTGAAGAAGGCCTAAAGAACGATCCGTTGAACATTACAAATTATACCGGCGCGGTTGCGGCAACGACGCTTTTGGGAAAACCCGCTGCGCGTCGAGTAAAGATTCTCGAGAGCTATCCGAGTTTAAACAACATGCCAACCGCTCTTGTTTATGAATTGGCGCTCAGCCATGCGGAAGCAGGAAATTACGACGGCGCAATCGCACTGTTCAAAAAGCGGTTCTTTGGGCGAGAGGAAGGCGGCACCAATGTCCGCCAGGTGTGGATTGAGGTGAAACTCACACAGGCTCTCGGATTGTCACGAGCAGGCCGGTGCGATGGGGCGCTTGAGGTCATGAAGAATCTGGATTCTCCGGCGGCAGGAATGGCGTTTACGGAAAACGGGCTGCAGCCAATTTTAGATTCGGCTCGAACCAACTATCTGCTTGCCGAACTATCCGCCGCGTGCGGCCAAAAAACGGAAGCAGATCGTAGATACGCCCTCGCTTCGAAAGCAACCGAGCCGTCTCAAGTAGTCTGGGCCTGGGCCGCTGCAAAAAAACGATCTGGATACGACTCGGAGTACTGGCGAACGCGCCTCGAGTCAGCTCTTTCGGATGCCGAGTCAAGACTTCACGCCAGCTCTTACAAGGGTTGGTGGACGTACTCAATCGGAGTTTTGCAAATTGCCCTGGGCCGTGAGGAGCAAGGTCGAAAGACTTTGCGGAATGCGATTTTGTTGCCGGACAGCCTGATGTCGTATCACTTTGCACGCCTGGCGCTTGAGGGCGCTACACCTCGATAACTTCGATTCCTTTTTGCCGCAGGCTTTCGACGAACTCCGCCGGCGCCCCCGTATCCGTAATCAAGCGTTGAATTCTTTCGAACGGGCCAATCCTGGAGATTGCTCTCCGGCCCAGTTTGCTGGAGTCAGCTACAACGGTTACTTCCTTCGCGGAGCGCATCATCATGTTGTTCAATTGGGCTTCCAATACGTCGGGCGTCGAAGGACCTGTCTGCAAATCGAAGCCATCAACGGCAAGGAAAAATCGATCTGCATGGAATTCGTTCATCATCACTTCGGCCTGCGGTCCAACGAAGGAGCACGACAACGGCCGGAGCAGGCCGCCGACCATGATCAGGGTAATTCCCGGCGTATCGATGAGTTCCACCGCAATGTTCAAAGCATTGGTGATCACCGTTACGCCTTGGAGCTTTAGGATTTTCAGGTGACGCGCGATCTCCACGGTCGTCGTACCGGAGTCCAAAATTATGGTTTCGCCCGGCCGCACCAGGTCACCGGCAGCTCGACCGATCCTGCATTTCTCGTCCCGGTGAAGAGCTTCCTTGGTACGAAGCGGATAGTCTTGCGCAGTATCCAGCCGCCTGACTGCACCGCCATGAGACCGGACAATGCTGCCGCTCGAAGCCAATGCGTCCAAATCACCCCGGGCGGTTACCGCAGAGATGGAGAACAGTTTGGCCAGTTCCGCTACCGTCGCCTGCCCGTCTTGACCCACCAAATCCAGCATCCTGCGTCGCCGCTGTTCGATAAGGAGTCTAGACTTCTGCGCCATGGTGCGCCGCAGTATAGGTCCATTTCAGGACCGGGTCAAACACCAGAACAAAGCCGATTGGCTTGCGTTGCTTTGCATCGGATGCTGTTTGGTTATTTAATATTGCGTTTCCTTTCGTATTAGTGTTACATCTCTCTCACCGATTAAGACCCGGGGGAGGGTCCTCAAATGAAGTCCAAGACTGCAGCAGTATGTATCATCTCGCTGTTATTCCTCAGCTTCGCCGGCTCAGCTTTCGGGCAAGGCACCGATCTCGGCACCATTCGTGGACTAGTCACGGATTCCGCCGGCGGCTTGATTGTTGGCGCGACGGTCACGGTCACTGACGCTCTGACCAAGAGCGAGCGGGTTACCGAGACAAACGCTCAGGGTAACTATGAAATGTTCGGGCTCAACTCCGGCACCTACACGGTGACGGTGGTTGCGCCGGGAATGTCGAAGACCGAGATTACCCATGTTGTTTTGAAGGGCAGCGATTCCGTGGCCGCTAACGCGGTGCTGAAGATTTCGTCGGCGCAGGAAAGCGTAGTGGTTTCGATGGAAGCGGCGGCCATTGACACCGAAGACCAGACCATCAGTCAAACCATCGACAGTGAGTCGATCATCGAACTCCCGCGTGACAGCCGCAACATTTATTCGTTCCTTTACCTGAATCCGAACGTGACGCAAAGCGCCTCCGACGGCTCCTTTAAATTTATCGGTGCGCAAAGCTATGGCGCGAGTTTTTCGCTCGACGGACAACGTTCGAACGGAGGAATTTTTGGGGAGCCTACCGCGAGCCAGCCGTCTCTGGAGGCGGTCGGCGAAATCAACATTCTGACCAGCGACTTTAGCGCGGAATACGCGGGCGTAGCGAATGTGCGCGTCAACACCAAGCGCGGCGGGTCCAACTATCACGGCTCGCTTTTCTATAATAATAAGAACTCTGCCCTGGCAGCGTGGACACTGGATGACCTAAACGGCAAGGCAAATTTTGCTCCGACCGCTTTCCAATCGAAGTACCCCAATCCTTATTTCAACATCACGGATTTCGGCGGATCGTTCGGCGGCTCGGTGCCCCATCTGGGAAAGACATGGTTCTTCGCGGCGTACGAGAGGAACTACGCGGTTGCCCCAGTAAAGGTTCGGGACAACAGGGCAGCGCACCCATCGCTGTATACCGGCGATTTTTCCGCGCTGAACGATTCGGCCAAGCCGCTGGTGCCCGACAGCGTGGTGCTAACAGCCGCTGAGATTGCGGACAACACCATCGTAGACGACGACGGCAATCGGCGGTTCGTAACCATTCCTTCTCGGCTGCTGAATCCCACGGTTCAGAACCTCATCAACAACTTCTTTCCCAAGATCGGCCTGAGCGCGCCCATCAATCCGGCCAATGGAAGAATTATCGGCGGCTTCCAGACCAACCTTTCCGGCCGCTCCGTGCAGGATATCGGCACTCTGCGATTGGACCACGAGTTTTCAGAAAACGATCATCTTTACGGCGTTTACAACGCTTCGGCGCAGGGCAGCGCGAACACCCCAGTCGAGGGAACTTCTGCCGCGTATGTCGGGCTCGGCCTCACGCAAAATGATCGCCGAAACAATACGGTCTCCCTTTCCTATACCCATGTCTTTTCGCCCAGCTTCATTAACGAAGTGCGCGGTGGTTTCAACCGGCAAAAACTTTTGCGGCACAGCAACACTACTCTGGAAGGCTTCCTCAGCAGCATCGGATTTGATCAGAGTGACATAGATGCTTACGGCGCGGTGGTGGGCAACTTCGCACTGGGAACATTTGGTCATCCGGCGATCAACTTCAGCAACACCTTTACAACTTTCAATAACGGCGGACGTAATACTTTCCGGCCGCTGGACCAAAACCTCGTTACCTTTGGCGACACCCTGACATGGATTAAAGGCAAGCATGCCTTCCGTATGGGCGGCGACCTGGTGCGCAATTCCGCGGTGGACGGCTTTGCGTTGAATCGTGGCAATCCGCGCGGCTCGATGACCTATTCCGGGACGAGCACGAATCCATTCACAGCTTTTCTTCTGGGACTTCCAGCTACATCGGTAACCTCCGTGCTGCAACCCCGGCCCGCGATGGATGTAACAAACTGGGAGCACGGCTACTTCATCCAGGACACCTGGAAGGTAAATTCAAAGCTAACCGTCAACCTCGGCCTGCGTTACGAGTTGGTAACTCCCTTCACCGACAAAAACGATCTGATCGCCAACTTTGATCCAAACTATGTGGATCCCGCCTCGGGACAACTGGGCCGGTTCGTGATTCCGTCTCAGAAGACGCTTGAATTTCTCGACACGCGCATCGTTGACTTCGGATATGCATTCGCCAACACCTACGGACTGGGTAGAGGCACCGTTTTCGCTGATAAACACAACTTCGCCCCGCGAATCGGTGCGGCATATAGAATCGGCGACAAGTCCGTTATCCGCGGCGGCTACGGAATTTACTATCCAACTTCCGCGGCGCAGGGTATTCGCGATCCCATCGCCACCAATCCCTTCAACCAAGGTGTCACCAAACGGAATGTCGCTGGCAATCCCCTGTCAGGGTGGCCTGGAAATGGTGTGGATGGAACCAGTCCATTATCCGGTGGTGGCGTAACCTCTGGTTTCGGAGGGACGCCGGCAGTTAACCTCGTGCCTTTTGACATTCGCCAACCGCGCATCCATCAGTACAACGCCACGTTTGAGCGCGAAATCGGGTGGGGCAACGCTGTCCGATTCTCCTACCTGGGTTCGACTATGCACGGCTTGATCGCGGGTAAAGACCTCAACCTGATCGCACCAAGCGACGTGCCTTTTGGCACCCACACGGTAGACGAAGATACGAATGAACCCAACGGAATTTGCGATCCAGTCGAAAATGGGGATTGCGGCTTTTCCAACGAAGATTTCAGCCGCTATCGCTTCCCGGCACTTGGCGATTACCTGCTTAGCTACGGGAACTATGGCCACGCGCAAATGAACGCTTTCCAAACGACGTTAGAACACAGGTACTCTCACGGTTTCCTGTTCAGCTTCTCGTATACCTATCTGGATCAGAAATCCACCGCGTTGGATACCGGTAACTCGAGTCTCGGAGGCATCGCCTACAATCCCATAACGCCCGACAGCGACTATGGAGTGGACGGCTACGTTTCCAAGCACCGTGCCGTGGCGTACGGCGTTTTTGATTTGCCGGTCGGCAGAGGACGTCCGTATGGGTCTTCAATGTCGCGGTGGGCGGACCTCCTGGTTGGCGGGTGGCAAACAAGTTTCAACATGTTTGCCAAGTCGGGAACCGGGTTCACACCGTTCTGGATCTGCGACGATTGCAATCCGATTGAGCCCGGCAATATCGGCATCTCTTCCGTGGACGCAGTCGGCGATTTCAACGCCGAGCCATCCTATCGTCCTATCGTTCTCAGCAATGACTTCAACAAGAAGAGCGGTGATCGCGTTTTCAATCCTGATGCCTTCGGGCCACCCTCAGTCGGCGCTGATGTATTTAGCAATCCGCAAAACGCCAAACGCAATCTGCTCTGGGGACCTGGCACCTGGGGAGTCAACCTGGGCGTGCATAAGGATTTTCACGCTACCGAGCGCGTGACGATCCAGTTTGGCGCCGACGTGGACAATCTGTTTAACCACCCGTTATTTTCCCCTAATGCGGATGAGGGCGGCGGTGGAGGCTCATTTGCCCTGCTTGGCGATTTCAACATCCGCGTCGATCCTACAACTGGCGCTTTGCTGCCGATTCAGGAGTCGGACATCACTCGCAATGACGATTTTGGACGGCTGATCAGCAGCTTTACACAGGAGGGCATCGACAACCGCCGCACCATACGGCTGCGGCTAAGGATTACCTTCTAAGGTTTTTACTCAAATTGGAAAAAGAGAGGCGGCCCAACCCGGCCGCCTTTTTTTTATCCGCCACTTCTGATACCGCCGACGGAGTAACCAGCCCACAGCTCAAACTTGTTGGAACCGCAATCGCACGGTGTGGGCACCGTCCATGTCCAGCACCGCTACGCCCTTGTCGTTGGCGCGGAGGTGCTCGGTCTTTGCGGCGATGCCGGGGTCGGCGATGGAGGCCGGTGTCGTGATGTTCGGCCCTGCGAAGATGACTTCATACCGCGCATTTTCTATCAGGCCCGTCAAATAGAGTTTTTTACAGGCGAGCGCAGGCAGGCTCACTTCTCCTTCCATCAGCGGGGAACCGCCCGTGTTGAACAAGGCCATGGGGCCGGATTCAAATGCCGCGCCCGCGACATTCTGACCCTTCAACAATTCCACGCGACGCTTGCCGGTCGTTCCACGGCTGCCGATTTCCAGCAAATTGAGAAAGTGGTCTTCGACGGCGGGCACCGATGGAGAAACTTCCACCCGCCACGCGCCAGGCACAACGTTTTTGCGATTGGAATGCTCGATCTTCTTAAAATCGTCGCCCCAGAATTTCTTCCACATCGCGCGCAGCCGGGGATCGTCTGGAAGCGGGCCGCCTTCCGCGGGTTCCAGCAGCCAATTCTCGCCGCTGCCCCAATCGCCGCCTCGCTCGTTTCCAGGAGTCCAAAACTCGTTGCCCGCCCCGCCGCGCTTCGTCACGGAACGCTTTTCGGGCAGTAGGCAGTGGATTAGCAGTTCGCCATCGGCCTCATTGAATCGGAATTCATCCGCGTCCGCAAAATTCGTCGCCCCGTGCGAACCAGTCTGGCCCGCGCCGCTGAGAACGGGTTCGTTGACGCTATGCAGCAGCCATACCTTGCGAAAATCGGGATTGGTGCTGACCACCCGGTCGAATACCAACAGAATATTGGAGGATGGAATGTAGAGCAGCTCGCGCGTGAAGCACTTGAGCTTGGCCGCGGAGTACGCCTTAGTGGCATCCCCCAGGGCGTAGTGATACGAGCCTGGCTGGTAATCCACGATACGCATGCAGCCCAAGCTCCAAAGATCACGGGTGCGCTCCCAATCATCCAGGCTGCGCACGGTGTTCCAGAAGCGCGCCGAATCCATGCGTTGGCCGCCATCATTGGCGGCATCCACAATATTATCGGACCAGAAAAATTTCTCGCGCGGGTCGTATACAAGGATGGAATTGTGGGCCACCGTCCGCCGGTAATAATTGAGGTAGTGCGGGCTTTCGGTATCGGTGTAGTCCGCTCCGCTGTCGATAGCCAGATATCCTTGGCGATAGATGGAGAATTGATTTTGCGAAAGGTGTTGGTGTTTTGAAAAATAGGCGCCGCAATCGAATTCAATCCACGTGGAATCCGGTTTCCAACCGCTGCACATCACCAGATGCCCCACGCCTGGAAAGAATCGTTGGCGGGGAAGCTCCGCTGGTTCGGTGAGCGCAGGATCGCGTGGCAGCACTTCGGGGTCGTTCCACAAAAATTCCAGCACAGGGAGCACCCATTTGGAGGGAAAGAACCCGCTGTTCCGCAGGAGCCACGCGCTGTAGGGGTCTTTGAAACGGTTTATAGCGTATCCCACCAGCGCGGTGTCACGATCGTCGAGAATTGGATATTCATTGTCGCCTTCGCGCGAAGGCGTTCCGTCGGGCATCAGCTTGTACAGATAGGTGGCGCCGATGCTGCCAAAAACCGTGTAGCGGCGCGCAGGATCCACCGCCGTGGTAGTACGTTGAAGTTCCGCGAGTAGCGCCAGTGGCGCCAGCGTGATTCGAAAATAATCCATGGACTCGTGATAGCTGCCTTGGGGCGTAACCAGTTGCGTGGTCTCGAGAATATTGTCGAACGCCAGCTGAGCTTGTTTTCGTAGTGCCTCGGAGCGCCCAACGACGCTTCTGTGCCCGCGCACCGCGGCAAGCGCGAAGGAAGCCACAGCGAGATAGCGAAGCGTGTAATTGTGATAGGAGGCTTGAGCTGGGATA